>NZ_QTPW01000005.1:0-318309 GCF_003857965.1 Burkholderia sp. Bp9031
GTCAAGCGCGACGCGAAGCGCGGGCTGGCGTCGCTGTGCATTGGCGGCGGGATGGGTGTCGCACTCGCGGTCGAACGTCCGTAACCGGCCGTCACCGCCAAACCAATCCGGGCGCCGGCCGATTGCGGCTTCGGCCAGCGCTACGTGAAGTCAGAGGGGCCTCCGGCAGCTCTCGAAACCAAAAAATGGAGTGAGATTTATGTCTCAGCGAATTGCATACGTAACGGGCGGGATGGGCGGCATCGGCACCAGCATCTGCCAGCGTCTGTCGAAGGACGGCTTCAAGGTGGTCGCGGGTTGCGGCCCGAACTCGCCGCGCCGGGTGAAATGGATCGAGGACCAGAAGGCGCTCGGCTACGATTTCATCGCGTCGGAAGGCAACGTCGGCGACTGGGAATCGACCAAGACGGCGTTCGACAAGGTCAAGGCCGAAGTCGGCGAGATCGACGTGCTGGTCAACAACGCGGGCATCACGCGCGACGTCGTGTTCCGCAAGATGACGCATGAAGACTGGACGGCCGTGATCGACACCAACCTGACGAGCCTGTTCAACGTGACGAAGCAGGTGATCGACGGGATGGTCGAGCGCGGCTGGGGCCGGATCATCAACATTTCGTCGGTGAACGGCCAGAAGGGGCAATTCGGCCAGACGAACTACTCGACCGCGAAGGCCGGCATCCACGGCTTCACGATGTCGCTCGCGCAGGAAGTCGCAACGAAGGGCGTGACGGTCAACACCGTGTCGCCCGGCTACATCGGCACCGACATGGTGAAGGCGATCCGTCCGGACGTGCTCGAGAAGATCGTCGCGACGATCCCGGTGCGTCGTCTCGGCGGGCCGGAGGAAATCGGTTCGATCGTCGCGTGGCTCGCGTCGAACGATTCCGGCTTCGCGACGGGCGCCGACTTCTCGCTGAACGGCGGCCTGCACATGGGCTGAACGTCCGGCTGTGCGGGCCGGGTCGGCCGCGCAGCCTGGCGTTTCCGAAGGCCCCCGCCTCCCGGATCCGGGAGGCGGGGATTTGTCACTTGCGCTACGCTGCATTCAAAGGCGTTACATGACTACTACAAAGAAAACGGCCGAGCGGCTCATCAAGAAGTACCCGAACCGCCGGCTCTACGATACCGAGACGAGCACGTACATCACGCTGACCGACGTCAAGCAGCTCGTGCTGGAACAGGAGGACTTCAAGGTCGTCGATGCGAAATCCAACGAAGACCTGACGCGCAGCATCCTGCTGCAGATCATCCTCGAGGAAGAGAGCGGCGGCGTACCGATGTTCTCGTCGTCGATGCTGTCGCAGATCATTCGTTTCTACGGTCATGCGATGCAGGGCATGATGGGCACGTACCTGGAAAAGAACATCCAGGCGTTCATCGACATCCAGAACAAGCTTGCCGATCAGTCGAAGAACCTCTACGAAGGCAACGCGATGAATCCGGAAGTCTGGTCGCAGTTCATGAACATGCAGGCGCCGATGATGCAAGGGATGATGACGAGCTACATCGAGCAGTCGAAGAACATGTTCGTGCAGATGCAGGAGCAGATGCAGAACCAGGCGAAGTCGATGTTCAGCACGTTCCCGTTCAAGCAACCGGGCGCGACGGAGCCGGAGAAGAAGTAACGCTTTCGCGGCAGGCCGGCCGCGGCGGCGCGAGCCGCCGGACGGTCGGTGCCGCGACGTGCGGCGATGCGATACGGCCGATCGTGTGCGCTCGCACGACGATGGCTGACGGTCCGCTGCCGCAAGAATTCGCCGACGGTCGTTCTTGATCGTCGGCACCGAATGCCCGTGCCTTCGCGCGCGTGAGGCGGGCATGACCGAAGTCCGGTCGATCGAATTCCAGACAAGTAGTGAAACGCAACCGGGACGTGTCGCACCTGGCGGGCGCGCGCTCGTGCCGGTCGCGTGCCGCGAAGCGCATGCGGGTGCGTGCGACAACGGCGGCGCACAATCGGGATGGATGCGTGCGGGAGTGTCCGGTGACGATAGCCGCGCGGCGGCGCCGGGAGCCGGGTTGCCGCAACTCGATGCGGAAATGTGGCCGGTCGGCGGCGGGGCGATGCGGTGTGGGTGTGGTTCGAGCGGTGTCTGACTGCTGCGAAGTTTCCGTGCGCGCGGGGTTGGATTCGCATTGGCCCGCTTCGGCGGGCTTTTTGACGCTCCCGTTACGGGAGCGTTTTCGCACAAGGCGGTCCGGACGTTTGCGAACGCCCGCGGCGACGCCGGCGTTGCCGGACCCGATGGTTCACAGTGCCGGGAATCCCTGCTCGTCGTCGTGCGGCGGCAGATCGAGCACGAGCTTGACGGCACTGTAGTTGGCCTTGAGCGAAAACACGCGGCCGATCACGAGAAACGTCTGCCGCGAATTCTCGAGTTCGACGAAGTCACCGGGTTGCGGCACATGGGCGCCCTGGTCATAGGAAAAGCTGGTGCTGGTCTGCTCGCCGATGGTTTCGGCGGCGTGCTCGGTGAATTCGATCGTGATGTGGGTGGTCATGCGAATCCCGTTGGGTAATTGATGAGAGCGGATGTCGGGATTTTCGCATAGCGGCGGGGCGGAGCCGGGGCAATCGTCGTGCAGTGATGCGTGGCGATCGTATCGGTCGTTTCATCGCCGTCGGCCGGAAAGGGGCCGATCCGCAGTTCGTGGCGGCCCGATGCGATCGCATGCGCTGCATATTGAGGGCGCCATCGGCGAGCTCTCGACCGCTGGTTTTGCCTCGCTGACCCATAAATAGCTGTAAACTCACGCTTTTGCCGCCACGCCCCCACATTCCAGATGTCCCAGTCCCCCAAAGTAGGCTTTGTCAGCCTCGGGTGCCCGTAAGATACTCAATATATATCAATTGTGGTGACCTCGGAGTGACCCCTAGTCAGGGTCGGAGACGGCAAGAGCGGTGCTAGAATCGGGCTACATCCTCGGAGATCGTGCATGCGGTGGGCCGGCGTTTCAGCGGGTGCGACACTTCGCCGCACCCCAGGCTTGCCCGTCTGCAGCGGGCTTCTGCGAGCAATGCCACACGCCGATGTCAAGCTCTCCCCTTGAAGAATAACTTTTAAGTTAATATCTTGCGCGTAGAAGCCGTTATCAAACATGCGTGGTCCGTCTACGAGGTGCTGAGCGCCCGCGGCGATCGCGCGTTGGACGACATCAAGGACGGTGACATTGAACGCTGCTGGGCATTTCTCGAGCATGTCGCTATGCATGGACCAGAGGCCTTCGCTGAGAACCGTACCCATGATGTCTGTGACGACCCCAAAATTTGGCAGTTTGATGTCTCTGGTACGTTGCGCCTTCTGTATTTTTACGATGACGGTCGGATGATCGTTCTGGCGAAAATGTTCTACAAGGCCGGGGGTAAGTCTGGGAAGACACCCAAAGCGCATGTCAATGCGGTAAAAGAGGCATACAAGGAGTACCAGGAAGCCAAGAAGAACGGCACCTTGGAACTAGTTGAAATTGATGGAGAGGAAGATGAAGATCAGTAGCCGCTACAAGGAAGCCTTCAAGCGCGCACAAAAATCTCCCGAATATTGGACCGAGCGCGCATTGCTCGATCTGTCCCGACAACTCGTCGAGGCAATGAAAAAACTGGGGCTTACGCAAAAAGCTCTGGCAGAACAGATGGATAAAAAGCCGGAGTTTGTTAGCAGGGTCTTCAGTGGTCGGCATAACGTGACGATGGCGACCGCTGCACAAATCGCGCACGCTCTCGATATGCATCTGGATATCAAACTTGAACCGAATGTAGTAGCGGGTCGCAAGAAGACGTTCAGTGTAACTTCGGATGGTGAATCGTTTGTTCCTCGTGATGGAGTTGTCGTTAGAAGCCGACGTTTCACTCTTATCCAAGGCGCGAACGAGACGTTTACGTCTGCTCCGACTATTGAGGCTCGCAAAGCAGCATGAATCGAGAACTGCTTGATAAGGTCCTGCCGCATCTACACATCCAAACGGCATTCCCAACGCATATCGATGCAAAAGTTGCCGCTTGGTACGATCGTCGGCAGGTATTCGAGAGTTTCACGCGGATTAATTGGACGGTGTCCGAGATATCTGTCTCTGAAGTTGAATTTGCCGGCGATGCCAAGCAACCGACCATCAACTTCATGAAGTTCATGGCGTCTACACGAACGAGAATTGTGAAGACTGGGGGCGAGGGCATACCAGCAGACGATACAGAATTGAACGAGGAAGATGTAGCTTGTGATCTCCTGATCGACTTTGTTGTCGAATACATTGTGGCCGGTTGCAAGCCGGACGAATTGCCTCAAGAAGGGGTAAGTGAGTTCGCGTCACACAACATGCCGTACCATCTCTGGCCATATTATCGTCAGATTGTTCAGGACTTCGCAATGCGCTTGCAAGTTCCTATGCCCACCGTGCCGTCTTTTAGAGTTCCAAAGACGCATCAAGCCGGAAAATAGCGAGTCGAGTCTAGAATAGCTCGATGGAAAAAGCGGCGTCAAATGAATGGCGCCGCTTTTTTAGTTGGCGCTGGCGCTTGGGGGCTGCGTAAGCACACGCAGGTGCCCGTTGCCGATCAGGAAGTCTCGATATGACCTGGTCGCCACCTCCCACACTGCGCGGACCACGTTCGGCCCCGAGTCGATGATCCGGCCTTGCATGTCGACCACCGCGAGCGTTGCTGGTTCACCGGCCGGCGTCGTGATGCTCAACCACAGAAAGCCTACTGCGTTGGCGGTGTTGGTGATTGGTGCGGCACATCGTTCGTGCGTGCGGTTTCAGTCGGTGGCTTGTTCGTCGGTGCAATTGTTGCATTCCTCCCTTAGCTTTGAACGCGACGACCCGGAACCACGGATTCGCTTCTCAATCGAACCTAAAAAATACTAGAAATATATAAATTGGTAGTGGGTGGGAACCGGACGTCGCCTTCCCGGGGTAGAGAAACATGAAATCGTGCCTTGCGCCAGGTTGTTGCCGTCATAGTTTCGGGGCATGATTGATCAGCACGACCTAGTACGTTCTCTTGTGGACTGAAAACAGGTTGTGCCACCGAAGAATACCTTACCTCAAAAAAACGTGACGGGATGGTGGCATATGAGACCGATTCTTGATAGAGGCTTTCTAGCAACCTTGGCCACGTCGGCAGCTCTACTTTCGGCGCCGGCTCTAGCTAACGATTTTGAAGATTGTGGCGATCATTGCTATGCAGGCGTTCCCGGAGTAATGAAGGAGTCTTCTGTCTATTCATGTGATTCTGATTGGAATGGTTCGTGCGGAAGTGGAAATAGTGGGGATTTCAATCAATGCGTTCCAGATTCCTACCAAATTTGCGGATATAAATCTGAGGTTCTGAGCCGTAAAAATGGTGGGTACGGAATGAATTCGATTCAAAAAAACTGCGTATCCGGCTCTCTGTCGTCGAGGGGAAGTGGAAACATATTTGATCGATGGGGTGGGACAATTGTGGTTCGCCTTACCATCTATTCGCATCCATTAGGCTACGTGCCTACGGACGATGAGAAGCGCACCTACTGCAAAATCGAGCGTGACGGAAATCCGCCGAGAGAGGGGTGCGAGTGTAACGGACCGGTGATGATGTGTGGTGGCACACCTGCCGGAGCATGTGGATCTTATCCGCCGCCGTGGGCCCAATGACCTTGATTGGTGGAGTAAAAATAAAAACAGCGCCGTAAGGGGCGCTGTTTGCCGGCTAGATGTGTTGCGTTGGTTTTGCCAGTACCCGTAGATGTCCGCTCCCGATCAGGAAGTTTCGATACGACCTAATCGCGACCTCCCACACGGCACGCATCACGCTCGGCCCCGAGTCGATGATGCGGCCTTGCATGTCGATCACCGCGAGCGTCGCCGTCTCGCCGTCTGGGGTCGTGATGCTCAACCCTTGAAAGCTGACCGCGCTGATCGTGCTGGAGATCGGCGCGACGACCTGGAGGTCGGCCGCCGGCGCGCCGGCGTTCGGTTCGTTCTTCTTCGTCATTGCTCCGGGCCTCCCACTCGTTTGAATTCCAACACCCACACCCACGGATTCGCGTCCCAACCGTGGCCGTTCGCGGCGTTGATGCTGTCCCAAAGGCATTGAAACGACTCGCGGGCGCTCTCGGTGCCTTCGCCGTTGTCGTACTCGTAGGCGCCTGCAACTGTGCCTTCCGCCTCGGCGTCGTTCTCGGTGATGGACTGCACGCGCTCGACCCGCGCGCAGGTCACATCGAGCAGCGTTCGAGTGGCGGCGCGCGGCATGAAGATCGACGGCCTGCGCCACCAGGCAGGAGTGCTGCTGCGACGATGGCGCGCGACGGTCGGCGTCGGGTCTTCGTACTGGTAGCGCCGGTCCATTTCCGCCGTCAGGTCGACGAAGTGCCATTTATCGCGCCCCTTCTTCTCGCTGTATCGCGTTTCCCATCGCCCATAGGCGAAGAACGTTTCGCGTACCCAGAGGCGATCGCCGGGCATACCGTGCGGGCAAGCGAGCTCGTCGACGCTGCACCAGCCCGAGCCGGCGAGATCATGAAGGTCGCCGGTCGCCTCGCCGCGTGCCGACCCGCTGACGTACCAGCCGAGCCCGGCCGGCACCTTGAAAACGCGGCGCGTCTGCGTCTTCCGACCGTCGAGGACTGCGCGAACCATTTCGCCGTTGAACAGGATCGGATGTTCTTTCATTGCGTCCTCGCCATCATGCAGAGCTCGGCGCGCTCGCGGTGCGCGCTGTCGTAGCCGGTGAGTGTCGATCGCCAGTCCGGCGCGTAGGCCGGCCCGGCCACCGACGTCGACTCGCGCAGTGCGATGTCCGCGTTGGTCGGCCGGACGTAGGCCGGGCAGAGGCGTTCGCCGTGCCGGCGCGCGCCGCGCGTCAGGCGGCCCGATTCGACGAGCGCTTCAAGCAACGGTTTCATCTGCGTGGCCTTGATGCCGAACTTGCTGGCGACCGTGCTGGCTTCGTACTTGGTGCCGGCGGACATACGCGCGAGGATCTGGTCGGGGGTGGGGCGGCGCTTGGTCATGCTGCACCTACTGCGCGGGCGGTGAACAGGTTGATAAGGGATGTCGCGGGCCCAACCGCATCTACGGGCAGCGTGATCCCGTGTGCGTCGCACGCACTGATGACGTCGTCGTCCGTCACCTCGGCGCGCGGCTCCGGCTGCGCCCCAGTAAATCCGTAGACGGCCACAGGTCCGACGCGATGCCATGCCGGCTCGTCGCGAGTGAAGTGGGCGACTTCGGCGCTCGGCGCGACCGCATAGCGCCCGTCGTCGTGCTCGAACATGATGGCTTCGCGCGGCTCCGGCTGCTGGGTGGCCGACAGCCGCTCGCGCAGCCAGTCCGATACCGTCGCGCCGCGTGGGCAGCCGAACTCCAGCGCAACCTCGTGCACGGCGTCGAGCGCCTTCCGCGTCGCGTCGTAGACCCATCCCGATACCTGCCGTTCGGGGGCGGCCGGCAGCGATTCGCGATACTCGTCGACGGCGCGCTGGTAGCGGGCAAGGATCCCGCGCGCGTCCGGTGCGTTCACGCCGTGCAGGAAGCTGCGCAGGCCGGCCGCGCGTGCGATTTCGAGCAGCGCCTCGGGGGCAATCACCTTGCCACCGCTGCCGGCGGCCACTGCCAGGCAGAAGCCCATGAAACGGTCGCTGTCGCGGACACGTTGATACGCTTCCTCGGCGTGCGGCACGACGTCGCCGAACGCGTTGCGCTCGGGCGTGTAGTCGAAGGCGCGGCGCATCGCGGCTTCGAAGCGGTCCAGTTCGCGCAGAACGTCGATAGGTGCCGGCAGCGAACTCGGGGTGTTGTTGGTGGTCGTGTTGGTCATGCTGCCTCCCATGCGTTGCAGATTTCGACGACGCGATTGCACGTCGACACGTCAAACCAGCCGATGTGGCATTCCTCGTGGTTCTCGATGCCGAGTTGCTCGGCCAGCCAGGCGTAGGCGTCGGTGCGCGACGCGATGGCGCCGGATTCCCAGAGCGGGTTGAACGCCGCTTTCGCGCGCTTGCGCGCCTCGCGTGTGGGCGCGTCGGCCAGCGTGCCGAGCGGGATGCTTGTGAACGAGTGCATGCCGACGTACGCGCGGCAGGTGCGGCACAGGAAGGCCCACGGCCAGTCGCCGTACTCGCGGCCGTAGATCTCGGCGTTACTCACGATCTCGACCGGGCCGCCGTCGTAGTGACAGGCGGTCGGTTGGGGAAGGGGATTCTTCACGCGCGCGGTCGCGCGGCGCGAGGGGTTCCAGGGAGTTTTTTTCGTCTGAGTCGGTTGCATGTCGGTTCCAAAAAAACGGGCGCTGTACGAGCCGCCCCGAATGCGCCGCGCAATCCGAGGCACGGAAGGCGCGCGGCGGTGAGCAATAAAAAGCGGGCGCTCTACGGGCCGCCCCAAACCGGCGTGCGGGGCGCACGCCGGCGACCAGTTCAGGTGGCGGCCGGCTCGCCGGCACACACGGGGGTTACGCAGCTGTTCTCGATCCAGAACGCCTCGATGCTTTCGGGCAGCGCCTTGGGCGGTGCCTTCAGGCTCATGAACACGAGTGCGGTGTCGATCTGGTTGGTGAATGCGAGGTCGTCGAGCCAGTAGAGCAGGCGGTCGCGTTCCTCCGCGATCAACAGGTCGGCGCGATCGAGGACGAGCAGCCGCAGGCCGGACAGCAACGCGATTGCGGCCGCGATATGGGCGTCGGCGCGCCAGCGCTCCGACTCGGACAGCAGGCCGTAAGGCCGGCCGCCGACGAAGATGGACATATCGGGCTTCACCAGCACATGCGCCCACTCGCTCAGTTCCGCGAGATCCGCGAGCTTCTCGTTCATCGGCCCGAGTGCCTCGTTCAGCAGCTCGGCGGGGATGCCGTCCGGGCCGAGCGCTACCGCGATGCGGTCCCACTCCGTGACGTCGGCGTTGTGCGCCTGTGCCTTCTTCGTCACGTCAGCGGCGGCCGCGGCGCGGCGCTGGCGTTCGTGCGCTGCTTCGACGTCGGCGGCAATCTTTCCGCCGCGCGTGTTCAGTTCGGCCAGGCGCGCGCGCATCTCGTCGATTTCTGCCGTCGACACGAAGTCGGCCTGTTCCGCCTCCAGCAGCTTGAGCTGCTTTGCGGCTTCGTCGGCGGCGTCGAGATCCGCGCGGCGGTTCGCTGCGGCACGCTGGAGCATGGCGAGGCTGTTCTCGTACTCGGGCAGCTTTGCGCGGGCGTCCTCGTCGACTGCCGCGGCGCCCGCCGCGGTCAGTACGCCGTGCAGGTAGCGCAGCAGCGCGCCGCACTCCGGGCATGCGCATTCGACACCGGCCGGCGCGGCTCCGGCGGCCGCACGCAGCGCTTCGACCTTCGGCAGAAATTCCGCCACCTGCGCGTCGGCATGCTCGAGCGACGCGGCGCGCTTCGTGTACTGCTCCGCGACCACGCGCAGCTCGGATATCTTCGACGCGCGCGCGTTGGCGGCAGTGCGGCTCGCTTCGGCCGCGCCGATCTGCTCGCGCACATCGCCAATCTCTCCGTCGATCGAATCGAGCTCGCTTTCGAGCTTGATCGTTGCGGTTTCGTCGAATTCGACCGGCTCGGGCCGCCACGTCGTTGCCTTCTGGCTGCCGTACGTCTCGCCCGTGACCGCCTTCCATGCCGCGCGCGCGGCCTTGGTGCGCTCGGTCGCGTCCCGCTGCGCCGCGTCGAAGCCCGCGCGCAGCAGCGGCGTGATGACCTGCAGCCGCTCGGCGCCGCCCGCCGGCAGTGCTTTGTCGTAGCCGAGCCGCGCGACGAGCCGCTGGCGCATTTCCTCGTGACCGACCTTCACGCCCATCAAGTCGTAGAGGAACGTGCGGCGGTCGGCCGGCGCGAAACGCGCGAAGCGCTGCGCGTCCAGCACGAGCGGCATGCGCGGGTCGTCCGCCAGGCCGCGCGCGAGCTTGCCGCCGGGCAGGCTGATCGTGTTGTGCGCGTCACCGGATGCGACCGTGATCTGGCCGCCGGTCGCGCCTTCGTTCAGCAGCGCGCCGAATTCCTTCTTCAGCTGGACCCGGGTCGCGTCGCCGGTCAGTGCCAGGCGCACGGCTTCCTCCATGCTGCTCTTGCCGGCGCCGTTGGCGCCGCCGAACAGCGCGACGGGCTTGTCGAGGGTGATGTCGGCCTCGCGCACGCCGAGGAAGTTGCGCACGAATATGCTCGTGATCTTCACGCTGCGTCTCCCTCGGTTTCGGCCGACTTCAGCACCGCGCGCTGGCCCTTGTCGTTCTCCGCGCTGACGACGCCGCGCTTTTCGAGAGCCTCGACCAGCTGTGCGGCGCGGTTGTAGCCGATCCTGAAATGGCGCTGGATCAGGGACACCGACACGCGCTGCTTCGCGATCACGAACGCCTCGACCTCGCCGATCAACGGGTCGTCGTCCGTCTGCTCGTCGTGCCAGTCTTTCCAGCCCTTCACCCACGCGATGCACAGCTCGCCGGCCATGATCGGACAGTCGGTTTCTGCGCTGCCGGCCTCGGCCGCCGCGCGGCCCGCTTGGTACTGCTCGTCGACCTGCGCCTGTGTCGGGCCGTCGCCGAGCTGCGGGACTTCGCGGAATTCGGCGTCGACGATGTCGCTGTCGTCGGTCGGCAGGCCGTTCATGCCGTCGCCGTCGTCGGCGGTGTATTCGCCGCCAAGGTTCAGGCCGCGCTGATCCGATTCGCCGCGCACCTCGTCCATGCCTTCGGTGTGCTCGCCCGGGTTGGCCACGACGACCAGCACGGTCTTACCGCTGGCGTCGTACAGCTCGTGCAGGTTCGTCGCGTGCGCGCCGAACTTCACGACCGCCTTGACTCCGTCCTTGATGGTGATCTGGTCAAGATCGCCTTGCACGACGATGCGGCCGTCGCTCGCGATCAGGTGCACGGCCATCTTCACGCTGGTGTCGACGCGCTTGCGCAGTCGGTCGATCACGTCGTTTTGCTTCTTCTCGCTCAGCTTCACCCAGACGTCGGGCAGCATCTTCAGTTCGAGGACGAGGGCCGACAGTAGGTCGCGGCCGATCGTGCCGGCGGTCATGTTGAGGACGTTCTTCGCGTCGTTGTTCTCGGTCATGGTCGAATCCTTGTGATGGTTGGCGGGTTACTCGGCGCCGAGCGGCGTGCGCGGCCGGCGCTGCGCGCTGGTGCGCTGCTGTTGCTGGCGTTGCTGCTGCGCCTGCTCGTCGGCGGCCGCGGTGATGGCTCGCATGCGTGCCGAGGCGGCCGCGTTCAGTTCGGCCTTGATCGCTTCGTTGGTGACGCCGGAAATCGCGCTGCGCGCGAGGTCGAGATCCTCGGCGGTGGTGGCGGCCGCGATGTCCTCGCGGATGCCCTGCACGAGGCCGGACTCGTCGAACTCGAAACCACCTTGTTGCCCGTCGTCGGCCCGCTGGCCCATGCCGTCGTCGTGCGATACCTGTGTGGTGGTTGACGGTTCGCCGACGGTAGAAGCAGGCGCGTCGGCGGTGCGCGGCTGGCGCACGGTCTGCGACGGATCGCGCGCCGCGTCGTACGCACCGTTCTGCCAACCCGGCTGTTGATTGGTCGGCGCTCCGGCGCGCGGCACCTCGTCAGCGGGCTGGGCTCGGCCGCCGCCGCGCATTTCGTCGAGCGTCGTGCGGTTCACCGAATAGGAGCCGTCCGGATTGACGTCGACGATATCGGCGGCTTCCTCTACGGTCGTCAGGCCCATCAGCAGTTCGGGCGCATACAGCTTCCCGAAGAACGACGCGGTGCGGTAGCGCAGCATCACCTCGGGCATGGTCTGCCACTTGCTACCGTTCTTCGTGAACCAGCCTTCCTTGACGGCCAGCTCGATCGACACAGGCGGCGACTCCAGGCGCGTTTCGCTGCCACGCTCAAGCGCCCACGCGACGCAGACCATGTCGTCGATTTCGACGTCCTGCTTGCGCTCCTCGCGTACGCGCCGGCCGTTGTTGCCGTCTTTCCACTCGAAAAACGTGTATGCGACGGCCTTGCGGCCGAGCTTCTGAATGTCGAAGCGCAGCGGCGAGAAGCGGCCGCATCCGTTGATAGCGGCGATGATCCACTGCGACGACCAGGACGGCCGGCCTTCGACGATGTACAGGTTCTGCATGACCATCAGCGGATCTGCGTTCATCCGCTGCGCCATGTTGAGCGCGACGACGGCGTTCGCGAGCGCGTTCGGGTTCTCGCGCGACTCGGTGACGTTGCCCCACTTATCCGTCTTTTCGATCACCTGGCGGTATGCGACCGGAACAAGCGTCGACGACGCGAGCAGCTTCGCCGCGCGCTGCATCAGCTCGAACGACTGCAGCGAACCGAAGCCCGGCGCGACGGCCGGCAAGCTGGCCTCGCGCGGCTGCGGCGTGCGCACGGCTTCGAGGGTGGTGGGTGCGTTGGTAGATGCGGTCATAGTGGCCTCGTCGATCAGTCGTGGAAGATGCAGGTGGCGTAGCGCGGGCAGTACTTCTCCGCGCACAGGAGGGATTTCGGGTTGGGGTAGAAGTCGCCCGAGCGGAACATGTCGGCGGCAAACTGGATAAGGCCGGGGGTGTCGTCGGTGCCGACCATCACGCGCTTCGCGTTCTTGACGGGCGCGGTCGCGATTTCGAGCGTGCCCTTCGTCTTGAGCCCGATGATTTCGGCGGCGTCGCCGATGATGTCGTTCGTCGAGTGCTCGTAGAGCAGCTCGTAAGTGCCGACCTGCGGGCCGTGTCCCTTCGTGACGGCGGCGCCTTTCTGTACGGCCGATGATCCGCTCTTGAGGTCAGCAATCCCGACGCCGAGCGCAGAGCGGCGCACGCGCGCGCGGTCCATCGTGCCGGTCAGCCGAACGACGATCCCGTTGCCGCAGTCGATTTCGAGCGGCTTTGTTTCCATCTCGACCGCGACGAACTGATATTGCGGCGAGACTTCGAGGCAGTACTTCGTCAGCAGCGTCAGCCCGACACGCTCGGCCTCCGGAACCGTCAGTTCGTCGGCGAACGGGTTGTACTCGTTCTCGGGGTCGTGCAGCTTGTCGACGAACGCGCCGGCGGCGTCGTCGACGGTCAGCCCGCTGCCGTCGATGCGGGCCTGGTCGAATACGGCGGTGCCCGCGTGAATCGCGGTGCCGAGCGCGGCGCGCAGGCCGACTACGTTCGGCAGCTTCAGGAGGTGGATGCCTTCCCACCGATACGAGCAGTCGAAAAGCGCGCCCCAGCTCGAAGCGCGGACGGTATAGACGGATTGTTTCATATAGGACTCCGTATTAATTGGAATGGGTATCTGGCGACGTGGCAGATCGGGCTACTGCAGGCGAGCCTGACCGATCAGGTACGCGACGAAAAGGACGGCGCCGACCGGCGCGCCGTAGAACAGCATCCAGAACGCTGCGGCGAGCGCGCGGCGATTGCGCGGCATCGCTGCATGAAGCAGGGCGTTATCAGGGGCCGGACGCAGCATGAGCAGGCGAGGAGGTATCACGCGCCACCTCGAAATTCGCGCGCGACGCGCTCGGTACGGACTGCGTCGGCTTCGTCGCTCGCGCCGAGGTAGGAGTAGAGCGCGAGCAGGAACGCAACGCACAGGAGGAACGGACCGGCGAAGCTGGCGTGCCGACCGGCGGCCGCGCGCAGGTTCATGCGGCACACACTCACGGCTGCGAGGACCCACGCGATGCAGACAATGGTGAGGTTGATCGTCATGCATCACCTCGCGTCGCTGCGTCGTGCCGCGCGTCGTCGTCCAGGCGTTGCACCTGCGCATTCGCGATAGCGCGTGCGAGTCCGCCGACATACGCGCGATACCGAGCGCTGATGAAGTTGTAGAGGTTCTCGCGCCCCAACCGATATGCAGAGAGCAGGTCGGCCGCTTCGCCGTCGCAGATCGCGCCGAGGGCATCGGCGAATTCGGCGGCGTCTGGTGTGCCGAGTTTTCGATGCTCGATGACGCTGGCGAGCGCGTCGACCAGCTCGGCGCGTGCGGCCTCGTTATCGAGATCCCGCTCGACACGAGCCAGGCCGCGTTCGATGAACGCTTCGTAGGCGGTGGTGGTCATGCTGACCGGAGTTGTGTTTTGCATGTCGATCCCGCCTTACGCGTGCAGCGCTTCGGGTACGTCGACGTAGATGTGCGTGCCGCACTCGAAGTCAGCATCGACCGTCGCGACGGCCATCGGCGCGAAGAAGCGCGCGACGCGCGCACCGGCGGCCGGGTCGTAGTCGTCGAAAGAGAAGGTGAAGGCGCGGGAGCCGCGGATCGTGAACTCGAGCGGCCGACCGGCAATGGCCCGAAGGCTCGATTCGAGGCGGGTGAGCTCGGCTGCTGCGGTACTGATCGTAGTCATGGTCGTCCATCGGTTGAGTGGCGATGGACGAATATTACCAAAGAGTCATATCAAGTCAATACCAAACAGTTATAATTCCCCTACAGATACGGGTACCGTTTCCGGAGGTCATGGATCACGTCGCCAGCGGTTGCGACAAGATCCTCGAGGAACATCAACTTGGAACGGACGTAGTCTTCGGTGATTTCAAGTTCGCGGGTATTTTTTGACGTGCGCGTAAGTGTCGCTGTCGGCGCCGGCAGGGGATGGGCGTTACGTTTCGGGCGTCGCTTTTTCTGGGCGCGACCAGTCGGCTTAGGCGGACCGTAATCACCGCGCGCTGCGCGATAATCCGCAATTGAAGTGATGTCGGCCATGGGACATCCTCACGGCCTGAATGGGGACGCGTGCATGCGCGTGTCCGCGCCCCGTGTGACGGGGGCAGAGACATATCGCAAGGCACGCCTTTCTCTCACGCTGCCTCCCTCGTCGCGGTTGTTGAATTTGATCTCAATCAGCCGAGCGACGTCTCTTGTTCTGTCTGATTTCGACGAAAGTTTTCCATTGGTGAACAGTCCACAGGTGCCAGTAGCGCGGGTGAAAGACCATCGTGTGGTACGTAAGGCCAGCCGGGACACCAAATAGCGTGCAGTATTTGGCGGCGATCTCGGCGCGGATGGCATGTGTGACCAGCGGTGTTGCGCACGCGATCATGATCAGTTCGAGCAGAAAGTTCTCGATTATGAAGTCCCCGAATGTAGTCAGCGGCATAGGTCAAATCTCAAAAAAATTATTGTTGATAAATTAAAACTATCGAGATGGCGAGAAAATAGCCGCTTTCGCGGCTACGTATTACTTAGATGACGTACGCCTCTGTGATGCGGCATTTTCATTCTGTTCACCTGTTCTCTCCGAATCGGTGAACGAAAATTTCTCGCGATGCTGGGGGCGTGTAGCTTCTGCAACTGGTACAACAAGCAATTCAATGCCGCGGACGATTCGGTCAATTTCACTGGTGGGCCGTCCGCTAAGGACTGCCCGGACTCGGTTGATGTAGGCCGCCAGGGGATCTGCAACCGCCGTGGTCTCTGTTGTCACAACACCATCACCCGACTCGTCCAGCCATCCTTTCGGAAGCCCGACTGCTAGCTCGATCTTCCGCGCCTTCTTTTCTCCGAACGATTTCCGGCCGTTGAGCATGCCGGAAATTTCGCTCTGGCTCTCGCCGGACTCCTTCAGGAAGTCGACTTGGCGCCCGTGATAGCGGGTTGCGATGAGGTGGCCGAGCCTTGCCCGGCGGACGTCTGGTAGGTCCATAGTCAATTATCCCGAGCCATGACCAAAAGGTAAAACTCTGAAAGGTGTTGAAAAACAATCACCATTTGGTAATATTCGGGTCATGGAACAGCTACGTGAATTTCTGAAAGGGATGTCCCGTGCCGAACAGGTGGCGTTTGCCGAGGCCTGCGGCACGACGATCGGCTATATCCGAAAAATGCTCAGCCTCGGCAGGCCTCTCGGTGCTGACACGTGTGTTGCGATCGAACGCGAATCTCGACGCATTGTGACCCGCAAGCACTTGCGTCCTGGCGACTGGCACCGGTACTGGCCCGAGCTCGTGGCTGTCGGAGCGCGGACAGCACCGCATCAGGAGGTGGCGTGACCAACATCACCCTTACATCGCTGGTATTCCACCGGAACGGTGTATTCGCCGAACTTGTGATCGATGTCGACGAGTTCTGGATTCCATTTCCGCACGACCGCGGCGGGCTGCACTTTCGCAACGTTGACTCACTTACACCCCGTGTGAGCGCGCGAACGTTTGAATTAGTTGCAGTGCTGCCGGCCAATTCTCCAGTCCCGCATCCACGAGCTTCAGTGTCAGGTGTTTTATGGTCTCGCCGCGCAGCGATCGCAACTGATCAAGCAATCGGTGCTTTTCAGGCTCAGGCAGATTTGCAGCCTCGATCCGCTGACCAATCAGCTCTTTCAGGGTGTCCTCGTGGAGCTTGACCGTCACAACGTCGAGCATTGCGGAAAGGCCGCCGTCGTCCTCGAGAAAGTCGAGGCCGCGGGAAGTAATGCGCACGTAGATGCCTTGAGATTGCACGTTCCAGGTCAGCAGCCCGTGCCCGTCGAGGTACAGCGCGTTCGCGCGAAAGGCATCGTCGCCGTACTTTTCAATGAGTCCTTTCCACGGCTCGCTTGGCATTGCCTTTGGGAACGTTTCGGCCAGAGCTTCAAGAATTTCGCGTTGCAGCGCTCGGTTCATTTTCATATTCAGTCTCGGATGAATTCAAGAAAGCCAAATTTCTCGATGCATAGGGTAGTGCTTCGTTGCCTCGGCCTCGGCCTCGGCCTCGGCCTCGTCGCGTCGCGTCGATCGGCGCGCTGCCGGCGGCCGGCAATGTCCTCGATCCCGTCTGCCTGTACCTCGCGGGCCGCGAGTGCACGACGAGCGAGGCGCTCGCCGTTGGCTTTCTTGCCGGCCTGGTCTTCAACCTCGCGCTGATGTTCGTGATGGAAGACGCGGTGAACCGTTCGAAGGAGGTGGCGTGATGCGACGCATTGCCACTCGTCTTCGTGCTGCGTACGGCCGCGTGCTCGCGCGTTTTGTGCCTTCGGCACTCGACGCACGCGTGGCGCGGCCGCTCAAGCCGATTTCCGCGTCGCCGCCGGCGGCCGCGTTCTGGCGCGCGGGGGACGCTCGCCAGCCCAACCCGGCGCGCGCCGGCTTCGCAGTGACCAGCGACCTCGAGCTTTTGCCGTTATCGGCCTCGATGACTGGCAGGCGCGTTGTGGCGATTGTTCTGTTCGGCCGCGAAGAGCTCAACGCAGCCGAACGCATCGTCACGGCTCGGATTGCTCCGAACAGAGCCGATCCAGCGCTTCGTGATTGCCTCCGAGACGCTGTACGTAAATGTCGGGACAGTCGCCTGTCACCGGGTGAACAACCTTGACGACCTCGAACATGGCCGCCGAGTTCGGGCGCTCTGGAAACTCGATCCATTCGCCGCGACGAGGGGGAACGACGAAGCTGCATTCGCCGATAGACGCCCCGGTTTTCGCGTCGATAACAAGCATTTCGTAGGTGCCGTGCACGCGTACTCCTTTCGTGAAGGGTTGTTGAAGTGAGTAGCAACGAGTCTCCCACGTCAGCGAGCACGCTTATCTCCTTAAAGCCGCCTCTGGCGGTTGTGTGTTTCGTGTCCATGAACACAGCGTATCCGGCGCTGAGTTCATGGGCATTCCTTAGTTTTTGAATTGATGGTGAATGGTCATGAATCAGCCGATGTCATTGGTGATGCGCGCCAGCATCGCAGCGGCAATCCGCGCCGCGCTCAACGATCCGAAGAAGAAGCAACGCCTCCTGGAGGCGACGGGGTGGGACGAATCTATGCCGTCGAAGCTCGTGCAGGAGAAGCCGGCCGGCATCACGCTCGACAAGCTCGACGCGCTGCTCGCGGCACTCGATCACGTCGTTGTGACGCGCGACTACCTCGACGCGATGTGTACGATGGGGAAGGTAGGCATGTTCTGCGAATGCGCGCGCTCCGGTGGCGGTGAGTGCGGCGCGGGGCGCTGATCATGCGTGACCAGTTCGAGCGCGGCACGCACCGGTGCTCACTTTCACGAAAACCCGATGCGCGGCGCACTCGATTGTTTCGCGCAGCAGTGGGGTTGCGGCCGGGCCGCGGAGAACAATCCGGGAGGTCAGGCGTGAATTTTCGATCCGATCGATTCGTTAACTGCTTGGCTTTCGCGTTCACAAACCCGAACCGCATGGGTGAGAAGATTTTCGGCCTCAACAAGTGCCGTTACGACGATTCCCAGCGAGCGCAATTGTTCGTCGAGCGTCGAAATAGAAATGGATTCCTTGTCGAGCATTGCCCGCGCGATGTCGACGCGATCCTGAGCGCCTGCGATCTGAACGGCGGTGTGCCCGGGGAGTGCAGCGAGGCTCCGAAGCTCGTCGAACGAGCACTTTTCAATCGATTGGAGCGTGTGCGCATACATCAGAAAGTGAGCAGGATAGATGTCGCCGTTCAGCTTCGACTGTGCAAACTCTCTGACGCTGCTCACTGCATCTTTGAGCAACCCCAATCTGTAGGTGACGCTGGCGGCTGTCAAACGAGCCATGAGCAGATCGTCCTGAGTGCGTTTTCGCCGGTCCGACGTCGTGATGTAAAGCGCAGCGACGACGGCCGCCCATGTGCCGAGTACGCTGGCAACGTCCCAGAAATCCTTCGCCGAATGGTCGGCATGCATTGCCGAAGTCCATATGCGTGCGAGCGCAAAGAAGGCAATGCAAACCAGCAGTGCAACGACTGCCAAATGAACCATTTCCCATGCGCGCCTCATGGATCCCCCGCACTTGAATTTCGGGGGATCGTAACATGGCGGAGGGAGATCACATGACGCTTATTGCGCCACGGCGCGTGCTTTCGCGTCCAGAGGATGATTGTCGAGACTTATTCGGTTTTCGGATTGAGGCGAAGGCGAATTTTTTCCGGCAGCGTGTACAGGTACGTCAACAGGAGACGAGTGAATTCCATGAGTTCACCAGCCGACTCTTTGGTGAACTCCTCTTCTTCGTGCAGCGCGTCGTTTCCGTCGAGTCGTACTCGATGAGCCCACGCCTGTATGTCCTTTGTGATTTTGCCCTCTGTCGCGAGCTTATCGATTCGCTTTTCAAGTTTCCACGCCTCGATTTCCGGCGTGTATTTTTTCAGGGCGATTTCGAGGCAGCGGCGAAACATCGCTGCGCCGGGAGTATAGTCGCCGCGGCCAAGACACCTCGTTCCTTGCTCGAAAGCACGAGCTGCGGCGTCCGGGACATGCTCGGGCGTTGGGATGACTTCCGGCTTCGGGTAGAGCGCGACCACTCGATACTCGTGATGTGCGTTCAGACTCGTCGCGCAGTTCGTCGGATTCGAACGTGGCCCATCAGACGCCCATACCACTGCAGCAATGGGATCGCCGCATGCAGGACACGTTGCCAGAAGGTTCCAGAAGTCGGCCCGCTTAGGGTGCACGGTCGCGCCGATCGGAACGAACGCAGCGAGGGATGCGCCGCAGTGGGGGCAATCGTGGACGATCGTAGCCATGCGCTGTTCTCTCCGATTGTTGGATCTGCTACAGACACGCTGATTCATCTTATCTCATCGGCGAAGGTCAGAAGTGAATTGGAGATAGCTGCGTGAAAGATCTCCCGATTCCTCTCACGGCTGCCGACTGCGATCTCCGTGACTTTGCATTCATGCCGCTCGATGTCGTGCGCCTGCGCGACAGCGACATCGCAGCGCTGTCCACCGGCGAAGAGTTCCGCGCGGCCGTGTTGCTTTGGTGTGCGTCCTGGCATCAGGTGCCGGCGGCGTCGCTGTCGGACGACGACCGTGTGCTGTCTCAGCTCGCCGGATATGGCCGTGTTGTTGCCGAGTGGAAGAAGGTGCGGGACGGCGCGCTGCGCGGCTGGGTGAAGTGTGCCGACGGCCGCCTGTATCACCCAGTGGTTGCTGAAAAAGCGAACGAGTCTTGGCGAGCGAAGCATCGGCACGCCTACACGAAGCTCGAGGATCGCGTCCGCAAACAGAATAAGAAGCGGGCAGAAATCGGCCTTGTTCTGCTGGAAATCCCTGACTTCGATACATGGATTTCCATTGGATTTCCGACGGAACGCGATCTCTTTCCAACAGAAACACCCAAGCCTTCCCCTGGAATTTCTGATCGTTCCGCTGGAATTCCACCGGAAAACGTTCTTAAGGGAGAGGGACAGGGACAGGGATATGTAAACCCATACGGCGGCGGCATAGCACAGGACAGTGGTAGCGATCACGGTCCGAGCGATTCGCCCCCTGCCGCCGCCGCTTTGCTCGAAACGCTGGCTGCGCACGGCATCGATGCCGCGCCGGACGATCCGCGTGTCACTGCGTGGGTCGCGGCCGGTGTCACGCCAGCAATGCTCGTGTCCGCGATCGCCGAGGCGCGCAAGCGGCGCGCGAAGGCGCAGTCGCCGCAGCCGGTGAATGTCGGATTCCTTGATGCGATCGTCGGCGACGTGCTCGCCGCACGCGCCACGCCGTCGGCCGCTACCGGCATGACTACGGCGGACTGGTGGCGATCGTGGTCCGGGATCGTCGCGAAGGGCACCGAGCTCGACGTGACCCAACGCGACGACGAGCCCGACATGGATTTTCGTCTCCGCGTCTACCGCGCCGCTGGCAACGGTCCGTGGTGGGACGAACTCGATCGAAGGTTTCGCAATACCGCTGGCCCAGTCAAGGCCGGCGAAATTTTGGAGAACGGCCGATGAGCCATGAACAGCAAGTTCCGAACGCGTCGTCGCCGGTCGCGCGCCGCGTCGAGTTCACGGTGCCCGGCAAGCCGGTGGCGAAGGGGCGTGCACGCTTCTCGCGGCATGCCGGCCACGTGCGCACGTACACGCCCGAGACGACGGAGCGCTACGAAAACCTCGTGAAGGTAACCGCGGGCGCGGCGATGCGCGGCGCGCGACCGTTCGAGGGACCGGTGCGCCTGGTCGTGCATATCGGCGTGCCGATTCCGACGAGCTGGTCGCAGCGTCGCCAGACGTCGGCGGCGGCCGGACTGATCGGCGCGACGAAGAAGCCCGACTGGTCGAACGTCGTGAAGGCGATCGAGGACGGCCTCAACGGCGTGGCGTACGTCGACGACGCGCAGATCGTCGACGGGTGGGTGTCGAAGCGGTACGCGCGCACGCCGGGTGTGCGAGTCGAAGTGATCGAGTTGAATTTGGAAAAGGCGTGAGGTGAAAACGATGAGCGATCTCGAACAGCTGATGATGATTCGCGGGATGGTGGCGATGATGCCGGCCGACCAGCAGGACAGGGTCGAGGCCGCGCTTGTGGACCTGCGCGCGGTGCTGAATCAGCACGGCGAGCCGGGCATGCTTGCGCTGGCGATTGCGGGCGCCGAACTGGCATCGCAAGGGTAAGGGCATGGACGAAATTCGATTCAAGAGCGGGTTCGACGCGGTGCGCTTCGCGATGTGCTACTCGCTGCAGCAGTACGGCGAGACGATGATGGCGAAGCGTCTGCGCGGCGAGTCGATCGGCACCGGCATGGGACTCGTGGGCCTCGACGGCGCAGGGCAGGCGGGCCAGATCCGGCGGCACCTGTGGGAGCTGCCCGAGCTGCACCTGTCCGTGGTCATCGCACGCGCGGCGCCACGCGATCTCCCGTGCTCGTGTGGCGCGGCATGCTGCAGCGGCCGGACGCCGAACCTCGAATGGCAGGCCGCGATCGCGTGGCTGACCGAAGCCTCTGCGGCATACTGCTCGGGGTTCTCGCACTATCGGCTCCGGCGAAGCATCGTCGAGAAAGTCT
This sequence comes from Burkholderia sp. Bp9031, assembly GCF_003857965.1. Taxonomy (NCBI): domain Bacteria; kingdom Pseudomonadati; phylum Pseudomonadota; class Betaproteobacteria; order Burkholderiales; family Burkholderiaceae; genus Burkholderia; species Burkholderia sp. Bp9031. The sequence goes on from NZ_QTPW01000005.1 coordinate 21,608, forward strand.
TCGGCATGAAGAAGAACCTCGAGGAAATCGCAGCGGATTGCGATGTACACGAAAACACCGCATGCGCTCAGAACGTGGCAATCAAGCGGTGGCTCTTGGGAAATCGGAAGGACGGTACCATTGGCGTGACCGACGTGGCGTGGGCCGTCCTTGAGCGCCGATTTGAGGAGCTTGGAATCTTGGAGGTAACGAGCTGAATGGGCGCATGGCCTGATTCGAAGAAGAGCGCATTTTCGTCCGAATCGGTCGCGCGCAGCCGAAAGGAAAAGCGGAAGGCTGCGCGCTTGGATGAGCGGCGCGAGAACGAGGCAGCAATGTTCGCCGCCGGTCGCGTTGTCTCGTCTCCCATTCGCGATCGCAATCACGAGAGAAACACAAAGCTGTATCGCCAGATCATGGCGAAACTTCGTGGACCGGAGTTCAGTGCCTGGTATGAGGCGACGACGGGGGAGTCGGTAGATGAATGGCTCTCGGACGTCGCAATGTCGCCCGCGGAGTTCATCGAACGCTTCCCGAAGGCGCGCATGAGCCAGTTCGAATGGGTTGAGGATCGAATTCGACGCGTCGCGGAACTCCACCCTTGGACGGATCCGGAGCGGCGCGAGCAGTGGGGTGAGACAGTCGCAACCTGCGAAAGCTACCGCGAGCGGCGCCGAATGCTGATCCGGCTCGGGACGCCGCGGTGGGCGAGCATGTCAGCCATGATCGCGATTTATCGGCGGCGGGCGGAGATTGAGCAGGAGACCGGCGTCCCGCACGACGTCGATCACATTGTCCCGATCGTGAATCCGCTCGTGTGTGGACTGCATTGGGAGGGGAACCTGCGGATCATCCCGGCCAGTCACAATCGGTCGAAATCGAACTCGTTCGATCCTGATCCACCGATTGCTTGACACGCCGGGAAAAAATCACAACAATCCTCAATATTCGATACACGTCATACGTGCGTCCAGAGACAAAAAGCCCGCCTTGAGCGGGCTTTTCAATTTACGCGTGTAGGATTGCGTTCAAGTTGGAAAAACAGAAATCATCCTGAGGGCATCCGTTTTCATCTTCACCGACTTGTTCACGGAGCAGGTTCGCTAACCCGATTGACGTGGAAACTGGAATGCGCGGGTAGCCTGCTTCGAGCGCGGCATTCACTTGATGGAAGCCCTCAATCCATTCCATTTTCCTGTCTTCGTGCGGTACCACCAGCGGGATTTCGAATTGTCCCTTCTTAAGGAGAGCCGCACGCCGGTCAACTTTGGCGGGATTGTAGTAGTACGCGTCGGTTTCCTTCATCGCGGCTTCGAGTTTTTTTGCGTCGGCGATCACGATTGCGATGGGTTCGCCCGGCTTGAATTTGGAGCTTAGGTTGTCCAGCTTTTCGTGGAACAGAGTGCACTGAATCATAGTTTTCCCTAAAAATTTAGCGCCTTGGAGCCCGCTGAGCGAAAGTCAGCGGGCTTTTTCAATTACCGCCAGTGAGCTTTCACGATAAGTCGCCACCTGATCGGCTGCCCTGCGTCATGAACATGATGATCCTGTGGCGGCAGAGCGTGACCTAACGTCGAAACCGCGCTGCCGCCGCATACCTCACAGCGGTAAATCCCGGAATGAGGAGTGATTGCTCCGGGATGGTGCAAAAGATCAAATTCGTTTCCGTTTTCCTGATGCAGCGTGTTCAGATACTTGTAGTACGCCATCGACGGTCTCCTTGCATTTGGTGCCGGCTTTCACCCGGCTCGACGATTCTACGCCGGCAACTTGTACCCGGGTGCCGGTCAGACCGTTCACGATTGCCATGCGTTTTCCCATGTATATTGGTTGCTCCACACCAACATGGAGACCAAAAAAATGCCGAATGAAAATCAGCCGAACGGCGGCCCCGGCCCAGTCGATCCGCCTTGGCCCGTGAATGCGCGCGCTGGCGATGATCGATGGACGCATTGGCCTTGGTCCTACAAGACAGCTCCCGCCTTGATCAAGGATCTGATTGGACGTCCGGTACGGGTCGTGAAAGTGGGTGATGCAGTTACGCAAGACGTCGTGCCTGGGCGAGTCACCGTGATGGTTGGTACCGACGGTCGTATTGACGATATTTTGGTCGACGCATCGCTTCCAGATAAATGATTGTGAGCGCGTAAGAAAGCCCGCTGAGCGAAAGCCAGCGGGCTTTTTCGTTGGCGCGGGTGGTTACGCAGTTTGCTGTTGTGGCCGTTTTTTTCATCTATAAAAAGGGCCTAGAGTGCAAATTTCCTGCCGTTCCATCGACAGCCTCATCCCCTACGCCCGCAACGCGCGGACCCACTCCGAAACGCAGATAGCGCAGATCGCCGCCAGCATCGAGGAATTCGGCATGGTCGGCGCCATCGTTGTGCGCGACGGCGTCATCGCGAAGGGGCACGGCACGCTCGCCGCGATCCGGAAACTCTACGGCGCAGGCAAGCGCCTGTATCCACCGCCGGGTCACTCGCGCGGCGCCGACCCCTTCGCGGACGGCGACGTGCCCGTGATCGACGCGTCCGGGTGGACCGAGACGCAGTTCCGCGCGTTCGTCATCGCCGACAACCAGCTCGCGTTGATGGCGGGATGGGACGACGAGCTGCTGCGGCTCGAAGTGACCGAGCTGCGCGACGATGGTTTCGACGTGGACCTACTCGGGTTCGAGGCCGTCGATCTGGCGCGGTTGATCGAGCAAGGTGGTGGTGGATTGACGGACGAGGACGAAGCGCCGGAGCCTCCGGAAACACCGGTGTCGGTGGTGGGGGACATTTGGTGCTGCGGCAGACACCGCGTGATGTGCGGTGACTGCCTGCACGCGGACAGCATCACAGCGGTGATGGACGGCAATCTCGCGGATCTGATCGTCACCGACCCTCCGTACAACGTCGCGTACGTCGGAAAGACCGACAAGCGCATGACGATACAGAACGACGCGATGCAGGCCGATGAGTTCGGGGCGTTCTTGTTTGCCGCGTATCAGGCGATGTTCGATGCCGTGAAGGGTGGTGCCGGCATCTACGTGTTCCACGCGGATACCGAGGGCCTAGCGTTCCGGCGCGGGCTCATCGACAGCGGCTTCAAGTTGGCGCAGTGCTGCGTGTGGGTGAAGCAATCGCTGGTGCTCGGGCGACAGGATTATCACTGGCAGCACGAACCAGTGCTGTACGGCTGGAAGCCCACTGCGAAGCACCGTTGGTACGCAGACCGTAGCCAGTCGACCGTTTGGTCGTTCGATCGTCCAACACGCAATGATCTGCATCCGACGATGAAGCCCGTGGCTGTCGTCGAATACCCGATCCGAAACAGCAGTCGTGACGGCGATATCGTGCTCGACACGTTTGGGGGTTCTGGAACGACGCTGATAGCTTGCGAGAAGTCTGGTCGTTGCGCTCGGTTGATCGAACTCGACCCCGGCTACTGCGATGTCATCATCGCGCGGTGGCAGGCGTTCACCGGATTGCAGGCCACGCATGCGGAGAGCGGCGCAACATTCGAGGAGGTCGCTGCGAATCGGCGGCCAAGGTAGAGCAATGGCACGACCGAGTTTCAAGGCCACTCCGACGCAGAGCGCGCTCGTCGAGCAGTTGGCGGCGTTCGGCATCCCGCAGGAGGACATGGTCATGCTCATCGTTGATGCGAACGGGAAGCCGATCTCGGTGCCGACGCTGCGCAAGCACTTTCGCCGCGAGCTGACCGAAGGGCTCGTGAAGGCGAACACGAAGGTCGCGCAGGCGTTGTTCAAGAAGGCCGCCGGCGGCAACGTGGCGAGCATGATTTTCTGGCTGAAGACCCGCGGCGGATGGAAGGAAACGCCGCAGTCGGTCGAACTGACAGGGCAGGATGGCGGCCCGGTCGTACAAAGGACGCACATCGTGGATGAACGGGAAGTCAAAGCGGCGCTCGACAAGCTCCAGCGCGAATTCTGAGCACGTCCATCCGGACGTCGAGCGCACCGTCGCGAAGCAGCTGTGCGAGCGGGATCACCTGTTCTTCACGCGGTATTTTTTCAAGCACCGCCAGGGCATCAAGTTCCGCGTCAACTGGCACCACGTGCTGATCGCGGACGTGATCCAGCGCGTCATCGATGGCACGACGAAGAACGTCGTCATCAACGTGTCGCCAGGCTCGTCGAAAACCGAGATGGTGGTGATCAACCTGATCTCGCGCGGCCTCGCGTTGAATCCGTGGGCGCGGTTCCTGCACATCTCGTATTCCGATGACCTCGCGTTGCTCAACAGTGAGACGGCGCGCGAGGTTGTCGAGTCGGACGAGTATCAGGAGAAGTGGCCGTATGCCATCGCAGCTGACGCGAAGTCGAAGAAGCGCTGGAACGTCGTCGTCAACGGGAAGAAGGCGGGCGGCGTCTACGCGGTGTCGCTTGCCGGCCAGATCACAGGCTTTCGTGCCGGCCACATGGCCGAGGGGTGGCAGGGCGCCATCATCATCGACGACCCGTTGAAGGTGGAGGACGCGTACAGCAAGACATACCGCGACAAGGCGAACCGGAAGCTGCTGTCGACGGTGAAGAGTCGGAAGGCGAACCCCGACACGCCGATCATCGTGATCATGCAGCGCCTGGCCGAGGAAGACCCGACCGGCTTCATCAAGGAAGGCAACCTGCCCGGCGAATGGGAGTTCGTCGAGATCCCGGCGCTGATCACCGACGAGTATGTCGAGGCGCTGCCGGAGCGCGTGCGGAAGCTGGTTGAACTGTCGGAGAAGGACGCCGACGGGCGGTTCAGCTACTGGCCGTACAAGGAACCGCTGGCCGACCAGCTCGATATGGAGCGCGTCGCGCCGTACGTGCACTCGGGGCAGTACATGCAGCGTCCATCGCCGCTCGGCGGCGGGATCATCAAGGGCGCGTGGTTCCCGCGGTACACGACGCTGCCGCGCATCCTCTATCGGAAGATCTTCGTCGATACGGCGCAGAAGACGGCCGAGCGGAACGACTACTCAGTGTTCCAGTGCTGGGGCGCCGGCGACGACGGCCGCATCTACCTGCTCGACCAGATCCGAAGCAAATGGAAGGCGCCGGACCTGCGACAGGCCGCGCTCGACTTCTGGGCGAAGCACAAGCCCTATGACCACCGCATGAGTGGCCCGCTGCGCGAGATGGTGATCGAGGACAAGGCGAGCGGAACGGGGCTGATACAGGACATTCAGAAAAACGGCCTGATTCCCGTGCGGCCGTTGCCGCGCGACACCGACAAGCTGCGCCGCGTGATGGACGTCAACAGCTACTGGGCAGCCGGCCTCGCGCTGATCCCGGCGGATGCGCCTTGGGTGCTCGACTTCGTGAACGAGCTGAACGCGTTCACGGCCGACGACACGCACGCGCACGACGACCAGATCGACCCGCTGATCGACGCAACCACCGACATGCTGGCGAACGCCTCCGACTGGAGCGCATGGAACTGACGAATGTTCGAGAAACTTTTTAACCGCGCGGCGCGGGCACGCGGCCCGGGCGTGCGCACGGGCGACGCGCTGTCGAACCTCGTGGCCGGGATGATGACGTCCCGCGACAAGCGCTCGCACAGCAAATTCCGCCGCGGCGACATCATCGACCGCGAAGAGCTGACGGTGATGTATCGCCACAACTGGCTCGCGCGGAAGATCGTAGACGCGCCTGCAGAGGACATGACGCGCGAGTGGCTGAAGCTGGAAACCGACGATGAGGACTCGAAGCAAAAGCTCGAGAAGGCCGAGAAGCGTTACGGCCTGATCGCGCGCGTGGGCGACAACCTGAAGTGGGGGCGTCTGTACGGCGGCTCGGCGCTGTATGTCTCGATCGCCGGTGACGATCCGGCGCAGCCGCTGCGCGTCGACAAGATTCGGAAGGGCTCGCTGCTCGGCTTCGTCGTGCTGGACCGCTGGCAACTGATGCCCGACACGCTGCTGATGCAGATCGATCTCGAACGACCGGACTACTGGCGGCCGACGCGGTTTCGCGTCGCCAACACGAGCCAGGCGATTCACAGCAGCCGCTTGATTTTCGCCGACGGCGCGCTGTTGCCGTGGGACGAGCTGCGCCGCAACCAGTACTGGCACGACAGCGTACTGCAGGCTGCCTACGACGAACTGCGCAACGACGAGACGGTCGCCGGAAGTACGGCGTCGATGATGTTCGAGGCGATCGTGAACGTGCTGCAGGTCGATGGCCTGCGCGAAATGCTCGCGACCGACGAAGGCACGAAGATGGTGCAGAAGCGGTTCGAGCTCGTCGCGATGCTGAAGTCGTTCATCGGTATGACGCTGCTCGACAAGAACGACACGTACGAGCAGAAGACGATCTCGTTCTCGGGGCTCGACGCTGTCGGTGCGATGTTCCAACAGCGCGTCGCGGGCGCGGCCGACATTCCGGCGACGCGGCTGTTCGGCCAGGCTCCGAAAGGGCTGAATGCGACCGGCGACAGCGATATCCGCAACTACTACGACGGCCTGAAGTCGCGGCAAGAGCAGGAGCTGCGCCCGCAGGTCGAGTTGATCTACGACGTCATGTCGATGTCGATGCTCGGCCGCCGTCTCGACGATCTGGTGATCGAGTTCAACCCGCTCTGGCAGCTGACGGAGGCCGAGCAGGCTGCCGCCGACAAGGCACGCGCGGAGACGGACAAGCTGTACTTGGTCGACATGGGCCTGCCGATGGAACGGCAGATCATGACCCGCCTGCAGGCGAACGACACCTACCAGATCACCGACGAGGATATCGACCTCGCCGTGAGCCTCAACGAACCGCTCGAGGAAGAACCCGATGGAGATGAGCCTGGCGAATCTGGCGCGGGCGAACCGGGTTCGTCGACGGCGCCTGTCACGCGTCCGACTGAGCCGGCCAAACCGGCGAGCTGAAGGCTGGTATCGCACGCAACTGCTCGCGGTCGTGCGTGCGTGCGCGGACGCGGTGCGCGCTGACGTGCTGCCCGTGTTGAAGCGCAACGAGGCCGAATACAGCTACACGGCCGACGACATGGCGAGCGCGTTCGTGCGCGCGCTAAACGAGGCGCTCGACGCGGCAGCGGCGCGCGTTGCGGCGAACGTCGCGGCGCGTGCGCGATTGCTCGCGCGGCGCATGACCGAGATCTGCGACGAGAGCGCCACCGAGGCGTTACGCGCCTCCGTGAACGCAGCCATCGGCGTCGATATTCGGGCCGCGCTCCAGATGCAGAACCTCGGGGGCGTGCTGGAGGCGGCCGCCGCAACCAACGTGCGGCTGATCAAGTCGGTGCCGCAGCAGTACTTCGAGCGCATCGCAACGCAGGTGCTTGTGTCGGTCCAGCAGGGCCAGCGCTACAGCGCCATCGTCGAATCGATCCAGCGCGAGACGGGTGTGACCGAGAGCCGCGCGAAGCTGATCGCGCGCGACCAGACGTCGAAGCTCAACGCGGCCGTCACGGAGGCCCGGCAGACCGCGCTCGGGATCGAGGAATACGAGTGGCAGACCAGCGGTGACGAGCGCGTGCGCGACAGCCACGCCGACAACGACGGGAAGGTGTTCCGGTGGGATTCGCCGCCGGAGACCGGGCACCCGGGCCATGACGTGAACTGCAGGTGCGTGGCGGTGCCGCGCTTTAGATTGGACGACGAGGAATGAGCAAACGCATACAGCACACGTTCGACGCGGCGCTGGGCGAGCGTCGGCGCACGCCCGAGGGATATCTCGTGGCGCCGGCCGTCATTGCCCGCACGGGCATCCAGATCTATCTCGCGCACGAGCTCGGCCTCGACGGCGACCCGATGCGCGAGGTGCGGGTCTACCGGCCGCCGGAGGAAGTGTTCCATCCGGACGCGATCGCATCGTTCGGCAACCAGCCGATCACGATCGACCACCCGCCGGACGGCGTCACGGCGGACAACTGGCGAGAGCTGTCGGTCGGCCAGATGGTCGCGCCGCAGCGTGTCGGCAATCTACTGCGCGGCGAGGCCCGAATCATGGACGCCGACGCCATCGAGCAGGTCGAGTCGAAGGTGCGCGAGGAATTGTCCGGCGGCTACAGCGCCTGGTACGACTGGACTCCCGGCGTTACGCCAGAAGGCGAGCCCTACGAGGGCATGCAGCGCGACATTCGCGGCAACCACACGGCGCTGGTGCGCCGCGGCCGGTGTGGGCCCGTGTGCCGCGTCGGAGATTCACAACCATCCACCCCGAAAGGAGCAACAGCAATGCCGATCCAGATCACGATCGACGGCATCCCGTTCAGCCTCGACGAGGCTGCGGCGGCGGCCGTCAACAACCTGAACAAGCGGCTCGCCGATTCGACGGCTACCGTCGCCGACCTGAACGCGCGCCTCGATCGCAAGATCAAGATCCGCAGCAAGACGATCGCGTTGCGCGACACCGAGGAACTGGAGGACGAAGTCGAAGAGCTGGAGGACGAGCTCGAAGAAGCGCAGAAGGACGCCATGACGCCGCAGCAGCGCGACGCGATGGTCGCGGACTGGGCGCAAATGCTCGAAGGCGGCAAGCGCATCGCGCCGACCATCGACGCGAAGGGCAAGACGTGTGCGCAGTACCGCCGCGAGGTCATTAAGTCGCTGTACGGCGACCACAAACCCGTCGTCGATGCGGTGCTGGGCGGCAAGACGGTCGACGCGGCGGATGACGCGACGTTGCGCCAGGCATTCGGCGTGCTGTCGGCCACGGTCGGCGCAAGGCAGACGGGCGAGAACGGCACGCGCCGCGACCCGGTCATCGACACGCTGAACCAGTCGAAGCAGGTGAAAGACACGGGCGACGGTGGCGGTGCCCAGAAGACGGCCGACGCCGCGCGCACCAGTTTCATCGACCGCATGAACGGACGCGCGCAGTAACGCGTGGCACAACCAACCGGAGCAAACCACATGAATCGCATCAACCTGGCCGACTACGCGCCGGCGCAGTTCGAGCGCGGCATTCCCGGCCTGATCGTCGACAACAACACGGCGACGATTTTCAACTGCACGAACCGCGGCACCGCGCCGATCGAGTTCGGCGTCGCAGTTTTCTTCACCGACGTGGCGGGTGAGTATGTCCTGCCCGGCGACGCACGCGCGACGAAGTTCGCGGGCATCTCGGTGCGTCACGTCACGTTCACGGCGAACCTCGAGGGCGAAGTGTTCTACAAGCCGGACGTGACGCTGCCGGCGATGCAGGACGGCCGCATCTGGGCCACGTGCACGGACGGCTGCAATCCGCGGGATCCGGTGATGTTTGCCGACGACGGCATGCTTTCCGCGGCGAAGGGCACGCAGATCGCGGGCGCCGAGTGGGAATCGAAAACGGAGCCGGGTCAGGTCGGCGTCGTCGTCATCAATCGTGTGCCGGGCCTGACCGTGCCGGTCGCAACGCCCGATACGAAGGGGGAGTAACCGAATGAACCGCAGAAAGATCATCCTCGATAGTCTGCGCCGCCTGCCGGCGCTGAACATCGATTCCGAGCCGGGCCTCGCGTTTCTCACGTCGCAGCTCGAATACCTCGAAACGCAGGTGTACGAGAAAAAGCGTGAGCCGCTCGACTACGAGGCGCTTGTGCCGATCTCGACCGAGGCAGGGCCGCACGTCGAGTCGATCGTCTACCGCATGAAGGACTTCGTTGGTCGCGGCAAGCGACACTCCGGCCAAGGCGGAGATATCCCGCGCGTCGACGTGTTCTACGGCACGAAGTCGGTGCCGGTGGTCGGTAGCGCGATCGGCTACGCGTACACGTTCGCGGAATTGCGCACGGCAGCCGCGCTGAACCAGCCGCTCGATGCAGACCGTCAGGAAACCGCGATGCGGGCGTGGCGTGCACACATGAATCAGGTCGGCCTCTACGGCGAGGAAGGCGAGCGCGGTGAAGAGCCGCTGACGGGCCTGTTCAATGCGCCGGAGGTGCCGCAATCGAGTGCCGGTGTCGACCTGATGACGGCATCCCCCGGCCAGGCGCTGGAATTCATCAACGACCACATCGCGCAGCTCTGGATGACGACCCGTCGTAACAGCGTCGTCGACACCGTTGCGATGCCGGGCCGCGTGCTGGCGCGCCTGTCGAGCACGCCGCGCTCGGACAATTCGGACACGACGATTCTCGAGTTCATTCGCCAGAACAACCTGTCGAAGACCGAACGCAACATCGACGTCCAGTTTCGCGCGGCCGCGGATCTTGAAACGGCCGGTAAGGGCAAGACGAGCCGCATGATGTTCTACGAGAAGAACCGCGAGAACCTCGTGTTCCACATTCCGATGGCGCTGCTGTTCCACGCGCCCGAGCAACGCGGTCTCGAAATGCTCGTGAATGGCGAGTACCGCTATTCGGGCGTGGAATTCCGCTACCCGAAGACGGCGATGTATGTCGACGACGTGATGGGTTGAGGGGGCGCCATGCCGGAAATCAAGAACACGACCCGGGCGGCCTCGGTGATCCGCGTATTCGGCCAGGTCTTCGAGATCCCGCCGGGCGCTACCCGCCCGGTGCCGGATACGGTGTGGATGACGTTCAAACGCGGGCGCGCCGCGTGCGCACAGATCGCTGACGGCGAGCTCGTCGACGTGACGCCAAAGCCGGTCGCCGCCGATATCCCGCTCAACGATCCGGCGCCGCCGGCGCCTGGCGGTAAGGGAGAGCAGGAGGCGAGCGGCCAGCTCGGCGCCGGTGGTCCGGAGCAGCCGGAGCAGCCGGAGCAGCCGGAGCAGCCGGAGCAGCCGGAGCAGCCGGAGCAGCCGGAGCAGCCGGAGCAGCCGCTGACGGACGAAACCGGGGAAGGTTCCGCCGAAACGCCGACGCCGGCGCCGAGGCGTGGCCGCAAGACGACGTGAGCGCGGCACGAGGGGCGCCGGTCACCGTTGCCGACGTGCGAGCCCGGTTCGCCGCGTTGTCCAAGCCGTTCGACGACGACGTTGTCGAGCTCGCGATCGAGGACATTCAACCGTACTTCGATCGCGTGCGGTGGGGGGGCTTCTACCAGCGCGCCGCGTGCGGGCTCGTGATGCACTTCCTCATGATGGCGCGCGCCGCGGAGCGCACCGGTGGCAAACCGGTGCTCACGGCCACGTCGAAGAAGGCGGGCGAGGTGCAGGCGAGCTATGCGGTGCCTGCCGCGTTGATCGGTGACGACGCGTGGTTTGCGTCGACCGTCTGGGGGCAGGAATACCTGCGTCTGCGCCGCATCGTCGGCGCAGGAGGGTTGGTGGTGTGAGCGATTCCAACTTTCCCGGCCTCGACCGGCTGATCGCGATGCTGGACCGGACGGCGAAGCGCGAGGTGGTCGTCGGCTATCCGGTGTCCACCGGCGCTGAGCTGCACCCGGGCGCCGACATCACGAACGCGCAGCTCGCCGCGCGCCTGTCCTTTGGTGATCCCGAGAAGGGGCTGGAGCCGCGGCCGTTCATCCCGCAGGGGCTCGCGAACGGATCGAAGCAGATTCAGGATGTTCTCGCGCATGGGCTGCGCCGTGCCGCGCGCGGCGAAGGGTCGGTCGATGCCGCGTATGAGGCGGCCGGTGTCGCCGGCGTCGGGGCGGTGCAGACCGAGGTGCGGAGGGGCAATTTCGCGCCGAACAAGCCCGAGACGATCGCGCGCAAGGGTAGTAGCCGGCCGCTGATCGACGAAGGCAATCTGATTCAGTCCCTCACGTCGGAGGTGCGCGATGCTGGATCTCAGTGACGTTGTGACCGATCCGGATCTCGGCGCGCGCGAGATCGAGATCGACCGTGCGTCGGGCGTGCGGCTGCCGTCCGGCGAATGGGACGAGACGTACACGCCTGGCACGGTGACGGGCGTCGTGCATCCCGCGAGCAAGGTGCAGCTCGAAAGCCGGCCGGAGGGCGAGCGGCATTTTCCAACCATCGCCGTGTTTTGCGACGCGCCACTCGCCGCGCGCGATTTCGTGCATCACCACGGTGCGCGCTGGCGCGTCACGGCGGATTCCGACTGGTCCGACTATGGCTATTACTACGCGCTCGCAACTCGACACGACGCCACTGCGAAACCTCGTGCGGGAGCTTTTGACGTTACCTGACGGCAGCGTTCGGCCGACGTGGGACGCGGGGCCACCAGACGGCGCGCCGTTCGTCGTCGTCAGCGCGGCCGGCGACACGCCGATTGGCACGGCGCACCGCAGTTTCGACGGTGTGCGCGAACTGGAGCGCCTGAGGCGGTCCCTCATGACCGAAGTGACGTTCGAGGCGTTCGGGACGAACGCGTATGCGCTGCTTTCGAAGCTGCAGCTCGCGCTCGAATCCAGCTTCGCTATGTCGTTCCTGAAGAACAAAGTGCGCGCCGCGATGTTGTCCTGCACACGCGTGATCGACGTGTCGGCCGCCGTCGGCGGTGGCCCAGAAGAACGCGCACGCTTCACGGCCACCTTCACCCATTCACACGTCGTCGAGGTCTCGGTGCCGCGCATCGAGCGCGTCGACATCGAGGTTCACACCGAGCGGCACGTCGAACTGATCACCATCGAACCACCAATCAGGGAGCAATGATGCTTTCTCTCAACGAAGTCGTACGAGTCCAGTTGAACACGCAGCCGCGCGCGCCGTCGCGGCGCGACTTCGGCATGACGCTGCTGCTGACGCCCGAGGCCGGCAACGTGTTCAAAGACACCAGCACGCTGTACATCGACGCAGCAGGACAGCCCGACGTCGAGGCAGCGTTCGGGACGAATTCCGAAACAGCACGCGCGGCGCGCCGCTTCATGGCTCAGAGCCCGCGCCCGCGAAGCCTCATGATCGGCCGCTGGCTGAAGGTCGACCGCGGGATTGCGCCCGTGGCAGCCGCGCTGATCGGTTCGCCAGCAACTGCGATGCTGGCCGAGTTCCGCAACGCGAGCGCCGGCTACCTGACGATCAAGCAGGGCGACGTGACGACGAAGGTGAATGGCCTGAACCTGACGAGCGTAATCCGCTTCACGGATGTCGCTGCGGCGATCAATACCGCAGCTGGCGACGATGTTGGCTGGAAATGCTCGTTCGACGAGACGGGCAATCGCTTCGCGATCACGTCCGATACGCCGGGCGCGGGGCCGGAATTCGTGTTCGTCGAAGACGACGGCCAGGTCGGTACGTACATCGGCGCGCTGATGAAGCTCGAGCGAGGCCAAGGGCGCATCGTCTCCGGGAGCGCCGCCGTAGAACTCAAGAAGCAGACCATCCCCGAGGCTGTCGCCGCGATTCAGGACAGGCAGCCGGATTGGTATGCGCTGTCTGTGGCTGACCAACTGCCCGACGACGAGCTCGCAGATCTGTCCGACTGGATTCAGGCGGCGCTCGGCAAGGTGCTCGGCGTCACGACGACGAACCCGCAGCACATCGAGTTCGAGTCTGCGAACGTGTACAAGCGGCTTTACGACAAGGGCAACTACCGTACGGTCGCAACGTACGACAAGACCGACCCCTACGCGATCCTGTCGTTTCTCGCGCGCGGGCTGTCGGTGAACTTCGCGGCGAACAACTCGACGCTGACAATGAAGTTCAAGACGTTGCCGACCGTTGAGGCCGACAACCTGGCGCTGACCGAGGCGAACAAGTGCCGGCGGCTCGGGCTGAACTTCTATACCTACTTCGACGAGGCGGCGATGGTCGCCGAGGGCACCGTCGTGGGTGGCCGCTTCTTCGACGAGATCCACATTCTCGACTGGTTCGTCGACGCGGTGCAGAAGGAAGTGTTCGCCGCGCTGTACCGCAGTCCGACGAAGATCCCGCTCACCGACTTCGGCACGCCGCGGCTCGTCGCGGCGGTCGAAAAGGTGTGCCGCGAAGGGCGGAAGAACGGTGCGTTCGCGCCGGGCGTGTGGAACGGTGATCCGTTCGGCACGTTGGCGACGGGCGACTATCTCGACGAGGGCTTCTACGCCTGGTGCGACACGGTTGACGACCTGTCGACGTCGGACCGTGAAAAGCGGAAGGCGCCATCGATTCAGGTCGCGGTGAAGCTCGGTGGCGCGGTGCACGGTGTCGACGTGCTGGTGAATTTCGACCGCTGATCGTCGCGAGACACAACACGAGCCCCGCTTCGGCGGGGCTTTTTACTGGAGCCTGACAGATGGCTAGTTTTGACCCGAAACAGGTGTCGGTGCTGATCAACGGCGTGCCGATCGACGACTGGGCGGATGGCGGCGACGTGATCCAAGCCGAGCACAACGCGGACGCCGGCGCGCTGACCATCGGCGCCAACGGCACGGGCGTATTCGTCGCGAACCCGGACGAGTCCGGGAAGCTCACGCTGAAGATCAAGCAGCACAGCCCGAACAACAAGTTCCTGACCGGGCTGCGGACCCAGCAGCGGACCAACCTGAAGGCGTTCACGCCGCTCGAGCTTTCGATCCGCGACTTGTTGAACGACGACGTTGTGACGGCCAGCAAGGGCTACTTCACGACGCTGCCGAAGTATGTGCGCGGCACGGCGCATAACCCACACGAGTGGGTGATCGCCTTCGAAACGATGAACATGAAACTTGAAAACGGGCTCGGAAACTGATGGACAAGCAACTCGATATCGAACTCGATGGCGTTCGCTACGTGATGACGCCGGCCGACGCGGTGAGCGCGTGGAACGCCCTGAAAAGTGCAGGCGCGCTGCTGCAGGGCATGCAGGCGAGCGGTTTCGGTTCGGCCGAGAACGTCGACCAGACTGCCATCGTCACCGCGGCGATCTCGACGATCCTGTCGAACCTCGGCCGGCCCGAGGTCGCGCAGCTCGAAGCGATCGTGTGGGGAGCGACGGCCGCATCGGTGGCCGGCGGCAAGCCGTACCGCATCCGCGACAAGTTCAACGAGCACTTCAACGAGCATCGCGGGCACCTGCTCCCGTTGCTGATGGCCGGGATCAAATACCAGTTCAGCGATTTTTTCGGCGCAAGCGCCTTTTCGCGGCTCTTCCGGGATCTGATGGCGCGGTTCCAGAAAGGGAAGACGACGGAATCGACTGGTTCATCTGGGGACCCATCGCCAGGCGATTCAATGGCGTGACGCTGGACCAGCTGCGAACGATCTACACGCTCGCGGACCTGTGCGACATGCACGAGGCGATGCGGGCGTGGGACGACGCGCAGGATGAAGCGCGGCGCGCGCATGAGACAGAAACAGGCACAGGCAGGTTGCGATGACCCTTGATGAATTCGTGGTGAAGCTCGGCGTCGCGGCCGACGTGCAGCAGGCGAAGGCGTTCCGCGAGCAGCTGAGCGGCATCGTGACGGTGGCCGGCACCGCGACGGCTGCGATCGCAGGCCTCGCTGCCGGCGTGACGGCATGGTTCGCGAAGTCGCTCGATGGGCTCGACGAGCTGAATCAGGTCGCGCGCGAGACGGGCGAAAGCGTCGAGTTCATCCAGCGGCTCGGCTACGCGGCCGAGCAGAACGCTTCATCGGTCGGCGCAGCGACGGCGTCGATCAAGGGCATGTCGAAGACGATCGGCGAGGCCGCGTCAGGCGTCGGTCGTGGCGCGAAGGCGTTCGAGCAGTACGGCCTGCGCGCGAAGAACGCAGACGGCTCGGTCAAACAGTTCTCGGAGATCCTTGGGGACGTGCAGGACAAGATGGCGAAGCTGTCGAAGCCGGAGCAGGCCGCATTCCTGTCGAAGATCGGCGCCGACGCGTCCATGCTGCAAACGCTGCGCCTCACGCGCGGCGAACTGCAGGCGCTGTTCGACGAGGCCGACGCGTGGGGCGTGTCGACCACCGAGCAGGCCGACGCAGCCAGCGAATGGAAGGACCAGATGGCCGACCTCGCGTTCGGCTTCGACGCGCTGCGCAGCGACATCGCGGTCGGCATCCTGCCGCAGCTGAAGGCGTTCATCGCCGGGCTGAAAGAGCTGATGCGGAACAACCGCGAGCTGATTCAGGAGGGCATAAGCCGGTTCATCACGATCATGTACACGGCAGGCCAGGTGCTCGTGAACGTGTTCCGGTTCTTCGTCCGGCTGACGGATGGGATCGGTGGCATGCGCGTGGCGCTGCTGCTGGTTGGTGCGGCGCTCGCGTGGTTCCAGCGTGCCGCGTTGCTCGCGTTCGCGACAAACCCCGTGTTCTGGCTCGTCGCGGCGATTGGCGTGCTGCTGTTGCTGATCGACGACTTCATGACGCACCTCGACGGCGGCGAGGCGCAGTTCGGGGAATTCTGGGACGCGTTGAGCGGGCCTATCGCGAGCGTGCGTGCCGAGATCGATGCGTTCGTGCGCGACCTGAGCCGCTGGTGGGCCGAGCATGGCGAGACGGTCCTGGAGATCCTTGGGGAGGTGTGGGATTACCTGAAGCTCGGATTCGCGCAGTCCGTCGCGTTCGTCGGTGCCGTGCTCGGCCAGCTTTGGGACCTGTTCGCGACCGCATTCGGGTTGATGGCCGACCTGCTCGACTGGTTCTTCTCGTTCTTCACCGGCGACTTCGAGGCCGCCGGCGCTGCCGTCGACCGGATGCTGAACCGTGTCGCGGACCTGTTCGTCCACACGTTCCGGCGAATCCGCGAGTTCGTGAAAACCACCATCGAAAACATCAAGAGCTATTTCCCGAGTCTCGGTGGGCTCATCGAGAAAACGCTCGGCGCTGTGGGGCGGTTCTTCGGCGGTGGCGATGTGAACGTGTCCGCGCCGGACAGTCCGGCCGGCGCGGTTGCGTCGGCCGCGCGCGCCGCGGCGCAGCTGCCGCAGCAGGTGAACGCGGCCGCCGCGGGGGCAACGCCAGGCGGGGCGGCGGCATCGCCGGCGGTCAGCAACAAGACCGTGAACGCCAACGTCACGAACAACACGACCGTGCACGTGCAGTCCGACGACGCACGCGCGGCTGCGCGCGAGCTGGAGGTGATGCAGGAGCGGCAGAACCGGCAGGCCATCGTGAACGCGGCCAGCGCCGTTGTGGGTTAGGGGAGGAAGGATGGCAGCAGCAACGCAAATCCTACGTACGGCTATCGGCACGATCACGCTCGACGTGGTGAAGGATGAAACGCACACCAGCGATCTGGAGATCACCGAGAACCCGGTCGAATCGGGCGCCGAGATTGCCGACCACGCGTTCCTGAAACCGAGCGAGGTAGTCATTTCTGGGACCGTTGTCGCGTACGAGCCGCCGGTCGAATCGTCGCTGCTGGCGAGCATCGTGAATATCCGCAGCGTGAGCGACTTCCTCGACGTGATCGGCACGCCGACCTCGTTCGAGGCGTTCACCGCGGACACGCTCGCGCGCGCGCAGCGCGAGCTGACGTCATTCGTCAGTACGTCTGCGAACGCGGTGGTCGGGATGATCGCTCCGCGCGCGCTGGCGCCGTGGCTGCCGGATTTCTCGGCGTGGATCGCCGGCGACGAAAGCCAGAGCGAGAACCGGATCGCGCAGATCCACGACGCGCTGCTCGCGCTGCAGAAGTCGGGCTCGCCGGTCGAGGTTCAAACCATGTCGAAGCTGTACCAGGACATGCTCATGAAGACCGTCTCGCTGCAGCAGTCGAGCATCCACAGCGCGGTGTTGACGGTCACGTGTCGGCGCATCTTCGTTGTCGAGACGAAGAAAGCCGGCGGCTTGTCGGTGGCGAGCGGCGCGAAGAAAGCCGGCCGTGCCGGCAAGCAGAGTGCCGGCGCGACGCAGAAAGGGAACGTGCAGGGCACCGGCGCAGCAGGCAAACGCTCCGCTGTCCGGAAGGTGCTCGATTACGTAACGGGAGCAACATGATTCGACTACCGATCGACTCGACGCCGCTGCAGGAGATGTCGGTGGACCCTGGTGACGGCTCGCTGCTGGATCTGACGATTCGCTACAACACCATCGGCGACCACTGGGAGCTCGACGTGCGCGAACGCGACAACGACGCGGCTGTCGTCGAGGCGGTGCCGCTCGTGCTGGGGCTGCCGATTCTCTGGCGCGACTCGGTGGCGTTCTTCTTCTGGCTGGAAGACCTGAGCGGCGTCGGCATCGATCCCATAGGCGGCAACGATTTCGGTGAGCGGTTCGCGCTGTATGTCGGGATGAAGGCTGAGGTAAGTGGCGCGGCGCCACCGTAGGAAAAGCAGTAACGAAACCCCTCGAAAAGTGTGCTACGCGAGGGTTTCCGGTGAATCGGCTCGCGCCGGCCCGTATCAGGAAAACCGTAAGGAAGCACCCCAATTTTCGGCCGTACGCTTTCGGGAACCGCCCCGGAGCTGCGCCGTAGAAAAGCGAAAGCCCCGGACTGTGTGCGCAGCCGGGGCTTTCTTGCATCAACCCTCTGAGACAGGCAGAAGGCAGAGCCAAATGAAGTTTACGAAGATGAATGTGACTGGTCAACTTGATGCGCGCGGTGCAGCGCGCTTCGCGGCGCGGGTCGGTGCCGCGTACATCATTGCCGCTGTTGCGGGCGCGTTCGGCGGATTGGTTGCGCTGATCTGGGCTGTTCGATGGTGGTGAAGATATGGGAATCCAATTCGGGCGCCGCTGGCGTCTCGAGCTCGGCAACCGATCCGAGTCGATCGCAATCGACGACCTGCGCATCGCGTTCGATATCACGAAGAGCCTCGACGAGAGGCCCAACCCGGGCCGGATCTCGGTCTACAACCTGAACCGCGACAACCTGAATCGCATCCTGTCGCGCGGGTTCGATCTCGCGCGGCTATCGGTCGGCTACAACGAGCTGCGGCTGCTGTACCAGGGCGACATCCTGAAGCCGCGGCCGCGCCGCGACAAGGCCGACTGGATTCTCGACTTCGAATGCGGCGACGGCAGTGTCGACTACCGCACTGCGCGCGTCTGGACGACGCTCAGCGCCGGCGCGACGGATGCGGACGTGCTGGCCGAGGCTACGAAGGCGATGACGCGCACGCGCGCGGGCGTGGCCGATCTGACGAACGCGCGTGCGCTGCCGCGCGGGAAGGTGCTGATGGGGAACGCACGCGACGTTGTGGGCGTTGTCGCGCGCAACAGCGGCGCGGACTGGTCGGTGCAGGACGGTGAGCTGATTGTGCTGCCCGCTAACAAGGTGCTGCCGGGCGAGGGCGTCGTGCTGTCGCAGGACACCGGCATGATCGGCAGCCCGCGCGCGACCGACAACGGCCTTGAGGTCGACTGCCTGCTGAACCCGGCTATACGCGCCGGCGGGCTCGTGCGTGTCGAATCGATCCTCGACTACTTCAACGGCGACTACAAGGTCGTCACCGCGAAGTATCTGGGCGATACGCACACGCCGGACTGGTTCTGCAAACTGGTCGTGCGCGGGGGGAAGTTTCAGAAGGTCGAAAAGCCGAAGGCCAGCAAGGGCAAGACGAAGAGAGCGAACGAGGAAGGTGACGATGGGAACGTTTGACGAGGACATGCCGTCACCGGAGCTCGCGCAGGCGAACTCGCTGCGCGGGGAGTTGCTGAAGGTGCGGACGGCCTTTCCGGGCGTCGTCGTGTCGTTCGACGGGGACGCGCGCACGGCTGTCGTACGCGCGGCGATCGACGCGCAGCTGGCCGACGGAAGCGGCGCCGAGCTGCCGCTCTTGGTCGACGTGCCCGTGTCGTTCCCAACGGGCGGCGGGTTCGTGTTCGAGTGGCCGCTGAAGGACGGTGACGAGGGGCAGGTGATCATCAACGACCGCTGCATCGACGGCTGGTTTGCGTCGGGCCGCAACGGGCCGCCGCTCGACCTGCGCATGCATGACCTGTCGGACGCTTCCTTCATTCCAGGGATTCGCTCGCTGCCGAACGTGCCGGGCGGCTTCGACATGGGGGCGCTCGTGATCCGTCAGATCGACGGGCCGGCGCGCTTCCGGATGGACGACGACGGCAACATCGAACTCGACGGCGCGCTGTTCCGCGTGAAGTGTCCGGTGATCTTCGAGCAGTTGTTGACGTACCAGGCTGGCATGGTCGGCGAGGGCGGCGGGCGCGGCACGCAGATCAAGGGCGATATCGACCACAGCGGCGGCACGATCAAATCGAACGGCGTCACGGTCGACAAGCACCGCCATCCGGTGCTCGGTAACGAAACGGGAGATCCAGAAGGATGAGGGTTCGACGACTTGACGCCAATGGCGACTGGACCTTCGGGCGCGGCCGCGCCGATTACGCGGATCTGTCCGAATCGGTCGCGCAGCGCGTCACGACGCGGCTGCGTTCTTTCCGCGGCGACTGGTTTCTGGATCTCGACCACGGCATCGCGTGGATCGAACGCATGGAGCGCGGGAACGAGCGCGACCGCCTCGAAAGCGACATCAAGCGCCAGATCCTCGGCACCGAGGGCGTAGCGCAAATTCTTGCGTTCGACACGTCGATTGACGTGAAGACGCGCCGCATGACCGTCGCCGTGACGATCCGCGATATCCACGGAGGCGAGGCTGATATCGAGGTGCCGGTCGGCATCTGACGTCGCAGCGCGGCATCCTCACATCACGCAGGCAGGAGCATCAATGGGGCAACTCACACCGCAGGGCTACGTGGCCGAGCGGCTCGACGCCATTCTGACGCGTATGGAGGCTGGTCTCCGTCGCATCTACGGCGAGGATATCGACCTAAGCCCGGACAGCCCGGACGCCCAGGCTATCGGGCTATTTGCTCAAGGCTTGGCCGATATAAACGAGCTCGGCGCTGCGATCTATCGGGCGCTCGATCCGGACTATGCGGGCGGAAAGTGGCTGGAGCAGCGCGTCGCGTACGCGGGGCTAAAGAAACGCGGCGCGCGGTACAGCCGCATGTCGAGCGTGATCCTGCTCGGCACGCCGCACCGGACCATTCCGGCCGGCGCCGTCGTGTCGGATCCGCAGCGCGTGCGCTGGCAGCTGATCCGCGACGTCGTGCTGAATGCCGCAGGCGCAGGGCGCGGAGACTTCCAGAGCGAGGAACGCGGTGCGTTCACGAACCCGATCGGCACGACGCTGAAGATCGAAACGATCGTGAGCGGTTGGGATTCGGCAACGACGTTCACGGCGACGGAGGCAGGCGCGCCCGAGGAGCTCGATGGAGAGCTGCGCGCTCGCTTCGCTCGATCGCGCGCGCGGCCGGCCCAGAACTCGGCCGAGACGATCGAGGCGAAGCTCGACGAGCTAGACGATGTGCGCGAGGTGATCTGCCTCGAGAACTGGACCGACGCGACGGACGCCAACGGCGTGCCACCCCGAAGCATCAACGTGATCGTCGACGGCGGCGACGACGCGACCATCGCGCAGATCATCTTCGACAACAAAACGTCGGGCACGGGCATGCGCGGTGACGTCGAATACTTCGTGCGGGATAGAAAGGGCCGCCAACGGAAGATTCTGTTCGATCGCCCGAGGATTCGAGACTGCGCCGCGTATTTGCAGTTGAAGCGCGACCGCGGACAGCAGGCTATCGACGAGGACGCGATCAAGAAGGCGCTGGCCGGGTACCGCTACAGCATCGGTCAGGACGTTGCCCTGTCGCGCCTCTACACGCCCGTGAACACGGTGCCGGGCTTCACGATCGAGACGTTCAATATCGGCTTCGTGGACGGCGTAATGCTCCCGGAAAACCTCACCATCGGGCCGCGCGAACGTGCGCGCTTCTTGCCCGAGAACATCGAGATCATTCCGCTATGAGTTACGACCGCCTGCTGATCTGGCAGTACAAGGGCAAGCCGCGCGCCGTCGCGCACGCGAAGCTGATCGACGACGAGATCCGCCGCGCGTGGGAGGGCATCGCGGTGCTTCCGGAAGCGCTCGATATCGACACGGCGCGCCGCGCGAACCTCGACCTTGTCGGGAAGCATGTCGGCCAGGCACGAGTGCTCACCGACATCGTGCCGCGCGACTACTTCGGCTTCTACGGAGAGGGCGGCGGCGCGTTCCGCGTTCAGCGCGCCGGCGGGTCGAAGTTCTACCGGCTCGGCGACCCGCTGAACGATTCCGTCGAGCTGGATGACGACGATTACCGCTTCCTGATCCGCTGCCGCATCGCGAAGAACTTCATGGTCGGCACGATCCCGGAAATGATGGATGCGCTCGACTTCATCTTCGACGGGCACGCGGACGTGTCGGACAACTACGACATGTCGATCTCGATCGTCATCGGTGTGTCCGCGCTGTCCGACTTCCTGATTTACGCGGTTCGAAACCTTGACGTGCTACCGCGACCGGCGGGCGTTGGCGTGTCGTTCTATTTCACCATCACCGAGCACCCGTTCGGCTTCGCCGGTTCGCCCGGCACGTACGGGTTCGGTGAGGGAGCTTTTGCGAGGATTCTGCGATGACGATTTTCGAACGTCCGGACGAGGACGTGTTTGCAGGCGGCGCGCGACCGGGCGAAGTCGACGACTTCCCAAACGTCGCACGCGGCTGGGGTGTCGCGCTCGATCAGACCGGCGGGAAGCCGCCAATGGAGTGGTTCAACTGGCTCGGGCGGCGCGTCGACCGCGCGATCCGTTACTTCATGCAGCGCGGCGTTGCGCAGTGGTCAGCGACCGAGACCTATCCGGAAGGCGCCATCGTGCAGCACAACGGGATCATGTACCGCGCTGACGTTGAGAACGAGGGACGTGCGCCTGACGGGTCGCCGGGACACTGGGGCGCGCCGTGGGCGCCGACCGTGGCCGAGAACGATTCGTCTCAGCGAGTGGTGAACACCGAACTGCTGGCGAAGAGGCTCGCGAAGTACGTGACCGCAGGCGACCTCGGCTCCTATGCGACGCAGAAGTGGGTGAAGGAATACGCGGTCTACGGCGATTCCGCGCGCTACATGCTCACGACGAACCCCGACAAAAACGCGGCGTGGTTGACCGTTGGCACGAACAATATCGGCCGGATCTGGACCGACATGAGCTTCAACCCCGACACGAAGGTCGACCGTGGGGGTGGCCCGATCACGGGCCGCGTGACGATTGGGAGGGACGGATGGCAAGCCGACATCGCGTTGCAGAACCGCCGGCCGGGCCAGGCAGCAAGCACGTTCCTGCGCGCGCGCGATGGCGGAGGCCTTGAGATCATCAACTCTGCCTACAACGGCGTGCCCTTCGCGACTGACGACTACGGCAATGTCTTCCTGCGCGGGCAGTTGATCCTCCAACCGGACGGGAACCTGAACCTCACATGGCGTGGTCGACCACTGAGCGTTGAGATCGATGACCTGTGGGGAAACATCAACGGCAAGGCGACCTGGGACGCCATGAACGGCAAGGCCAATGCCGGCGCGCGCGTACAGGTGGATTCCGGAGTATCGGAGTTTGACTACGTGGGGTCGGTCAGTAGCGTCATTCACGGCCAGATCGATCTACCAGCTCCGTGGGTGGTGACCGGCCTCCGGGTCAATGCGAGCACGAGCTCAGTTACGGCGATCTGGCAGCGTGGTGTTGTTCTCCGCAATCAATAAGGAAAACAGATGGAATTCAGAAAATACACCCACGACCATATGGTGCTCGCGCTGAGGCGCATGTATCCGGATCTCGATTCGGGGCGCGACTACCGCACGGCCCACCCGGTCGCAAGAAATGGTGGGCAATGCGGCGATCCGTATATCGCCTACTGGGCAAGCGAGTCGGTGCTGCAGCCGGACGACGCCGAGGTGCATGCATTCTTCAAGGACAACGAGGAAGCCATTCGTGCCGAGCACGTTCGGATCTTCCGCGATATGGCACTGCGGAACACCGACAACAAGACGGTAGCGCCCCCGGATGCCCCGGAAGAGGTGCAGGAGCAAGTCGCGAAGTGGGTGGCGTACCGCGACGAGCTGCGGAAGATTCCTGAGCAGGAAGGTTTTCCGTTTGAAATTCAGTGGCCGAAGGCGCCCGACGAGGTGTGACTGGTACTTCGTATTGCCGACGGCCGCCCGAGAGGCGGCTTTATTTTTTGGAGCGCTTATGGCAGTCGTAGCAACCGACCGGCACCCCGCGGGGCGCACGAGCGTCGACAGCATTACCGACCTGTGGAAGGTCGTACCCTCCGACGACGACGACATGAAATTCGTCTCGCGGGTGCTCGTTGTGACAGTCGCCGGCGACTTCCGCGTGGTGATGGCGGCCGGCACCGAGGTGACCGTGCCGCTCAAGGAAGGCTGGCATCCAATGCGGGTGCGGCGCGTATTCGCGACAGGCACGACCGGGCAGTGCTTGGCGGGAGATTAACGTGATCGGCGTGAACGTGATGTTGGTTGAGCAGACCATCGCGGGGCGCGTGGTCGAGCAGCCGCCGGATCGCTTCTGCACGGCGCGATACTGGCGGATTTACATGCCGGTCCCGAACCCGGTAACGCCGCAAGAGTACTTGTCAATTGGTCGTGTATGGATGTACCGGCAGGGACGGAGGCTGTCGTATGACGAGGCCAGGACTTCTGAAAGCTCTGCATACAACGGGCGCACCGCTGCGCTGACGTTTCGAAACACTCCGATGAGCGAGTGGTTGGGGGTAGCGGATGCATGGACCAGCTCCATTGCTAACCCAGTGAACCAGTGGATCGAGGTGGACTTCGGCACGCCCCGCGATGTCGATGAAGTGGCGTTGGTGCCCCTGACGTTTCGCAAGGGTAGCCGTAATCCACAGACCTACGCGATCCAGTGCTCGAGCGACGGACAGGCGTGGACGAACGTGTACTTCGCCAGCAGTCTTGACTGGACCGACGGTCAGCCCAAACGCGTGCGGATCCCGGCGAGCTCGCGTCGCTGGCCGACGCACTGATCGATCCACCGACCACGCCGCGCCTGGGCATAAATCTGCGCGCAATCACCACGACCGCCTTCGGGCGGTTTTTTCGTTTACGGCCGCCGAGTGCGGCCGCCTTCTGTAGAGGTGTCGTAATGGAAGCATCCCGTTTCAAGTTCAGCCGGCGCAGCGAGGCGAATCTCGTCGGCGTGAAAGAGCAGCTCGTGAAAGTGGTCCGGCGCGCGCTGGAACTGTCGTCGGTGGACTTCGGCGTGATCGAAGGGCTGCGAACACAGGCGCGCCAGCGCGAGCTGGTCGCCGCGAAGAAAAGCCAAACGATGAACAGTCGTCACCTGACTGGCGATGCGGTGGACGTCATGGCCTACGTGAGTGGCTCCGGCACGTGGGAGTGGAAGTACTACGAGGACATTGCTCGCGCGTTCAAGCAGGCGGCCGGTGAACTGGGCATTCCCATCGTGTGGGGCGGTGACTGGAAGACGCTGAAGGACGGCGTGCACTTCGAACTCGCGCGTTGATGGAGGGGATATGCAGTTGAACGTACACGAAAAAGAATTCCTGACGCTGGTGGTGCTCGGCGCGGTGATCGGGTTGGGGAAGCTGCTCGTCGGCGGTGAGCGGCTGACCGTGCGCATCCTGCTCGGCCGAATGATCATCGGGGCCGGGTTGTCGTCGAGCGCCGGCGCGATCCTGATCATGTTCAAGGAACTGGAGCCGACGGCGCTGATCGGCGTCGCGTCGGCTATCGGCATCCTCGGACAGTCTGTTCTCGAGGCAGCGGCGCAGCGCTTCATCGGCCGCACGCCGGCGCAACCGGAAAACGGCAATGGACAGTAAGTTCCTCGCGGCCGCCGTCGTAGCTGTCGCCGTCGGCGCGGCCGGCGGCTACATCAAAGGGCATCGTGACGCCGACCAATCGTCCACGGTGGAAACGCAGGCGAAGCGCATCCAGGATCTTGTCGCCGAGCGCGACGAGAGCGACCGGATCGCTCGCCAACAACAGGAGAATGCTGTAGATGCTTCGAAACTACGTGATCAGGCGCGCGCTGCCGCTGATGCTGCCGCTTCTGCTGCTGACCGCCTGCGCAAACAAGTCGCCGGGCTCGTCGCACGGGCTCACCATCCCTCCGCTGCGCCCGGAGGCCCGACAACCGGTGACGCCCTCGATCTGCTTGCCGACGTGCTCGGCAGCATTGACGACCGCGCGGGAGAGCTGGCGGAATACGCTGACCGCGCCCGCATCGCCGGCCAGCAGTGCGAGCGTGACTACGGCGCCTTGATGGCGGCGGCGCGCTGAGCTCGCAACTCGGCGCGCTTCGTCAACCACTCGACGATGCGGCCGTGCCGCGCGACCGCTTCGTGGTAGCCATACGTGTCGACAGTTCGATATAGCGATCCAGGCTCGAACACGTAGTGGACAAAGTACGGCTGCTCGGGCGGATCCTGATCTCGGGTGGTCCCCAGGAATATCGTCCACACGCGCGTGTTCGCCGCGACCGTTGTGTCGGCGATGTTGCTGTTCGACTGACAGTACGTCGGAAGGTCGACCTCTACCGGCTCGTGCTGGTCGTTGAGGATGAAATAGTGCTGCATGGCACTGAGCCAAATACTGCATGGATATACAGTATATCGAGCGATAAGATAGTCCCGTCAAGAACGAAAATAGGGGCGGCAATGTGCACAAACTACCGCGCGCCTGGCGAAGAATCCGGGCTCAGCGAGCTGAGGATCGACAGTTTCGTCGACCTGTACCGCTGGACGCCGTGGAAGCCCGAGATCTACCAGGACTATGACGCGCCGATCGTGGCCAGCATCGACGGGCAGTTCACGCCGCTGATTGCCGGCTTCGGTTTCTGGCCGCGGGCGCTGCAGAAGGCCAATGCCGAGACGGCGAAGGAGCAGGGCCGCAAGCCACCGATCATGCGCAGCACGATGAACGTGCGCGACGACAACCTCGGGAAGTCGCCGTTGTACGCGCCGGCGTGGCCCGGGTCCGTATCGCAGCCCGGGCGCCGAGTCGCGAGCGCATTTTTACGACTCAACCGCACATCTGCACATCCCCCTCACTCCATCAGCTCAACCGCGCCTTCCAATCGAAACCACGCTTTTTCGTTTAAACCACACATTTCTCACTTACCCGCACCTCACCGTGGTATCCTCGCGTCAACACATCTCAACGCACGGAGGCGCAGCCATGGAAAGCGGGTTGGAGAAAATTATTTTCAATCACGAGAATTCGCTGGCTGATAACCAGCATCCTGTAGCGAAGTTTAGTTACAGGAGCTACTGCGTAAGCAATTTGCGCGGAGGGATCGGCAAATCCACTTTGAGCTTCAACCTCGCGTACCTTATGGCGCTGAATAAAAGCACTCTAGTTGCCGATCTATGTGCGCAAGGCAATCTCACCGACAGCCTCAATAACTCGAAAGACGAACTGGCTGTGAATATTTATGATGCAATTCAGCCTCGACTTCTTGGTCCCGCATTTGGCGATATACCAGACGACATATCGTATCTTATCAGCGGCAAAAACGATGAATTCAAGGGAATAAAGGCTTCATATTTTATTCCGAGCAGCCCAGGGCTATTCGCATTCGCCAGTTCGCTTTATCAACAACTTCAACTTGCCTCAACGCAGCCAGTAAACTCAGAGCAAAAAGTAAGAAACATCTTATACACCATCAAGGCAACTCTCGACAAAGAATCTGACCTCAAAAAATGTGATCTTCAGTTAATAGATTGCAGCCCGTTCTATACCGGAGCTACGCACCTTGCGTGGTGTGCTAGCGATGCGTTGATTATACCCGTACGCGTCGATGAGCATTCGATTAAGTCCCTTGAATTAACGCTTGACATGCTCGGAAACCCGGCCAGCGACTTCAACCAATGGTTGAAACGGGGCGGAGATTTGAAGCCTCCCAAGGTAGTGGCTATCGTAATGACAATGGTTGGCGCACGCAGCAATGTGAAAAAAACGAAAGACCGAGCATCTTTATCTTTCATCGAGCGAGCATATTCTGTCGCAAGTCGCTACGCTCACCTGTTCGACAAGAACCCGGAAGATTCATTTGCCATTACCGATGACTTCACCTCATCCGGCAGAATTAGCGGGGCATTGGGTATTCCCATTCCAAAGCTTCAGATCGGAAGGAGCTACACGATTGAGCCGAAAAAACGACTTGAAGTGTACGATGCGAACAAAAAATATCGTCGAGAGCTTGAGTATCTGATGTCACTTCTGTAGTTGATTTATTGACATTTTTCGATAATTTTTGAAATAGAAGGGTATCCACTTCATAGTCAAAGTGGATATCCTAGCCATTACGCGACTCGACACCATGCCAACGGGGATTCGTCGTAAGTCGCCCTACTTCGCCGCCAGCAACGCATCTTCTACCGCCCGATAGCCGTAGTCGTAGAGCCGCTGGCGCGTTGCGGCCGCCATGTTGCGATCGAACGAGCTGGCGAAGCCGGTCAGCACGTCGACGATCGTCGCGTCGGCCAGCCGGTCTGCAGCGATCCGCGCCGTCTCGTTCGACGCGAGCATCAGGTCTATGATGCGCGGCGCGAGCGTGCGCAGGCCGCAATTGACCGGCGGCAGATCAGCGTCGTCGGAGCGCAGAAACACGCCGAGCCGTGGCACGCTGTCGACGACCAGATTGCTCACCGGCATGTTGTCGGTCGTGCCGCCGTCGACGAGCAGCGCGCCGGCTGCCGCCACCGGCGCGAACACCAGCGGAATCGACGCGCTCGCGCGCGTGGCCAGCGCGATCGGCACATCCGGCGTGCGCTCCCCCGAGAACTGGAATTCCCGCCTGGTGAGCAGGTCCGATGCGATCACCGTTCGACTCCGCGCTGCGCGAATGTGCGGCCGTCAGTGGCCTCGGTCAGGAGCGCCAGCAGGCGATCGCCCGAGCAGAGTGCCTCGTCGTCACGGGCATCTGGCGGACACTCCAACGCCCGGACGGCACCGAGCAGCACACCATGGCTATGATCACGGTGAATGGCGACGAGCACCCGATCATGAAGCACATGCACCGGCCCGGAGACGAGAAGCGCTCGGTTGTGATCCTGCGGCCGGAAGACTGGGAGGAATGGCTGACGACGCCGAATGTCGAGGCCGCGCGTGCGATGCTGCAGCTTTATCCGGCCGACGAAATGTCGGCCGAATCCAAGTGATAAACAGTATCTGCCCGTGTTTACCCTTGGTTATAATATTCTTTTCTTATTTCTTCGGGCTGGAGACGATGTCTCCAGTTGTCGCAAGTGCGGTGGACTGAGCCGACGAAAAGAGCTTATCAAAATGGTTGAGAAACGTCTCTGTCAAATGGCCGTGGTAGTAGCCATAGGCAACCCTCGAAACTCCCTCATTCTCTTTTGATTTCACGATGTTGAAGGTCAAATTCTTTCCCTCTTCGATCGACGGTCTGAACCAGGCCTCATACTTCCACTCCTTTGCCTTATGGGTGAAGGCGCCGTCTTTTTCTTCCCAAGTTGTAATTTTCCCCTCTTGTTCATCTTGAGAAATTTTTTTCTTAAAGCTGGCGAGAAGGCCGCTAGGATCGCTTGTATAAAAATAAATCGCCATCGCTGTAAACCCCGTCGTGTGTTTGTCGAAAATCTTCTTCTGCATGAAGCAGATTTTCAAGAGTAAGCGATTTTTTTGATGGAGACTATAGATTAATCTATCAACATTTTATTGACATCGATTTCTTCTGCGGCGCGCCACTCTCCCGTTTTGCGATCGACGTGGAGCATGCGTATGGTGCCGCGTTTCGCGACGAGAACAACGCCGATGGTCCCGTCGTCTGCGTCGGGCCGGAAGCCGGATTGGTAAATCACGATCCGCGAGAATGTATCCGCGACAAGCTGGCGGGCCAGCATGCGGGCGTCGTAGTCGAGATGCTCGACGCCGTGCACCAGTTCCCGCCACGCATCTGCGGCGGCTGGCGTGACGTTCGCCGCCGACGCGGCGAGATGATGCTCGAACGAGTCGACGTCACGGCGTTCGATCAAGAGCCGGCTTTCCAGCTCACGGAGGCGGCGTAGCACGGCGGCAGGCGCGTCGCCGTCGTCCACCAGCAAGGCGTCAGTGACGCGCTGGACCTGCGCTTCGAGCTCGGCGACGCGCTGCCGCGCGCTTGCCAGCTGCGCGCTCAGCGCCGCAGTTCCGCCATCGCCCTCGAGCAGGCGCGTCAAATTCATCTGGTCTGAGCAATACAGCATCAGCGCCCGCTCGACCGGCACAACGCTGCAGCTGCCGCTGACTTTGCAACCGGCGCCGGTGCTATACGTGACGCAGTGCAGCCGGCGGTGACCCGGAGCGGGGCGTCCGTCCGCCATACGTTTGCGACTCATGAGGTTTTGCGCCACGATTGCCGCGCCGCAGTATCCGCAGTGGGTGATACCGAGCCCGGTTACAACGCCGGGAATCTCGCCCTTGCCCTTGCGCCGGCCGCGTTGCTCCGCGAGATAGCGCAGGTCGGCAAACTCCTCGGCGGAGAGCAGGGCCGGGTAGTACCCCTCGAGGCGGTACGTCTCACCGTCGAGCTCTACGGACTTTTCACCGACGAGCATTCGGTTTGCGAGAATCTTGTAGATGTGCGACGCAGCCATGCGGCCGCTCTCGGTCACTGCGAGTCCGCGCTCGCTCAGCTCGCGAATCGTCCGAACGGCGCCGTGCCCCTGTTTGAACATTTCGACGACCAGGCGGACTGCCGCAGCGCGCTCCGGTATCAGTTCAAACCGGCCGCCTTCGCCTTCCCGGACCCACTGCGGATCCTTCCCGACCCGGATCGGCGCGCGCCACGTGCCGGCGATCCAGCCCTGACACTGCCGGCGGATCGCCGCCTTCACGCGCTTGCTTTTCGTGTCTGATTCCTCGTGCGCGCGAATCATGACCAACAGGCTGTATACGAGATCCATCGGCTGCGCCTTGAGGCGCTCGCGGTTGTACTCCCGGCCGTCGCTGGCGGTCACGACGGTGATGCCGGCGTTTACGATTTGTGCGAGCTGCGACTGTGCCTGTAGCGGCTCAGCCCGGCTCAATCGGTCCAGACCCTCAACGATCAGCACGGAGCCGTCCGGTACCTGACTATCCTCGATGGCGCGTAGGAAAACGCCGAGCGCGCCTTGTCGGACGTGGCGCTGATGGTAGGCCGACAGCCCCTCATCCCGAAGTGATAGGGACGCATCCAGTTCCATCCCGTGGTCGGCGGCCCAACGAGCGGCATACTCGAGCTGGCGGTCTATGCTGCCGCCGGCCGCTTGTTTTGGGTCGCTGAACCGTAAATAGCTGTAAACTCTCGCTTTTGCTGCCACGCCCCACACTCCCAGATGTCTCAGAAAATTTCATCGGCCCCGCGTATAGGTATGGTATCCCTCGGGTGCCCGAAGGCCCTCGTCGACTCCGAACAAATCATCACGCAGCTGCGTGCCGAAGGTTATGAAATCTCCGGCACCTACGATGGCGCCGACCTCGTCGTCGTCAACACCTGCGGTTTCATCGACGAAGCCGTGCAGGAAAGCCTCGACGCGATCGGCGAAGCGCTGACCGAGAACGGCAAGGTGATCGTCACCGGCTGCCTCGGCGCGAAGTCGAGCGCCAGCGGCTCGAACCTCATCGAGGAAGTCCATCCGAAGGTGCTCGCCGTCACCGGCCCGCACGCGGTGGGCGAAGTGATGCAGGCCGTGCATTCGCACCTGCCGAAGCCGCACGACCCGTTCACCGACCTCGTGCCGGCCGCCGGCATCAAGCTCACGCCGCGTCACTACGCATACCTGAAGATTTCCGAAGGCTGCAACCACCGCTGCACGTTCTGCATCATCCCGTCGATGCGCGGCGATCTCGTGTCGCGTCCGGTCGCCGAAGTGATGCTCGAGGCGGAAAACCTGTTCAAGTCGGGCGTGAAGGAACTGCTCGTGATCTCGCAGGACACGAGCGCGTACGGCGTCGACGTGAAGTACCGCACGGGCTTCTGGAACGGCAAGCCGATCAAGACGCGCATGACCGACCTGGTCGCCGCGCTCGGCGAACTCGCCGCGCAGTACGGCGCATGGGTGCGCCTGCACTACGTGTATCCGTATCCGAGCGTCGACGAAGTCATTCCGCTGATGGCCGAAGGCCCGTTCAAGGGCCATGTGCTGCCGTATCTCGACGTGCCGTTCCAGCACGCGCATCCGGAAGTGCTGAAGCGCATGAAGCGGCCGGCGAACGCGGAGAAGGTGCTCGAGCGCGTGCAGAAGTGGCGCGAGATCTGCCCGGACCTGACGATCCGCAGCACGTTCATCGCCGGCTTCCCCGGTGAGACGGAAGAGCAGTTCGAAACGCTGCTCGACTTCATCCGCGAGGCGGAACTCGATCGCGTCGGCTGCTTTGCGTATTCGCCGGTCGAAGGCGCGACCGCGAACGAACTGGACGGCGCGCTGCCGGACGACGTTCGCGAGGAACGCCGCGCGCGCTTCATGGAAGTCGCCGAGGAGGTATCGGCGCAGCGCATCCAGCGCAAGGTCGGCAAGACCCTCAAGGTGCTGATCGACGAAGTCAGCGAAGAAGGCGGCATCGGCCGCACGGCGGCGGATGCGCCGGAGATCGACGGCGTCGTCTATGTCGAGCCGGCGACGAAGGCGTCGAAGCGCTACAAGGTTGGCGACTTCGTGTCGGTGAAGATCACGGGCGCGGACGGCCACGACCTGTGGGGCGAGGTTTAAGCGATGACCGCCGCATTTCCGCAGATCCTCGCGCTCGGCGAGGCGATGATCGAATTCAACCAGTCGCAGCCGGGCCGTCCGGAGTTCCTGCAGGGCTTCGGCGGCGACACGTCGAACTTCTGCATCGCCGCGGCGCGCCAGGGTGCGTCGACCGGCTTCGTGTCGGCGATCGGCGACGATCCGTTCGGCCGCTTGCTGACCGACATGTGGGCGGCGGAGCACGTCGACACGACGTACGTGCGGATCGACCGTACGGCGCCGACCGGCGTGTATTTCGTCACGCACGGCGCCGACGGCCACCAGTTCGACTATCTGCGCGCGGGCTCCGCGGCGAGCCGCTACGCGGTGACCGACCTGCCGCTCGAGGCGCTGGCCGCGGCGAAGGCCGTGCACCTGTCGGGCATCAGTCTCGCGATCAGCACGGCCGCGTGCGACGCCGCGTTCGCGGCGATCGACCATGCACGCAGCAACGGCGCGCAGGTCAGTTTCGACACGAACCTGCGCCTGAAGCTGTGGCCGCTGCCGCGCGCCCGTGCGGTGATGCGCGAGGCGCTGCGCCTGACGGACATCTGCCTGCCCAGCTGGGACGACGTCACGGCGCTCACGGGCGCGAACGACCGCGACGCGATCGTCGATGCGATGCTCGAGCACGGGCCGCAGATCGTCGCGCTGAAGCTCGGCAAGGAAGGTGCGTACGTTGCGACCCCGAACGAACGGCGTGTGGTGCCGGGCTTCGCGGTTGCGGCCGTCGACGCCACGGGCGCGGGCGACTGCTTCGGCGGCGCGTTCGTGGCACGGATCGTCGCGGGCGACGATCCGTTCGCGGCCGCGCGTTATGCGAACGCGGCGGCGGCGCTGTCGACCACGGGCTACGGCGCGGTCGCGCCGATTCCGCACCGCGATGCGGTGGAACGCCTGATGCAGGGCTGACGCGGATCACGCACGCCGGCCGCGCGACGCACTCATTCGCATACCCGAATGACGGGCGACGTGAACGGGCGCGGGCGGGTGTGCGTGCCGCATCAGTGCTTTCGCATGGTGGTCGCTATACGCTCGTGACGATGTGCATTGGCGACGAGCGGCGTATCGTCGCGATTGTCGAGCGAATCTGAAGCAAGGAGCAATACAAGGTGGGTCGATATTCGGAATGGCAACGGGCGCTGGTGATTGCCGGCGCGCTGACGGCGGGCCTTGCGATGCCGGGTGCGGTCGCGGCGCAGGCTGTCGCGCCGGGCGCGCAGCAGGATGAAGCGGCGCCCGCACGGCCGCTGCGGCCGAACCCGGAATTCGCCCGCCTGCCGCGCTACGAGGGCACGCTCGGCGACCGGCCGATCGTCGTGCATCTCGGCCCGAAGACGGACGAGGAGGGCGTGCACGGCGAATACCAGTTCGCGGACACGGGCGAGGTGATCCTGCTCGCCGGCGATCGTGACGGCGACACGCTCGAAATCGAGGAATCGAACGACGGCACGAACATCACGGGCGTGTGGATCGGTCGCTTCGACTCGACGGGCGACCTGAAGGCCGACCGGATGAACTCGGATGAATCGGATCCGCAGCCCGTCGTGCTGCGCCCGGCGCCGGGCAAGCGCGCGGCGCTGCAGGTACGCGACGGCCGCGTACAGGAAATCGAGACGGTCGGCGGCGTCGTCAACCTGCGCACCGACGACTGAGTACGCGCTGGCTCGGTGCGTGCGGCGCGCATTGTACCGGGCCAACCGCGCCGATTTTGGCTAATCTAGCCCCATCTTCCGCAACCGAACGGCCTTTTTACCGGCCTCCTGCCCTATGACTGCATCCACTCCGAAGCGCGCACTCCAGACCCGCATCGTTCAACCCGACGACGTCATTCCGGAAGGCTTCCGTTCGTTCGTGCCGCCGGTCGCGCGTGCATCGACGGTCGTGTTCCCCGATCTCGCGACGATGCGCGCGCTGGTCTGGCACAACGACAACCAGTGGCGCTACGGGCTGCATGCGACCCCGACGTCGCTCGCGCTCGCGCAGCGGCTCGCCGAGATCGAGGGCGGCACGCACGCGCTGCTGCAGCCGTCGGGCCTCGCGGCGATCATGAACGTCTATTTCGGGATCGTGAAGGCGGGTGACGACGTGCTGATCCCGCACAACATCTACGGACCGAACGCCGATTTCGGCAACTGGCTCGCGAAGGATTTCGGCATCACCGCGCGCTTCTACGATCCGCTCGTCGGCGCGGGGATTGCCGACCTGATCCAGCCGAGCACGCGGCTGATCTGGATCGAGGCGCCGGGCTCGGTGACGATGGAAGTGCCCGACGTGCGCGCGATCACGACGGTCGCGCAGGCGCGCGGCATCGTCACCGCGATCGACAACACGTATTCGGCCGGGCTCGCGTTCAAGCCGTTCGAGCATGGCGTCGACATCTCGGTGCAGGCACTGACGAAGTATCAGTCGGGCGGCAGCGACGTGCTGATGGGGGCGACGATCACCGCGAACGCGGAACTGCACGCACAACTGAAGCTCGCGCGGATGCGCTGCGGGATCGGTGTGTCGGTCGACGATTGCTCGCTCGTGCTGCGCAGCCTGCCGAGCATGCAGGTGCGCTTCGATGCGCACAGCAAGAGCGCGCTTGCGCTCGCGCAATGGCTGAAGGCGCGGCCGGAGATCGCGGCGGTGCTGCATCCGCAACTGCCCGACTGCCCGGGACACGCGTCATTCGTGCGCGACTTCACCGGCGCGGGCGGGCTGTTCTCGGTGGTGTTCGACGAACGCTACGGCAGCGAGCAGATCGATCGTTTCGTCGAAGCGCTCGAGCTGTTCGCGATCGGCTGGAGCTGGGGCGGCGCGTGCAGCCTCGCGATGCCCTACGACGTGGCGTCGATGCGTGCGGACTGGCCGCATCGCGGCACGCTGGTGCGCTTCTACATCGGTCTCGAAGCCGAAGCCGACCTGCGCGCGGACATCGAGCGCGCGCTGCAGGCGACGCTCGGCCGATAACGAAACCGAATCGGAACGACAAAACGCCGGCGCGATGCAACATCGCGCCGGCGTTTTTCATGGGCGGCTCGTGCGGATCAGAACAGCCGCAGCAGCCCGTCGAGGCCGACATGGTCGAATGCGACGGTCGCCGCATCGCGCACGACGGGCTTTGCATGGAACGCGACCGACAGCCCGGCCTCGGCCATCATCTTCAGGTCGTTCGACCCGTCGCCCATCGCGATCGCGCGGCTCGGCTCAAGGCCGAGCGATGCGCAGGTATCGCGCAGCATGCGCGCCTTCACGTCCGCGTTGACGATCTCGCCGAGCACCTTGCCGGTCAGCTTGCCGTCGACGATCTCGAGTGTGTTCGCATGCGTGTAGTCGAGGCCGAGGCGCGCCTTGAGCCGCTCGGTGAAGAACGTGAAGCCGCCCGACACGAGCAGCGTCTTCATGCCCGCGGCCTTCACGCCGGCGAGCATCGTTTCCGCGCCCGGCGACAACTGCAGCCGCTCCTCGTACACGCGCTCGAGCGCCTGCGCGTCAAGCCCCGCGAGCAGCGCGACGCGGCGCGTGAGGCTCTCGTTGAAGTCGCGGATCTCGCCGCGCATCGACGCTTCGGTGATCTCCGCGACCTGCGTCTTGAGCCCGCAGAAATCGGCGATCTCGTCGATGCATTCGATCGTGATCAGCGTCGAATCCATATCCATCACGACGAGCCCGAAATCGCCGAGCGTGTGGCCGGCTTCGACGAAGCCGAAGTCGAGCGCATGCGTGCCGCAGTACGCGTCGATGTCGAGACGCTGCGTGGGGTTCGCGTTTTCGATGCGCAGCGCGTGATCGTCGGTCTGCACGATGCGGGTGCCGCGCGACAGCGCGAGCAGCGGTTTGTGATGCGCGTCCGACAGCGGCGCGAGACTCTGGATGACGAGGTTGTGGGTCATGGCGGAATGATTGGAAGCGAATGAAACGCGTGCGCGGCCGGCCGGCGTGCGGCCGCCTGCGAACGCGGGCCCCGTCCGGCGTCGGGCCGCTGCGTTGCGAACGCGCCATTGTAGCCGGTTGGTATCCGATAGCTACCCGATAGCTATCGGATACCTGCCGGGGCGCCGCGCGGTCGCCGTGCCGCGAGCCGTACGCGGCGCTTCGCCGGGCCCTGCGGGCTTTGGGCTATTGGGGTGATGGTCCGTCCGCGCGATCCCAGTAAGGCGGATCGCCGAAGTGTTCGGCCAGGAACGCGATGAACGCGAGCGTCTTCAGCGGCACGTGCGCGCGGCTCGGATAGACGGCCCAGATCGCGACGTCGTTCGCGAACGGGTAGTCGTCGAGCACGGTGACGAGCGCGCCGCTCGCAAGCAGTGGGCCGACATCCCAGGTCGACTTGATCGCGATGCCGAAGCCGTCGACGAGCGCTTCGCGGATCGCCTCGCCGTTGCTCGCGACGAGCCGGCCGCCGACCCGCACGGTGAGCGGACCCTGCGGCGTGACGAACGACCAGTCGCGCTGGTCGCCGAGGATCACGCATTCGTGCTGCGCGAGATCGGCCGGATGGCGCGGCGTGCCGTGTTCGGCGAGATACGCGGGCGAGCAGCACAGCACGCGCCGGTTCGCGGCGAGCTTGCGCGCGACGAGCGTCGAATCCTTCAGCGCGCCGAGGCGGATCGCGACGTCGTAGCCGTCGTCGACGAGATCGACGATCTCGTCGGACAGCCGCAGGTCGAGCGACACGGACGGATAGCGGCGCAGGAACGCGGGAATCACGGGCGCGACGTGCTGGCGGCCGAACGACGACGACATCGACACCTTGAGCCGTCCATAAGGCTCGTTTCGGCCGTGGCCGACCGACGCGCGCGCGGCGTCGGCGGCCGACAGCAGCGCCTCGGCGCGGGCCATGAAGACTTCGCCGTCCTGCGTGAGGCTGATGCGGCGTGTGGTGCGATGCAGCAACCGCGCGCCGAGCTGGCGCTCGAGCTGCGCGATGCGCGCGCTGGCGACCGCGGCCGACACGCCGAACTCGCGTCCGGCCGCGCTCACGTTCGCGAGCAGCGCGGCGCGCACGAACAGGCCGACGTCGAGCAGGTCGAGCGGCTTGTCGGGAGCCGGGATCGGATCGGACGCCATTATTCTGAAATTCCTGAAAATGTTTCAGGAAATATAGCGGTTTTCTCGAAGGATCGGGAGGCCTACGATGGCACTCATGGGGCTGCGCCGCGGCCCGCCCGATTTCCCTGAAGGAGTTTCGTGATGAAAGCCGTTGGACTGACTCGTTACCTGCCGATCGACGACCCGCAGGCGCTTGTCGACGTGGAACTGCCACAACCGGTGCCGGGCCCGCGCGACCTGCTCGTGAAGGTCGAGGCGATTTCCGTGAACCCGGTCGACACCAAGGTGCGCGCGCCGAAGCCGCAGGTCGAGGAGACGCCGCGCGTGCTCGGCTGGGATGCGGCCGGTACGGTCGTCGCGGTCGGTGCCGAGGTCACGCTGTTCCGGCCCGGCGACGAGGTGTTCTACGCGGGCAGCATCACGCGCCCCGGCGCGAACAGCGAATTCCACGCAGTCGACGAGCGGATCGCCGCGCGCAAGCCGCGTACGCTCGATTTCGCGGCGTCGGCCGCATTGCCGCTCACCGCGCTGACCGCGTGGGAGGCGCTGTTCGACCGGCTGCGCGTGTCGCCGCAGGGCGCGGACGCGGGCAAGTCGGTGCTGATCATCGGCGGCGCGGGCGGGGTGGGTTCGATCACGATCCAACTCGCGAAGACGCTCGCCAGGCTGCGCGTGATCGCGACCGCGTCGCGCCCGGCGTCGGCCGAATGGGTGCGCTCGCTCGGCGCGGACGACGTGGTCGACCATTTCGGCGACCTGCCCGCGCAGTTGCGTGACATGGGCCATCCGAGCGTCGATTACGTGCTGATCTTCAACGACACGGACCGTCATTTCCCCGCCGCAGCGGAAGTCATCCGGCCGCAGGGCGGCATCTGCACGATCGTCGAGAACGGGAAGCCGGTTCCGGTCGAGCTGCTGAAGGCGAAGAGCGCTGCGTTTCACTGGGAATTCATGTTCACGCGCGCGATGTTCGAGACGCCGGACATGATCGAGCAGCACAAGATCCTGAGCGAGGTGGCCCGGCTCGTCGACGGCGGCACGCTGCGCACGACGCTCGGCGAACAGCTCGGCACGATCAACGCGGCGAACGTGCGGCGCGCGCACCAGCTGCTCGAGGCCGGGCGCGCGATCGGCAAGCTGGTGCTGAGCGGCTTCTGAGCCGGCGTCGCGCATACGGGATGCCGCGCCGCGAACGCAAGCGGGGTAACACCCGATGCGTTTGCGGCGCACTGCATGCCGCTTGGCGGTAGACTGGCAACGCATCATGCATCGAAAACCGCGCGGCACGCGCGTGCCGCCGCATTACAAGGAGGTCAGCATGAGCCAACGCAGCTTGTCAGTCGCCGTATCGTGGTCGGCCGTGTTCGCGGCGGCGTGCGTCAGCGCGAGCGTATTCGCGGCGCCGCCGGTCAAGGGCAGCCTGAAGGGCGGCGGGACAGGGCAGCTCGAATACACCGTCAAGGTCGACTCGAAGACCTTCGGCAATACGCAGGAGACCCGCAAGATCCGCTCGGGTGAAACGGACGACTTCAACTGGAAGTCGGTGCCGCCGGGCGGCGCGGTCGCGATGCCGGACGGTTGCCCGAACGCCGACAACCTGCCGCGCGACGCGAACGGCGCGATGGTGCGCCAGACCCAGGTGCGGCTCGCGCCATCGGTCGACGCGAAGGGGACCGCGAACGTGCAGATGAGCTTCCAGGCGGCCGCGCCGAAAGGCGCGCGCACCGTAAGCGCGGGCGGCAAGTCGTTGCAATGCCCGGACGTCGTATCGGTGAGCCAGGTCAAGTGGGTGTCGATCTCGACCAATGGCGGTTCGAAGTCCGTCACGATGAGCGACGGCACCAAGGTGACGGTGTCGATCAAGCACTGAGCGGTGCGCGCGGGCCGGCCGCCTCCGGTGCGCGCGCAACCAACGCCGGGGCGTATCCGGTCGATCCGTGCAGGGCCGCGCGTGACGGTTTCGTGGCGCGCGGCGTCGGGCTCCATCGTTTGGTGCTCGACTTCGCCAAGCCGGGTGTGCGCTGCCAGCGCGGCCATTTTCCCGGCGGCGTGCGTGACCTCATGCGGG
The DNA here is from genome assembly GCF_003857965.1 of Burkholderia sp. Bp9031. Lineage (NCBI taxonomy): Bacteria > Pseudomonadati > Pseudomonadota > Betaproteobacteria > Burkholderiales > Burkholderiaceae > Burkholderia > Burkholderia sp. Bp9031. The sequence continues at coordinate 60,923 of NZ_QTPW01000005.1, forward strand.
TGTCACGCTATCTTCGCGGCATCCTCCTTCTCTTTTCCGAACATTTCCGAACGACATGACGATGAAACATCGCATGCGCTCGACAAGCGTCGTCCCGCCCGCTGACGGCGGGTCGCACGGATGCCGCGTGCGTGTTGCTGCACCGGGCGTCAATGCGTGTCAATGCGCGCGTTCCTCGAGCCGCGATGCGAGAAAGCGGTGATCGGCCGAGAACAGCCGGCGATACGTCATCAGCACCGCGCCGACGGTGCCGAGTGCGGACGCCGCGGCGATCAGGAACATGATCACGATCTGGTAGCGCACGGCCTGCAGCGGCGACTGGCCGGCCAGCACCTGACCGGTCATCATCCCCGGCAGGCTCACGACGCCGACGACGGCCATCTGGTTGAGCGTCGGCAGCATGCCCGCGCGCACGGCCTGGCGCGCGGCGTCCTGCGCGGCTTCCCAGCGCGTTGCGCCGAGTGCGAGCGCGGTCTCGACGCGGTCGCGCCGCGCGGTCAGTTCCTCCATCATCCGTTCGACGCCCAGCGACACGCCGGTGAGCGTATTGCCGAGGATCATCCCGAGGATCGGGATCGCATACTGCGGCGCGTACCACGGATGAATGCGGATCACGACGAACAGGCCGATGGCCGCGACGAACCAGCTGCTGAACCAGATCGACGCGATGCTGTCGATGCGTTGTCCGCGATAGGCGTGCCTGCCGCGACCGGCGCCCGCGAAGCCCGCGATCAGCGTCATCAACGCGGTGAGCGGCAGCACGACGGTCCAGTGTGGATGGCCGAACACCCAGCCGAGCACGTAGCCGATCGCGAGCAGCTGCACGACGGTGCGCACGGCGGCAAGCGCGAGCTTGCGTCCGAGGCCGAGCGACAGCGCAGCCGAGATCGCGCCGTTGACCGCGACCAGCGCGGCGGCGATGCCGACGTCGACGAGACTCAGGTCCTGCAGTGCCGGGCTCATTGCGCAGCCTCCGTCGCGCTCGCCGTGTGCAGCACGCCGGCCTGCATCACGAGCCGCATCGTGCCGATCCGTGCGGCCTGCGCCGGATCGTGCGAGATCCACATGTACGCGCGCGCGTCGGACGCCGCGTCGAACCAGGCGCCGACGAGCGCTTCGATCGCGCGCGTCGAATCGGGATCGAGCGCGGACGTCGGCTCGTCGAGCAGCAGCACGTCGGGATCGAGCTGCAGCACGCGCAAAAGCGCGGCGATCTGTGCCTCGCCGCCCGACAGTTCGCTCGCACGCTTGTCGAGAAAGTCGGCGCCGCGACCGGCGCGCGCCGCGAGCGCTTCCGCACGCGTGCGGTCGAAGGTCACGTCGCGATAGATCGCGAGCGAGTACGGGTAGCGCAATTGCGCTTCGACGGTACCGTCCATCTGCGCGGGCCGCTGGCGCACGTACGCGATGCTGCGCCGGTAGCGCGGCATCGCGCCGCGCCTCACCCGCTTGCCGCGCCACATGATGTGGCCGCCGTCGAGCGGATCGAGCAACGCGAGCGCGCGCAGCAGCACGCTCTTGCCGGAACCCGACGGTCCCGTGATAGCAATTCGCGATCCCGCGGCGAGGCTGAAGTCGGTCGGCGCGAGCAGTGTCTTGCCGCTGCTGGCGTCGCGGCGCGTGATGTGCTGCGCATCGATGAGACCGGTGGGGACTGTCATGTCACAAATGAAAAAAAGCGTTAATGGCGCCGAGGCGTTGCTGCAGCGTGCGTCATAATACCGATTGAAAAGCCGCCGGTGTCGTGCTTCATTCACTCACGCAAGTGGCCCGACATGGCGCGCAAACTCTGCAGAACAACAACGGAACCGCCATGACGCTAGCCCGAGCCATCGGCAAATCGGCTGCATGGATCGTCGGTATCGTCGCACTGATCATCGCGGCAGCCGGCATCTTTATCTTCACGTTCGACTGGAACCGCGCGAAGCCGTGGGTCAATGAGCAGGTGAGTGGTGCACTCGGCCGCCCGTTCGCGATCAACGGCGATCTCAAGGTCGACTGGCGCCGCCCCGACGGCGAAACCGGCTGGCGCGCATGGGTGCCCTGGCCGAGCCTCTCCGCAACGCAACTCGAGATCGGCAATCCCGACTGGGCGAAAGGCCCCAAGTTCGTCACGCTCGATGCCGCGCATTTCGATCTCGCCGTCCTGCCGCTCCTCGCGCACGAGATCGTCATTCCGTCGATCGACGTCGTCAACCCAGCGGTCGACCTCGAGCGACTCGCCGACGGCCGCAATACGTGGACCTTCCAGTTCAAGCAATCGGGACAGCCGTCGACATGGAAGGTTCGGCTCGACAGCTTCGGGTTCGCGAAGGGCACCGTCGTCTATCGCGATGCGATCACCAAGGCCGATCTCACGATCGCGATCGACACGCTCGGCCAGCCGATCCCGCTCGGCGACGTGCTGAAGGAGCAGGAACAAACGTCGCGCGCGGCGTCTGCGCAGCGCGTCGGCAAGCGCGGCGCCGCGCAACTGAGCGCGAAGGCAAGTGCCGAGGCTGCATCGGGCGCGTCGGCGGCGCAGGCCGCGAGCGCGGCGTCGACATCCATGGCCGCATCGGGGGCGGCAGCCGTTTCCGCGGCTACGCAGGCTTCCTCCGCATCGATGGCCGTGCCGGCATCCGGTGCGAGCGGTGCATCCGGTGCGAGCGGTGCATCCGGTGCCGCGGTGCCCGCGAAGCCGTCGGGCCCGACGTATGCGTTCGGCCTCAAGGTCGATGGCCGCTACAAGAACGTACCGATCAGCGGCACCGGCAAGGTGGGCGGCGTGCTGGCGATCGAGAAAGCGACGCAGCCGTTCCCGCTGCAGGCCGACGTGAAGGCTGGCGACACGCGGCTCGCGATCGTCGGCACGCTGACCGATCCGATGCATCTCGCGGCGATCGACCTGCGGCTGTGGCTGCAGGGCACGTCGATGTCGCACCTCTACCAGATTACCGGCATCACGCTGCCCGACACGCCGCCGTATGCGACCGAAGGGCGCCTGATCGGCAACTTCAAGCCGCACGCGAGCACGTTCCGCTACGAGAACTTCAACGGCCGCGTCGGCGGCAGCGATCTCGGCGGCACGCTTACCTGGGCGCAGCGCGAGCCACGGCCGAAGCTGTCGGGCGAACTCGTGTCGAACCTGCTGCAGTTCTCCGATCTCGCACCGGTGATCGGGGCCGACACGGCCGCGAGCAAGGCCAAGCGCGGCGACACGACGCGCCAGCCGACGGACCGCGTGCTGCCGGTGGAGACGTTCCGTACCGACCGCTGGCGCGCGATCGACGCGGACGTGAAGTTCACGGGCCGCAAGCTGATCAAGAGCGCGAACCTGCCGATCACCAACCTGTACACGCACATCGTGATGCAGGACGGCGTACTGACGCTCGAACCGCTGCAGTTTGGCGTCGCGGGCGGCACGCTCGCGACGACCGCGCATCTGGACGGCAGCGGCGCGCCGCTCAAGGGCCGCTTCACGGTGGCCGCGCGGCACCTGAAGCTCAAGCAGCTGTTCCCGACGCAGAAGGTGATGCAGACCGCGCTCGGCGAGATCAACGGCGACGCGTCGCTCTCTGCGACGGGCAATTCGCCGGCCGCGCTCGCGGCGACGTCGAACGGCGAGGTGAAGGCGCTCATCACGGACGGCCGCATCAGCCGCCTGCTGATGGAGGCGGCGGGGCTGAACGTCGCGAACGTCGTCTACGAGAAGCTGTTCGGCAACCGCGACGTGAACATCAATTGCGCGGCGATCGACTTCACCGCGACCAACGGCATCCTCGACCCGAAGGTGTTCGCGCTCGATACCGACGACGCGCTGATCAACGTCGATGGCCCGATCAACCTGCGCGACGAATCGCTCGACCTGAAGATCCATCCGCACACGAAGGGATTCCGGATCTTCTCGCTGCGCTCGCCGCTGTACGCGAAGGGCACGTTCAAGAACCCGAAAGTTGGCGTCGACGCGGGTGCGCTCGCGCTGCGCGCAGGCGCGATGGTCGGACTCGGGCTGATCAACCCGTTCGCGGCGCTGATCCCGCTGATCGCACCGAGCAACAACCGCGACGTGCCGTGCTCGGAGCTGTTCGGGCAGATGAAGGCCAAGGCGGCACAGAAGGCGGCGGCGAAGTCCGGCAAGTGACGGCGCCCGCCGCAGAGGTGCCGGTGCCGCGTGCAGCGGGCCGGCTGGCGGGGCCGGAACAGCGCGGTCGGCAGTTTCTCCGACACCTGCTAAAATACACGGTTTTCCGTCGATTTCTCTCTTACGGGACCTGCCGTGCTTTCTACTGCCAACATCACGATGCAATTCGGGCCGAAGCCCTTGTTCGAGAATATCTCGGTCAAATTCGGAGAGGGCAACCGCTATGGTCTGATCGGCGCGAACGGCTGTGGCAAGTCGACCTTCATGAAGATCCTCGGCGGCGACCTCGAGTCGAGCGCCGGGAACGTCGCGCTGGAGCCGAACGTGCGTCTCGGCAAGCTGCGCCAGGACCAGTTCGCGTATGAAGACGTGCGCGTGCTCGACGTCGTGATGATGGGCCACACCGAGATGTGGGCCGCGATGACCGAGCGCGACGCGATCTACGCGAACCCGGAAGCCACGGACGACGACTACATGCACGCGGCCGAGCTCGAAGGCAAGTTCGCCGAATACGGCGGCTACGACGCCGAGGCGCGTGCGGGCGCGCTGCTGCTCGGCATCGGCATCGAGGAGAAGTTCCACAACGGCACGATGGCCGACGTCGCGCCGGGCTGGAAGCTGCGCGTGCTGCTCGCGCAGGCGTTGTTCTCGAAGCCGGACGTGCTGCTGCTCGACGAACCGACCAACAACCTCGACATCAACTCGATCCGTTGGCTCGAGCACACGCTCAACGAGTACAACTCGACGATGATCATCATTTCGCACGATCGTCACTTCCTGAATTCGGTGTGCACGCACATGGCCGACATGGACTTCGGTACGCTGAAGGTCTGGCCGGGCAACTACGACGACTACATGCTCGCATCGGCACAGGCGCGCGAGCGCCAGGCCGCGGCGAACGCGCGCGCGAAGGAGCGCGTGGCCGAGCTGCAGGACTTCGTGCGCCGCTTCTCGGCGAACAAGTCGAAGGCCCGCCAGGCAACGAGCCGCGCGAAGCAGATCGACAAGATCAAGATCGAGGAATTCAAGCCGTCGTCGCGCCAGAACCCGTTCATCCGCTTCGAGTTCGAGAAGAAGCTGCACAACGTCGCAGTGGTCGCCGAAGACATCACGAAGAAGTACGAGCGCACGATCTTCCAGAACTTCAACCTGTCGGTTCAGCCGGGCGAGCGCATCGCGATCATCGGCGAGAACGGTGCGGGCAAGACGACGCTGCTGCGCTCGCTGCTCGGCGCGCTGGCACTCGACCACGGCACGGTGAAATGGTCCGAGAACGCGAATGTCGGCTACATGCCGCAGGACACGTACGAGGAGTTCCCGAACGACATCACGCTGATGGACTGGATCGACCAGTACCGCAAGGACGGCGATGACGAGACGATGGTGCGCGGCACGCTGGGTCGCCTGCTGTTCTCGTCGGACGACATCAAGAAGTCGGTGAAGGTGCTGTCGGGCGGCGAGAAGGGCCGCATGATCTGGGGCAAGCTGATGCTCGGCCGCCACAACGTGCTGCTGATGGACGAGCCGACCAACCACATGGACATGGAATCGATCGAGTCGCTGCAGATCGCGCTCGAGCAGTTCGAAGGCACGCTGATCTTCGTGTCCCACGACCGTGAGTTCGTGAGCGGGCTGGCGAACCGGATCATCGAAGTGAAGACGGACGGCACGCTGTTCGACTTCGGCGGGAACTACGAGGATTTCCTGACGAGCCAGGGGCAGGAGTAAGTGCCCGGGCGGTCATGCCCGACCTGATGTACCGGAAGCCCGCCAGGTGGAAGCCTGGCGGGCTTTTTCGTATCGGGGCGCTCGCTGTTACTGGATCGGCACGACCCCGCCGGAAATGATGGCAAGACGGCTCGGATGGATCGCGAGTACGCGTCGCATTCCCCGTCAAGCATTGTCAAATCGCCGCCGATATCACCATGCCTGACGTTTCGCGTCCGTGTCGAGGCTGTCGTGGGGCGGTCGATTGAGTATGCTTTGATTCGAATCGCGGTACTCACACAGTCACCAAGTCACTACAAGGAGGCTTCACATGAACGCACGTCTATACCGCGCGACCGTTGCCGGCGCGCTGATCGGATTGCTCGCGCCGTTTTCGGTCGCGCATGCGCAGCTTGGCGATGTGCTGAAGCAGGTCGGCGGCGGCGACTCGGGCAGCAGCGCTGGCGGCGCGCTGGGCAGTCTCGGCGGCCTCGGTGGCGCGCTGACGGGCGGCGGCGGTGCGTCGTCGCTGATGTCGGGCAGCACGGGCAACGTCGCGGGGCTGCTGCAGTTCTGCATCCAGAACAACTATCTCGGCGGCGCGTCCGGCAGCGCATCGTCGGTGAAGGATGCGCTGATGGGCAAGCTCGGCGGCAACGCATCGTCCGACAGCGGCTATACGAGCGGAGCAAGCGGGATCCTCGACGCCGGCAACGGCAGCAAGCTCGACCTGAGCGGCGGCGGGCTGAAGCAGCAGGTCACCAGGCAGATCTGCGACAAGGTGCTGGCGCAAGGAAAGTCGCTGTTGTAAGCCGGCGTCGCGTATCGTTCGCGCACGTCGAGTCGATGCGTGCGCAAACTGCGGAAGAGAAACGTGCGATGGCGGCGGAAGCAGATTGCCACCATCGCCGGCGGTAACGTCCAGCCGCCGTCAGCCCGAAAAATCCGTCACGACCGTCACGCCGGCGCCTTCGAACCGGTTCATGTTCATCAGCGCATCGATCGACTGGCCGAGACTGATTTCCTTGCCGATCAACCGGTTCGGCGCGAGCGTGCCGGCATGCACCATGTCGAGCATCGCGTCGTAACGATGCGCCTGCATCCCGTGGCTGCCGAGAATCTCCAGCTCGTGCGCGATGACCTTGCTCATCGGCACGGCCGGCGTCGCATGCTCGCCGAGCATCAGCCCGACCTGCACATGCTTGCCGCGGCGGCGCAGATTGCTGATCGAATTGAAGCAGGTGGTCGGGTGCCCGAGTGCATCGAGCGACACGTGTGCGCCGCCGCGCGTGATCTCCTTCACCGCATCGACAACGTCGGCGACTTGCGACGCATTGACGGTCGCCGCTGCGCCGACCGATCGCGCGAGTGCGAGCGCCTGGTCCGAAATGTCGATCGCGACGACGTTCGCACCGATCGCGTTCGCGATCATGATCGCCGACAAACCGACGCCTCCGCAGCCGTGCACGGCGACCCACTGGCCGGCCGACGTGCGACCCTGGTCGACCACCGCGCGAAATGACGTCACGAAGCGGCATCCGAGGCTCGCCGCGGTCGGGAAATCGAGCGCATCGGGCAGTCGCACGAGATTCAGGTCCGCGTGATGGATGCCGACGTATTGGGCGAACGAGCCCCAGTGCGTGAAGCCGGGCTGAAACTGTTGCTCGCATACCTGCTGGTTGCCCGAGTGGCATTCCGGGCAGTGGCCGCAGCCGCCGACGAACGGCACCGTGACACGATCGCCGGCCTTCCAGCGCGTGACCGCCGCACCCGTCGCGACCACGACGCCTGCGAGTTCGTGGCCCGGCACATGCGGCAGCACGATGTCCGGATCGTGCCCCATCCAGCCGTGCCAGTCGCTGCGGCACACGCCGGTCGCCTTCACTTCGATCACGACGCCGTCGGGTGCCGGCGTCGGATCGTCGACGTTCATCAACCGCGGCGCCGCGCCAAATGCTTCATAAACGACTGCTTTCACTATCTCCTCCTGGATCGAATGACTCTTTCACTATAGCCGCGCAGAAGTGGATTTATCTTTCGTTTTGCGATTGAGAAACGGATATTTTTGGGATAGCCTTGCGACCATCGCGCGATTGCCGCAAGGAGCTTTCATGGAACAACTGGACAGGATCGATCGCGGCATGCTCGACATGCTCCAGCAGGACGGGCGCGTGTCGAATGCGCGACTCGCCGAAGCGTTCTCGCTGAGCGAGACGTCCTGCTGGCGCCGGCTCAGGCGGCTGGAGGAAGCGGGGCTGATCGCGGGCTATCACGCGCGGCTCGATCGCAGAAAGCTCGGGTTCGGCGTGATGGCGTTCGTGCAGATCGTCTGCACGCAGCACAGCGAGGAGGTGACGGCCGAGTTCGAGCGCCTGATCCAGGCGAGCCCCAACGTGCTTGCGTGCGACAACACGACCGGCGAAGCGGATTTCCTGCTGCAGGTGGTGGCCGCCGATCTGGACGACTACAGTCACTTCGTCGAAAGGGTGCTGCGCAAATTGCCGGGCGTGCTGAGCATCCGCTCGAACCTGTCGTTGCGGCAGTTGAAGTCGACGCAGCGGTTGCCGATAGCGTGACGGCGCGTACCGGCGCGCGCGCATGCGGGAGCGGTCAGTCGGCCAGCCGCTTGTCGGCGAGCGCCTTGCAGCAGTCTTCGTACACCCATTGCACGAGTTTCGCCCGGTAGTCGAGATCGTCGGTATCGACGATTTCCTCGACCGCGTCGCGTGCCCATGATGCGTCGACGAAGCCGGCGTGCCGCTTGGCGATGTCCTGCGCCAGCGCGGCCAGCTTCGCGATCGCGAGCCAGTCGGACTGCCGGTGATGGCGGTCTAGCCAGCGGTGCGCGGCCTGCACCTGGAACGACGCGTCCGGCCAGGATTCATTCAGGTAAAACGCGCCGAGATTGCCGCAGGTGAGCCAGCACAGCAGCTCCAGGCGATCTTGCGAGCCGAGGGTACGGGATGCGTCGGTCATGGCAGCGCTCACGAAGGCATCGATTCCAGGTGGCGCGGCGTGCAGCGGCCGGCGCCGATACTAAAAACATAGCACGATGCGGGCCACCTGGTGCGACGGCGTGGCGCGGATGACGCAGCCGCGCGAAGCGTGCGTCCGGCGCGCGTGCCGCCGGTGTGCCGGTGGACCGTTCGGCGGCGCCGGTGGTCTCGTTCCGAGTGATCGCCGTGCCGCGTCACACTCGCTAGAATGGCCGTTTTCCGGGAGACAGGAAGCGATGAAAATCTACGATCAGTTCTACATCGGCGGCGCGTGGCGCAAACCGGCCGGAACGGGCACGATCGACGTGATCGACTCGGGTACCGAGGCCGTGATCGGCCGGATTCCCGAAGGCGTCGCGTCGGACGCGCAGGACGCGATCCGTGCGGCGCGCGCGGCATTCGATGCGTGGGCCGCGACGCCGGCCGCGACGCGCGCAGGCTACCTGCGCAAGATCGTCGAGCGCCTGCAGGCGCGCAGCGAGGAACTCGCGCAGTCGATCACCGGCGAAGTCGGGATGCCGATCAAGCTGTCGCGCGCGATCCAGGTCGGCGGCCCGATCTACAACTGGAAGGCGTACGCGAAGCTCGCCGAATCGTTCGAATTCGAGGCGACGGTCGGCAACTCGCTGGTCGTGCGCGAACCGGTCGGCGTCGTCGCGGCGATCACGCCGTGGAACTATCCGCTCAACCAGGTCACGCTGAAAGTCGCACCGGCACTCGCGGCCGGCTGCACGGTCGTCCTGAAGTCGTCCGAGGTCGCGCCGCTCAACGCGTTCATGCTCGCCGAAGCGATTCATGAGGCGGGCCTGCCGCCGGGCGTGTTCAACCTCGTGTGCGGCTATGGCCCGGTCGTCGGCGAGGTCCTGGCAACCGACCCGGACGTCGACATGGTGTCGTTCACGGGTTCGACGCGTGCCGGCAAGCGCGTGGCCGAACTCGCGGCAGCGGGCGTGAAGCGCGTCGCGCTCGAACTGGGCGGCAAGTCGGCGTCGGTGATCCTCGACGATGCCGATTTCGCGACGGCGGTGAAGGGTACGGTCAACGCGTGCTACCTGAACGCGGGCCAGACCTGTTCGGCGCACACGCGAATGCTGGTGCCGGAGGCACGCTACGACGAGGCGCGCGAGATTGCGAAGGCCGCGGCCGAAGCGTATGTCGCGGGCGATCCGCGTCAGGAAACGACACGCCTCGGCGCGCTCGCCTCGGCCGTGCAGCAGCAGCGCGTGCAGGCGTACATCCAGCGCGGCATCGACGACGGCGCGGAGCTCGTGACGGGCGGCACGGGCCTGCCGGAAGGGCTCGCGAAGGGCTTCTTCGTGAAGCCGACGGTGTTCGGCCGCGTCGATCCGAAATCGACGATCGCGCAGGAAGAGATCTTCGGGCCGGTGCTGTCGATCATCACGTATCGCGACGAAGACGAAGCGGTGCGGATCGCGAACGATTCGCCGTACGGGCTCGGCGGCGCGGTGTGGGCGGGCAGCGACGAACGCGCGATGCGCGTCGCGCGGCGCATCCGCACGGGGCAGGTCGACATCAACGGTGGCACGTGGAACGGTGCCGCGCCGTTCGGCGGCTACAAGCAGTCGGGACACGGCCGCGAGAACGGCGTGTACGGGCTCGAAGAGTATCTCGAGTACAAGTCGATGCAGCTCAAGCCGGCGAGCCAGGGCTGAGCGTTTCACGCCGCACGACCCGCAACGGCACGCTCGCGTGCCGTTTTTTTATTGACGGCCGTCAAGGTGTGCGCCGGTGGATCGTCGATCATCGCGTTTCCGATTTCCGATGTTTCGACGAGGTTCAGATGACCGCACGCACTTCCTTCCCGCCGCTCACGATTCGCGGCCGCACGTTGCTGCCCGTGGTTCAGGGCGGCATGGGCGTCGGCATCTCCGCGCACCGCCTCGCCGGCAGCGTCGCGCGCGAAGGTGCGCTCGGCACGATCGCCAGTATCGACCTGCGCCACCATCATGCGGACCTGCTCGCGCGCTGTCGCGCGAATCCCGATCGTGCGACGCTCGAGGCCGCGAACCTCGAAGCGCTCGCGCGCGAGATTCGTCTCGCGAAGACCTACAGCGAAGGGCGCGGGATGATCGCGGTCAACGTGATGAAGGCGGTGAGCGCGCATGCGGACTACGTGCGCGTCGCGTGCGACGAAGGCGCCGATGCGATCGTGATGGGCGCGGGCTTGCCGCTCGATCTGCCCGACCTCACGCAAGGCCATGACATTGCGCTGATCCCGATCCTGTCGGACAGCCGCGGCATCGCGCTGGTGCTGAAGAAGTGGATGAAGAAGGGGCGGCTGCCCGATGCAATCGTGATCGAGCATCCCGCGCATGCGGGCGGCCACCTCGGCGTCACGCAGATCGACGACATGCACGATGCGCGCTTCGATTTCGCACGCGTGCTCGACGAGACCGCGCAGGTGATGGCATCGCTCGGCCTTGCGCGCGACGCGATCCCGTTGATCGTCGCGGGCGGGATCAACAGCCACGACACGGTGCGCGCGGCGCTCGCGGCCGGCGCGAACGGCGTGCAGGTGGGCACGCCGTTCGCGGTGACGGAAGAGGGCGACGCGCATCCGAACTTCAAGCGCGTGCTGGCCGATGCGCTGCCCGACGACATCGTCGAATTCGTCAGCGTGACGGGGCTGCCGGCGCGCGCGGTGAAGACCCCGTGGCTCGATCGCTACCTGCGCAACGAAACGCGCATTCGCAACAAGCTCGGCGCGTTCAAGCAGCGCTGCCCGACCGCGCTCGAATGCCTGAGCGTGTGTGGGCTGCGCGACGGCATCGAGAAGTTCGGCCATTTCTGCATCGACACGCGGCTCGCGGCCGCACTGCGCGGCGACGTCGCGAACGGCCTGTTCTTCCGCGGCCGTGAAGCGCTGCCGTTCGGCAACGCGATCCGCAGCGTGCACGATCTGCTCGATCTGCTGCTGACGGGCCGCGCGGCGGAGCCTGCGACAAACCGCCCGATGTTTACGCTGGCTTGACGGATATCAAGATGTCAAAAAGACCCTACAGGGAGAATGGAATACATTCTTCAAGGGTCCGTACCATGCACAAAACGATTCGAACATGTGTCACCGCTGCCGCCATCGCGTCGAGCCTCGCCGCGATGCCTTCGCTGTCGCACGCGGCGTCGCCGGGCGACGGCATCAACCAGGGTGACGTGCTGGTCCGGCTGCGCGCGATCAGCATCCAGCCGAACGAGCGCGCGAGCGACACGCTCGGTGCGATCAACACCGGCGTGAACAACGCGATCGTGCCGGAGCTCGACTTCACCTACATGATCCGCGACTACCTAGGCGTGGAACTGATTCTCGCCACGTCGCGGCACCAGATGACGTCGAGCCTCGGCAATCTCGGCGGCGTGGGCGTGCTGCCGCCGACGCTGCTGCTGCAGTACCACTTCAATCATGCCGGCAAGGTGCGTCCGTACGTCGGCGCGGGCCTGAACTACACGTACTTCTACAACAACGGGCTCAACGTCGGCGGCGAGGGCGTGTCGATCAACAAGAGCAGCTTCGGTCCGGCGCTGCAGTTCGGCGTCGACGTGCAGTTGACGAAGAAGGTGTTCATGAACGTCGACGTGAAGAAGATCTGGATGAGCACCGATGCGACGCTCGGCGACAAGGGCATCGGCACGCTGCACATCGATCCGCTGATCGTCGGCGTGGGCGTCGGGATGAAGTTCTAGGCGCGCGCGGCAAAGAACAGAGTTGGGGTTGGCGGCATGGCAGTCGGCATGCCGCTCTTTTTTTGTGCGGCGGATTTACAGCTTGTCGTACTGAAAACGCATCGCGGTGCCCTCCCGCGTGATGCGCGCCCACACCGCGCGTTTTTCGTCGTCGCTCAGGAACACCCAGTTCGACACTTCGGCGGCCGTGCGGCCGCAGCCCTTGCAGACTTCGTCGAAGAGCGTCGAGCACACGCCGATGCAGGGGCTGTCGGGCAGGTCGTGGAGATTGGAGGCCATCGGAAGGGTTCGCGCAGTGAAATCGTCAGGGCGCCATTTTAATGCATCGGCGTGACGCGGCCCGGCCGCGATGCCGGTGGCATGATGGCCGCTCGTCCGGTCGGTTTCGCCATCGCTTTCTTTTCCTGATGGACAGCCGCGGATTACCCGATAGAATTCCCCCGGAACGCCCCGTCGTGAGGGCCGCCAGAGCGGCTCGCGGCGGGAATCTGTTCCGTTTGCGCGACACCGGCATGATTTTTTTGTGACGGCGCGCGAATGATGGTAGTTTTCGGGGTTTTCGAGGGGCGGCGCGCCAGAATGCGCCGCCATGACGAGGCAGACGGCAGCCGGACACAAGGTCCGGCCGGAGGGAGAACGGGATGAAAGCAAAGGTAGTGGGCCGGTTCGCAGCGCTCGCGCTGTGCGTGGGTGCATCGGCGGCAGCGGCGAAGGATACGCAGCTCAATGTCTATAACTGGTCGGACTACATTGCGAAGGACACGATCCCGAACTTCGAGAAGCAGACGGGCGTCAAGGTTCGCTACGACAACTACGACAGCGACGACACGCTGCAGGCGAAGCTGCTGACGGGCAGCTCGGGCTACGACATCGTCGTGCCGACCAGCAACTACGCGGGCAAGCAGATCGCGGCCGGCATCTTCACGCCGCTCGACAAGTCGAAGCTGCCGAACCTCAAGTACCTCGATCCGCAACTGATGGCGCTCGTCGCAGGCGCCGACCCGGGCAACAAGTACGCGGTGCCCTGGGCATACGGCACGACCGGTCTCGCATACAACCTGACGAAGGCGCAGCAGGCGCTCGGCAAGGTTCCGCTCGACAACTGGGACATCCTGTTCAAGCCGGAAAACCTCTCGAAGCTGAAGACCTGCGGCGTGTCGGTGCTCGACGCGCCGGACCAGATGTTCGCGGCGGCGCTGCACTACATCGGCAAGGATCCGATGAGCACGAACCCGGCCGACTACAAGGCCGCGATGGAAGTGCTGAAGAAGATCCGCCCGTACATCACGCAGTTCAACTCGTCGGGCTACATCAACGACCTGGTCGGCGGCGACATCTGCTTCGCGTTCGGCTGGTCGGGCGACGTCGTGATCGCGAAGCATCGCGCGATCGAAGCGAAGAAGCCGTACAAGGTCGAGTACTACATTCCGAAGGGCGGCGCGCCGGTCTGGTTCGACGTGATGACGATCCCGAAGGACGCGAAGAACAAGGAAGCCGCGCTGCAATGGATCAACTACATCGAGGATCCGAAGGTGCACGCGGCGATCACGAACGCCGTGTACTACCCGAGCGCGAACGCCGAGGCCCGCAAGTACGTGCGGCCGGACGTGGCGAACGATCCGGCCGTCTATCCGCCGGCCGACGTCGTGAAGACGCTGTTCCTGCTCAAGCCGCTGCCGCCTGAAATCCAGCGTCTGCAGACGCGTCTGTGGACCGAGCTGAAATCGGGCCGCTGACGCGAGCCGGTGTTCCCCAGCAGTCATGAAGCCCCTGGTGTCCCCGGGGGCTTTGTTCGTCAAACGCAGGAGAGAAGCAGCACATCATGAATAGCCAGTCGGGCGCGCCGGTCGCGGGCGCGCCGTCTTTCGTTCCTTCGTCCGGCGCCGATACGCGCGCCGAGAACTTTGTCCAGATCGTCGACGTCGTCAAGAAATTCGGCGAGACCGAAGTGGTGCGCAACGTGAACCTGACGGTGCGCCAGGGCGAACTGTTCGCGCTGCTCGGCAGCTCGGGCTCCGGCAAGTCGACGCTCTTGCGGATGCTCGCGGGCCTCGAGACGATCACGTCGGGCAAGATCCTGATCGACGGAGAGGACCTCGCGCAGATGCCGCCGTACAAGCGGCCGGTGAACATGATGTTCCAGTCGTATGCGTTGTTCCCGCACATGTCGGTCGAATCGAACGTCGCATACGGCCTGAAGCAGGAAGGCACGCCGAAGGCCGAGCTGAAGGAGCGCGTCGCCGCGGCACTCGAGCTCGTGCAGATGAGCAAGTACGCGAAGCGCAAGCCGCATCAGTTGTCGGGCGGCCAGCAGCAGCGCGTCGCGCTCGCGCGTTCGCTCGTGAAGCGTCCGAAGGTGCTGCTGCTCGACGAGCCGATGTCGGCGCTCGACAAGCAGATCCGCCAGCGCACGCAGATCGAGCTCGTCAACATCCTGAAGAAGGTCGGCGTCACCTGCATCATGGTCACGCACGACCAGGAAGAGGCGATGACGATGGCGAACCGGCTCGCCGTGATGAGCGAAGGCCAGATCGTGCAGATCGGCTCGCCGAACGAAGTCTACGAATATCCGAACAGCCGTTTCTCGGCCGAGTTCATCGGCTCGACGAACCTGTTCGACGGCGTGACCGTCGAGGACGAACCCGATCACGTGACCATCGAATCGCCGGAGTTGCCGAGCCGGCTGTACGTGAGCCACGGGATCTCGGGCCCGCTCGGGATGCCGGTCACGGTGTCGGTGCGCCCCGAGCGGATCGCGCTCACGCGCAAGCCGCCCGAAGGCGCGTTCAACTGGGCACGCGGCAGGATCAGCAACGTCGCGTACATGGGCGGCTATTCGCTGTATCACGTGAAGCTCGACGCGGGCAAGACGGTGATCGCGAACGTGTCGAGCCTCGCGATTTCCGAGCTCGACACGCCGGTGCTCGGCGACGAGATCTACGTGCGCTGGAGCGCGACCGCAGGCGTGGTGCTGACGTCATGAACGCGCTCAAGTCCCTGCTCGCTTGGCCCGTGCGGCGCTTCAACCTGACCGGCGGCTCGGCGGTCGTCGCGGGGCCGTACACGTGGCTCGTGCTGTTCTTCCTCGTGCCGTTCGTGCTGGTCGTGAAGATCAGCTTCGCCGAGCTGCAGCTCGGCATCCCGCCGTACACGGAGCTTGCGTCGTACACGGACGGCGTGGTGCACATCGCGCTGAACCTGTCGCACTACGCGTTCCTGCTCACCGACAGCCTGTATTTCGCGACCTACGTGAATTCGGTGGTGGTCGCGGCGATCACGACGCTGCTCTGCCTGCTGATCGGCTATCCGATGGCGTACTACATCGCGCGTTCGAACCCGGCGACCCGCAACCTGCTGATGATGGGCGTGATGCTGCCGTTCTGGACGTCGTTCCTGATCCGCGTGTACGCATGGATCGGGATCCTGAAGAACAACGGGCTCCTGAACAACTTCCTGATGTGGATCGGCCTGACGCATACGCCGATCGAGCTGTACCGCACGAACTACGCGGTGTACATCGGGATGGTGTATTCGTACCTGCCGTTCCTCGTGATGCCGCTGTATGCGCACCTCGTGAAGATGGACCTGCGCCTGCTCGAAGCCGCGTACGACCTCGGCGCGAAGCCGTGGCGGGCGTTCGTGCAGATCACGCTGCCGCTGTCGAAGAACGGGATCATCGCGGGCTGCCTGCTGGTGTTCATTCCGGCGGTCGGCGAGTACGTGATTCCCGAGCTGCTCGGCGGCGCGAACACGCTGATGATCGGTCGCGTGATGTGGAACGAGTTCTTCAACAACGCAGACTGGCCGATGGCATCGGCCGTGACCTGCGCGATGGTGCTGCTGCTGCTCGTGCCGATGGCGATGTTCCAGCACTTCCAGGCGAAGGAGCAGGAGGGCCGCCGTCGATGAAGCCGAATCGTTACCTGCAGTTTGCGGCGCTGTTTGCCGGCTTCGCGTTCCTGTACATCCCGATCATCAGCCTGATCGTCTATTCGTTCAACGAGTCGAAGCTCGTCACCGTGTGGTCGGGTTTCTCGTTCCGCTGGTACTCGGCGCTCGTCGAGGACGACGAGCTGCTGACGGCCGCATGGCTGTCGCTGAAGATCGGCGTGCTGACCGCGTTCGCGTCGGTGTTCATCGGCACGTGGGCCGGCTTCGTGCTCGCGCGGATGGGGCGCTTTCGCGGCTTTGCGCTGTTCAGCGGGATGATCAACGCGCCGCTCGTGATCCCCGAGGTGATCCAGGGGATCTCGCTGCTGCTGCTGTTCATCGAGCTCGCGAAGTGGATCGGCTGGCCGGCCGAGCGTGGCGTGTTCACGATCTGGCTCGGCCACGTGATGCTGTGCATCTCGTACGTCGCGATCATCGTGCAGTCGCGCGTGCGCGAGCTGAACCCGTCGCTCGAGGAAGCCGCGCTCGACCTGGGTGCGACGCCGCTGAAGGTGTTCTTCACGATCACGCTGCCGCTGATCTCGCAGGCGCTGATCGCGGGCTGGCTGCTGTCGTTCACGCTGTCGATCGACGACCTCGTGCTGTCGGCGTTCCTGTCGGGCCCCGGCTCGACGACGCTGCCGCTCGTCGTGTTCTCGCGCGTGCGTCTCGGCCTGAACCCTGAGATGAACGCGCTCGCGACGCTGTTCATCGTCGCGGTGACGGCCGGCGTCGTGATCGCGAACTTCGTGATGCTGCGTCAGGAACGCAAGCGGATGGCCGCGTTCGCCACCTGACGCACACGCACAGGTTATCGACGCAACGAAAAACGCCCGGTGCCGACGACGAGTCGGGCCGGGCGTTTCGTTTGGCGGGTCGCGCTGCGCGTGGCTGACGCGGCTTGGATGGCTTATGCGGCGAACACCGCTTTGGCCAGCAGCCCGAGCGCCACGCAGACGAGCACGGCCGCGAAGCCGGCCTGCACGTGCCGCGCGGACAGGCGCCGGGATGCGTGGCGGCCGGCGGCCATCCCGATCGCGGTCGCGACCGTGAACCACAGCATCATGTCGAGCGACGCGCGCGTGCCCGACACGAGCGTCGCGAACACGCCGCCGGTGCCGACCAGCGCGATTACCATCAGCGACGTCGCGACCACGCCGTGCATCGACACGTTCGTGAACTTGCGCAGCATTGGCACGATCACGAAGCCGCCGCCGACCCCGAGCAGCCCGGTCATCAGCCCCGTCACCGCACCGGTCGACGCGAGCGCGAGCCCGACCGGCCAGGACCACACGAGGCGGCCCGTATCGGGGTTCACGCGGCCGACGCACAGCGGCGATTCGGCCGTGTCGCCGGGCGCGTGGCGCAGCGCCTGCCGCAGCAGGCGGCCCGCGACAACCAGCATCGTCAGCGCGAACAGCGCCTGCAGCACG
Organism: Burkholderia sp. Bp9031; assembly: GCF_003857965.1. Lineage (NCBI taxonomy): Bacteria > Pseudomonadati > Pseudomonadota > Betaproteobacteria > Burkholderiales > Burkholderiaceae > Burkholderia > Burkholderia sp. Bp9031. The sequence continues at coordinate 78,811 of NZ_QTPW01000005.1, forward strand.
CGTTGCGGCAGCACGTGCGCGAGCCGCACGCCGAGCGTCGTGAGCGGCACGCCGGCCACGGCCATCAGCAGCGCCGCGCGATAGCGCACGAGCCCGTGGCGAAACCCTTCGAGCGCGCCGAGCGCGGCGCTGCCCGCGACCGCGACGAGGGCGACGGGCGTGGCCTGCTGCATCGGCCAGCCCATCCCGACGACGAGCGCGGGCACCGCGAGAATGCCGCCGCCCGCGCCGGTGAGGCCGAGCACGGCACCGACGAAGCCGCCGAGTACGAGGGAAATCAGCATGGTGTCATCGGGTTCCGGTCAACGTGCGATCGCGGGTTTCGCGAGCCATTCGCGGCCCTTGAGCATCGCCTTCCAGTAGAGCGGCGGCAGCACGCGCTCCTTGAGCAGCCACGCGAGCCGCGACGGACGCCTGCCGTCGATCAGCCACGCGGGGAAGGTGGGCGCGACCTTGCCGCCGTACAGGAATTCGGCGAGCACGATCTTGCCGCGCTCGACGGTGAGCGGGCACGATCCGTAGCCGTCGTACGCGGCATCGCCATGTGCGCGGCCCAGCGACGCGAGCAGGTTGTGCGCGACGACGGGCGCCTGCTTGCGGGCCGCCGCGGCGGTTTTCGCGTTGGTGGTGTTGGTGACGTCGCCGAGCGCGAAGATGTCCGCGAACTGCTTGTGCCGCAGCGTTGCCGGATCGACGTCGATCCAGCCGGCCGCGTCGACGAGCGGGCTCGCGCGCACGAAATCGGGCGCCTTCTGCGGCGGCACGACGTGGATCATGTCGAACGAACGCTCGACGGTTTCGGTTCCGCCGTCGGGCAGCGTGCGCCTGAACGTCGCGCGTCGCGCCGGTCCGTCGATCGCGACGAGGTTGTGGCCGAACGATAGCGCGATGTCGTAGCTTTTCACGTACTCCATCAGCGCAGGCACGTAGTCGGCGACACCGAACAGCGCACCACCCGCATTCAGGAACTCGACGTTCGCCGCGCCGAGGCGCCCCGTGCGCCGCCAGTGATCGCACGACAGGTACATCGCCTTTTGCGGCGCGCCCGCGCACTTGATCGGCATCGGCGGCTGCGTGAACAGCGCATCGCCGCCGCGGAACGCTTGCACCAGTTCCCACGTGTACGGCGCGAGATCGTAGCGATAGTTCGACGTGACGCCGTTGCGGCCGAGCGTTTCCGCGAGGCCGTCGATCGCGTGCCAGTCGAGCTTGAGCCCCGGACACACGACCAGCTTGCGGTAGCCGATGCGCCGGCAGCCATCGAGCACGACCGTATGCGCGTCGGGTTCGAAGCCGGCGACGGCCGCCTGGATCCATTTCACGCCACGCGGCAGCAGGTCGGCGATCCGGCGCGCGGTTGTCGCGGGCCGGAACACGCCCGCGCCGACCATCGTCCAGCCCGGCTGGTAGTAGTGGGTATCGGCCGGGTCGATCACCGCGATATCGAGCGATGCGTCGCGCGCAAGCAGGCTCGATGCGACCGCGACGCCGGCCGCGCCCGCGCCGACGATCACGATGTCGTGCCGCGCGTCGACGGCCGGCGCGGCGTACCGGCCGCCTTGCGCGAGGCGCGCCGCGAGTGCGCTGAGGTCGTAGCCGGCGGCGGCGGCCGTCGCGACGATGTCGTTCAGCGGACGCAGGCCGGCATGCGACAGCGCCCACAGCGTCGCCGAGCGCGTGCCGCTGCGGCAGTACGCGAGGACCGGGCCGGCGAGCGTCGTGACGAGCGCGCCGAACTGCGCAGCCTGGTCGTCGGTGACCTTGCCGGTGTCGACGGGCAGGTAATGCACGGCGATGCCGAGCGGGGCCGCGGCCGCGCGGATCTCGGCGACGGTCGGCTGGTCGGCGCCTTCGCCGTCCGGGCGGTTGCAGATGATCGCGCGGATGCCTGCCGCGTGCAGCGCGGGCAGGTCGGTCGCGGTGATCTGGGGCGAGACCGACAGCAGGTCGGTCAGCGTGCGGATGGTCATGTCGGGGTTTCTCCGGTCGGGGCGGCGGCTCAGATCGCGTCGAGCGGGATCTTCAGGTAGCGCACGCCATTGTTTTCGGGCTCGGGCAGGCGGCCGGCGCGCATGTTCACCTGCACGGACGGCAGCATCAGCACCGGCATGTCGAGTGTCGCGTCGCGTGCGGTGCGCATCGCGACGAAATCGTCCTCGGTCACGCCGTCCTTCACGTGCACATTCGTGCGGCGCTGCTCGGCGACGGTCGTCACGAATTGCACGTCGCGGCCACCCGGCTGGTAGTCGTGGCACAGGTACAGGCGCGTGTCGGGCGGCAGGCCCAGCACGCGCGCGATCGAGCGGTACAGCGTGCGTGCGTCGCCGCCCGGGAAGTCGCAGCGGGCTGTGCCGTAGTCGGGCATGAACAGCGTGTCGCCGACGAACGCCGCGCGCTGCGCGCCATCGTCGACGCAGTAGGTCAGGCACGCGGGCGTATGGCCCGGCGTGTGCAGCGCGCGGATCGTCAGCGCGCCGAGCGCGAGCGTGTCGCCGTCGTCGAGCAGGCGGTCGAACTGGCTGCCGTCCTGCGCGAAGCCGGGGCCGGCGTTGAACAGCGCGCCGAACACGTGCTGCACGCGGCGCACGTGCGAGCCGATCGCGATCTGTCCGCCGACGTGCGCCTTCAGGTACGGCGCGGCCGACAGATGGTCGGCGTGCACGTGCGTTTCCAGCAGCCAGTGGACGGTCGCGCCGAGTTCGGCGACGCGCGCGATCAGCCGGTCGGCGCTGGCGGTGCGCGTGCGGCCGGATTTCGGGTCGTAGTCGAGCACGCTGTCGATCAGCGCGCATGCGCGGCTCTCGGTTTCGAGCAGCAGATAGCTGACGGTGTGGGTCGCCGGGTCGAAAAAGCCTTCGACAGACAGCATGGGGGCATGGCTCACGGGATGTCCTCGATGGGGTTCTGCATCTGCAATCGGGGATCCCATGTTCAAGAAGCGTGCCAGTCGGTGCCGCGACGCCGGACGATCGGGCAAATGCTTGATTCGGTTCGGATTTTCGGCGCGCTCGCGGTACGCGGCGGGCACGGCCGGCGGCGTGCTGCCAGTGCGGACTGCCATGTCTGGCAGTGTCGTGGCAGAATTGGCAGTCGGCCTGGCAGTTCGTCCGGCCATCCGTTCTCGAGCCCGACCCATGAATCCGCACGACACCATTCCGATCGTTCCCGCACGTTTTCCCGACCCGATGCCCGACGTGCGCGCGCTTGTCGCGTATCTGGAACAGGATCCGCAGCCGATGATCGTCCTCGATCCCGACTACCGCATCCTCGCGGCGAACGATGCGTACCGGCGCCAGTTCGGCGTGGCGGGCGTCGAGCACGTGGGCCGGCGCTGCTTCCAGGTCTCGCATCACTACGACGTGCCGTGCGACCAGGCCGGCGAGCATTGCCCGATGAAGCAGGCGCTCGAGTCGCGCAGCCTGAACCGCGTGCTGCACATTCACCATACGCCGCGCGGCCCCGAGCACGTCGACGTGGAGTTGCGGCCGATCGTCGATGCGCGCGGCGACGTGATGGCGTACGTCGAGCGGCTGACGACGGTGCGCAGCGCGTCCGCGCAGCCGAGCGCGGAGGGGCTCGTCGGCGGTGCCGACGCGTTCAACGCGGCGCTTGGCGCGCTGCAGCGGGTCGCGCCGTCGATGCTGCCGGTGCTGCTGCTCGGCGAATCGGGCACCGGCAAGGAACTGTTCGCGCGGGCGCTGCACGAGGCGAGCGAGCGTGCCATGGGGCCGTTCGTGGTCGTCGACTGTTCGGGCATCGCCGAGACGCTGTTCGAGAGCGAACTGTTCGGCTACGAGAAGGGCGCGTTTACCGGTGCGAACCAGCGCAAGCCGGGCCTCGTCGAGACTGCGCAGGGCGGCACGCTGTTTCTCGACGAGATCGGCGACGTGCCGCTGCCGATGCAGGTGAAGCTGCTGCGGCTGATCGAATCGGGAACGTTCCGGCGCGTCGGCGGCGTCGAGGCGCTGCGCGCGGATTTCCGGCTCGTCGCGGCGACGCACAAGCCGTTGCGCGAGATGATCGATGACGGCCGGTTCCGTCAGGACCTCTATTACCGGATCAACGCGTTTCCGATTCCGCTGCCCGCGCTGCGCGAGCGGCGCGGCGACGTCGCGCTGCTGGCCGAATCGATCCTGCGGCGGATCGCGAATGCGCGTGCCGGCGCGGGCGACGCGAGCGCGCGGCCGTTCGTGCTGACCGAGCGTGCGCGTGCGTGCCTCGATGCGTATGCATGGCCGGGCAACATCCGCGAGCTGCGCAACGTGCTCGAACGCGCGTGCCTGTTCGCGGACGACGGGACGATTCGTGTCGAGCATCTGCCGGCCGAGCTGGTCGCGGCAGCGGCGGCGCCACAAACCCGGGTGGCCGATGCGCGCGGCGTGTCGGACGCGGAGCTCGTGCGGATCGCGAGCACGTTCGAGGGTACGCGCAAGGCGCTCGCCGAGCAGGTTGGGATGAGCGAGCGCACGCTGTACCGGCGGATGAAGGCGCTCGGGCTCGGGATGCGCGAGCGGTGAGCGCAGGGGCCGGCGGGCTTGGTCCGGTCGATGTGATGGCCATCGGGATCGCTGAACGAAAGGCACGTTCGGGCGTCGCGCGCCACTGTCACGCACCGCCTCGGTGTTATGCGCTCAACGCGCCGGCACAAGCTGTGCCATCGCCTCCCGCACGAAGCCGATCAGCGTGTCGTCGACCCACGAATCCTTCGTCAGCGCCGGCTCGGTCATCATCGCCTGACGGAATTTCGCGTGCGTGGCCGGATCGCGGCCTGCATAGCTGCAGAACAGCTCGAGCCAGCGTTGCGCGAGTGCGCGGGCTTCCGGCGAATCGGGCTGCGCGCCAGCGTCGATCGCATCGCGCACGTCCGCCATCAACTGCGGCCATTCCATCGCGCGCTCGCCGTAGTGCGCGCGCATGAAGCGGATCTCGTCCGGCGCGAGATACTGCTCGAAGATCCGCATCTTGGTTTCGGCCACCGCTTTGAGCACGTAGTCGCGCAACGCAGTCGAGATGCCGATCTGCGACTGCATCGCCGGCTCGCGTTCGTGCATCAGGGGCAGCTTCGCCAGCATCCGCGGATCGTTGTTCGTGTCGCGCACGAGCAGCGTCATCCAGCGGTCGGCCAGTGCCCGCACGTGCGCGTCTTCGGCCGGCACGCCCGCGTCATGCAGCGCCTGCACGTCGCCGACCAGCGCGATCCATTCCGCGTCGCCGTTTTCTGGCTCTTGCGGTACATCGGCAGGCGCGCGAGTTCTTCCTCGGAAAAATATTTGTCGTACACGGTCATCAACTCCAGTGTGGTGAGCCAATCGGCCAGCTCCGGCTCCGTGCCCGCGGCCAGTTGCGCATGCAGGTGCACGAGCCGCTCGCGCAGCTGCGCGGTCTGCGCGAGCTGGCGGTCGAGCGACGCGATCTGTTTCGCGACGAGCTCGACGAGCTCGACGAGCGGGGCGTCGGGCTGGTTCAGGTAGTCGCCGATTTCGGCGAGCGACAGGCCGAAGCGACGCAAAGCCTGGATCTGGTGGAGCCGGGCGATGTCGTGGTGGTCGTACAGCCGGTAGCCGTTGTCGGCACGCGCCGAAGGCGTCAGCAGGCCGATCGCGTGATAGTGATGAAGCGTGCGAACGGTCAGTCCGCTACGTTTCGCCAGCTCTCCCACTTTCAGCCGCATGGTGTCCTCCGTTCGGTGCGCACACTGGAGTCTCGAACGTTACGCTACGTGAGGGTCAAGCGGAAGATTGCAGACCGGCGCGCGGGGCGGGCCCGCGCGCCATGCGCATGAAGAACGGCGCGCGTTACTGCGGTGACGGCGGCGCGTCGGGTGCGACCATGCGCGCCTGGGCGCCGAGGGCGTTTTGCTCAGCGCTGCCGGCCGTGTCGGCTTTCCTGGCTTTCCCGGCATTCCCGGTCTTGGCGGCGTTGCCGGTCGAATCGACCGGCGGCGTGCCCATCGCCTGGTAGAGCCGCGCGGTATCCGCGAACCGCGCGCCGGTCGCGCGGATCTCGTCGAGCCGTGCGTTGCGGTACTGCAGCTCGCTTGCGCGCGCGGCCGACGGCGGCAACGCGCCGAGCCGCACGCGGGCGGCTGCATCGTCGTACGCGCCGCGCGCGGACAGCGCGGCGCGGGATGACGCGTCGAGCGCTTCTGCGTCATGCTCGAGCGCCGCGAGCGAATCGGCGACGTTCTGGAACGCGGCGAGCACGGTCTGCTTGTACTGGTCGGCTGCAGCTTCGTAGGTCGACTTCGCCGCACGGCGCTGCGCGAGCAGCGCGCCGCCGTGGAAAATCGGCTGGCTCAGCGACGCACCGACGTTCCAGATCGTGCCGGCGCCGGACAGCATCGTCGGCCAGCTGAAGCCGCCTTTGCCCATGGCGGCCGACAGCGACAGTTGCGGGAACATCTGCGCGGTCGCGAGGCCGACTTCGGCGGCGGCCGCCTTCAACCCCGCATCGGCCGCCTGGATGTCGGGGCGACTTTGCAGCAGGTCCGACGGCACGACTACCGGCACCTGCTCGGGCAGGTGCAGATCGGCGAGCGTGAGGTCGGCGGGCGGCCGGTCGGGCGTGCGGCCGACCAGCACCGCGAGCGCGTGGCGCGCCGAGTCGCGCTGCTGGCGCAGCGCGGGCAGGCTCGCGGCGAAGGTGTCCGCGCTTTGCCGCGCGTTCAGCGCGTCGCTGTGCGACGCCGAGCCGAGCGCGTAGCGGCGTTGCGCGTCGTGCGCCTGGTCGTTCGCGAGCGCCACGAGCCGTTCGGTCGTCGCGATCTGCGCGTTGAGCACCGACACCGTGATCGACGCGGTGACGATGTTCGCGGCGAGCGCGCGCCGCGCCGATTCGAGCTGGAATGCGCTGACATCGACGCGTTTCGCGAGCGCGCGGTTTGCGAAGCGCGACACGCCGAACAGGTCGATCGTATAGCTCGCCTGCAGTTGCCCGACGAACGTGTCGTATAGCAGTGTCGGCGCACCGAGCGCGGGGATCGGCACGCCGAGCGCGCGCTGGCGCGTGGCCTGGCCGCCCGCGTCGATCGACGGCAGCATCGAGCTGCCGATCTGTCCGTGCAGCTGCTCGCGCGCGGCATCGAGCGAATGCGACGCCGCGCTGAGCGTCGGGCTGTTGCGCAGCCCTTCGTCGACGAGCGCGTTCAGCGTATCGGAGCGGTACTGCGTCCACCAGTCGGGCACGGGTTGCGCACCAACCTCGAACTGCTGCGCGACGCCTTGCGCGGCGACGGTCTGCTGCACTTGCGGCGCGGCGCCGTAATGCGCGGGCGACGGCATCGCGGGCGGCTCGCCGTTCGGCGCGAACCACGCGCAGCCGGCGAGCGGGCCGGCGAGGCTCGCGGCCGCGAGCATCCGGGCGGCCTTCGTTTTCAGGTTCAACGACAGTTCCATGGTCAGGCTCCCGACGGCGCGGCAGGCGTGCCGCCATCGTGCGGCGGGCGATCGCGTGGCTCGCGCGGGTCGCGTTCGTCGCGCTTCACGCGGAACCACGCGGCGTACAGCGCGGGCAGGTAGAACAGCGTCAGCACGGTCGCGCTTGTGATGCCGCCCATCAGCGCGGTCGCCATCGGCCCGAAGAAGTTCGAGCGCAACAATGGGATCAGCGCGAGCACGGCGGCCGCGGCCGTCAGCGTGATCGGACGGAAGCGCCGCACGGTCGCGCCGACGATCGCGTCGAAGCGTCCGTGGCCGGCGGCGATGTCCTGCTCGATCTGGTCGACGAGGATCACCGAGTTGCGCATGATGATCCCGAACATCGCGATCACGCCGAGCATCGCGACGAAGCCGAACGGCTGGCCGAACAGCAGCAGCGTGCCGACCACGCCGATCAGCCCGAGCGGCGCGGTCAGCACGACCATCAGCACGCGCGAGAAGCTCTGCAGCTGGATCATCAGCAGCGTGAACACGGCGATCGCCATCAGCGGCATCTGCGCATTGATCGACTTCTGCGCCTTCGCGCTTTCCTCGACCGAGCCACCGATGTTGATCTGATAGCCGACCGGCAGTTGCGCGCGCAATGCGTTCAGCTTCGCGTCGACCGCATGCGTGACGTCGATGCCCTGCGCACCGGCGCGCACGTCCGACTGCACGGTGATGGTCGGCTGGCGGTCGCGCTCCCACACGACGCCGTATTCGAGCGTCGGCGTGAAGCGGCCGAGCGAGCCGAGCGGCACGGGGCCGTTCGGGGTCGGCATCGCGAGGCCCGCGAGCTTCGCGGGATCGACGCGCTCGGAGCGCGGCGCACGCAGGTCGACCGCGATCAGCTTGTCGCGTTCGCGATACTGCGTGACGGTCGTGCCGGACAGCGTCATCGCGAGGAAGCTCGATACGTCCTGCGACGTGACGTTCAGCTCGCGCGCCTTCTTCTGGTCGAGCTCGAAGCGCACCGAGCGCTCGGCCGGCTCGTCCCAGTCGAACTGCACGTTGACCGTGCGTGCATCGCCGCGCATCGTCGCCGCGACTTTCTCGGCGATCGAGCGGACCGTCGCGATGCTGTCGCCGCTCACGCGGAACTGCACCGGGTAGCCGACCGGCGGGCCGTTCTCGAGCCGCGACAGCCGCCAGCGCACGGCCGGAAACTGCTCGCGCAACGTGGTTTCGAGCCAGGTCGCGAGCTTCTCGCGGTCCTTCACCGATTTCGCGGTGATCACGAACTGCGCGAAGTTCGGCAGTTGAAGCTGCTGGTCGAGCGGCAGGTAGAAGCGCGGCGCGCCGCTGCCGACGAAATTCACCGAATGATCGATCTCGGGGCGCTTGTCGATCACTTTCTCGAGGCGTTCGGTCTCGCGTAGCGTCGCCGCGAACGACGCGCCTTCGGGCAGCCGCAGATCGACGAGCAGCTCGGGGCGATCGGAGCTCGGGAAGAACTGCTGCGGCACGAGCGAGAAGCCCATCAGCGCGACGACGAAGAGGGCACCGGTGATCAGCAGCACGACGAAGCGCCGCTCGATGCACCAGTCGATCCAGCCGCGCAGCCGCGTGTAGAAGCGCGTGTCGTAGATGTCGTGCTCGTGATCGTCCGGCAGGTGGGCTTCGTGCGCGTGCTTCTTGCGCTCGGGCAGCAGGTGATAGCCGAGCAGCGGAATCAGCACGACGGCCGCGAACCACGACGCGATCAGCGCGATCGCCGACACCTCGAAGATCGAGCGCGTGTACTCGCCGGTGCTCGATTTCGCGAGCGCGATCGGCAGGAAGCCCGACACGGTGACGAGCGTGCCGGTCAGCATCGGGAACGCGGTGCTCGTATAGGCGAACGCGGCGGCGCGTGCGCGGGTGTAACCCTGTTCGAGCTTCACGGCCATCATCTCGACCGCGATGATCGCGTCGTCGACGAGCAGCCCGAGCGCGAGCACGAGCGTGCCGAGCGACACCTTGTGCAGCCCGATGTCGAACAGGTACATGAAGAGGGCGGTCACGGCGAGCACGACCGGAATCGAGATCACGACGACCATCCCGGTGCGCAGCCCGAGCGACACGAGGCTCACGACGAGCACGATCGCGACGGCTTCCGCGACCGCTTCGAGGAAATCGTCGACCGAATGCGCGACCGCATGCGGCATGCTCGACACCAGCGTCAGCTTCAGGCCGGCCGGCAATTGCGCCTGCAGGTCCTTCGATTCGGCATCGAGCGCCTTGCCGAGCCGGATCACGTCGCCGCCGGGCTTCATCGTCACGCCGATGCCGAGCACCGCATGACCGTTGGCACGCATCTGCGTGACGGGCGGATCGTCGTAGCCGCGCTTCACGGTGGCCAGATCGCCGAGCCGGAACGTGCGGTCGTTGATGCGGATCAGCGTGTCGGCGATTGCCGCGACGTTGTCGAACTGGCCGCTCGGCCGCACGAACACGCGATCGTCGGCGGTGGTCAGCACGCCGGTCGACGAGATGTCGTTCTGCGCGTTGATCGCCTGTCCGAGCTGTTGCGGCGAGATGCCGAGGCGCGTGAGCTGCGCGTTGTTCACCTCGATGAAGATCCGCTGGTCGGGGTCGCCGAAGTAGTCGACCTTGCCGGCGCCGGGCACCCGCAGCAGCACGGTGCGCAGCTGGTCCGCATAGTCGTGGAGCTGCGCGGGCGTGAAGCCGTCGCCTTCGAGCGTCCAGATGTTCGTATAGACGTCGCCGAATTCGTCGTTGAAGAACGGGCCCTGCACGCCGGGCGGCAGCGTATAGCCGATATCGCCGACCTTCTTGCGGATCTGGTACCAGGTCTCGGGCACGTCCTTCACGGGCGCCGAATCCTTCATCGTGAAGAAGATCAGCGATTCGCCGGGGCGCGAATAGCTGCGCAGGAAGTCGATGGCCGGCGTTTCCTGCAGCTTGCGGCCGATCCGATCGGTTACCTGCTCCTGCACCTGCCGCGCGCTCGCGCCGGGCCAGAACGTGCGGATCACCATCACGCGGAACGTGAACGGCGGGTCTTCGGATTGTGCGAGCCGCGTGTACGCGAGGATGCCCGCGAGCGTCGCGAGCGCGATCAGGTAGACGACCAGCGCCTGGTGGCGCAGCGCCCATGCCGACAGGTTGAACCGGCCTTCTTCGCGGGGGCCGCTCATGACGCGAAGTCCTCCGGGTGCAGCGGTGCGATCGGCCGCACCTTCTCGCCCGCGCTGACCGTATGCACGCCTTGCAGCACGACGTGCTCGCCCGGCTGCAGCCCGTGCGACACGGTGACGGTGCGTTCGTTGAAGCGCGCGACGTCGACGCGGCGCAGTTCGAGCGAGTCGTCCTTCGCGCGCACGACCCACACGGCCGGATGCGGGCCGTCGTGGAACAGCGCGGTCGCGGGCAGCGTGATGCTCGGCGCGTTGCCGGCAACCGGCGCGCCGTCGAATGCGACGTTCGCGGTCATCCCGAGGCGCACGGCCGGATCGGGCGCGGCGAGCGTGAGCTTCACGCGATAGGTGCGGCTTTGCGGATCGGCGGCCGGTGCGATTTCGCGGACTTTCGCGGCGAACTGGCGGCCCGGCAGCGATGGCAGCGTGACGCTCGCCGCGTGCCCGGGCGTGAGCGACGCGAGCGCGGCTTCGGGCACGTCGCTCACGACGTCGACGTCGCCGGACCACGCGAGCTGGTAGACGGCCTGGCCGGCCGATACGTTCTGGCCCGTGTCGGCCGGTTCGGCGGTGATGGTGCCCGCGTGATCGGCGACGAGGGTCGCATAGCGGAGCTGGTTCTTCGCGAGCGCGAGCTGCTGCTGCGCCTGGTCGCGCTGCGCGAGCGCCGACGTGTAGCTGTTCTCGGTCTGCTCGAGCTGCGCGGTCGCGATCAGGTTCTCGCGCGCCTGCGCGCGATCGCGGTCGAGCTGCTGTTTCGCGAACGCGAGGCTGTGCGATGCGGCATCAAGCTGCGCCTGCGCGCTCGCGGCGTTCTTCTCGACGTCGGACGGATCGAGCAGCGCGACGACCTGACCGGCCTTGACCGTATCGCCGAGCCGCACCTTGCGCTCGACGATCTTGCCCGCGATGCGGAACGACAGCGGCGTCGCATAACGCGGCTGGATCTCGCCGGGCAGCGTGGCCGCGGTCGCAACGCCGTCGGCCTGCGCGGGCAGCGCGACGACCGGGCGCGGCGCGGGCGGCGCGGCTTCCTTCGGATGACAGGCGGCGAGAACGAGCGCGGTGCCGATCAGCAGCACGGCGCGGGAACCGGAGCGATTCACGAAACCCCCAGAGCAGGTGAAAGCGGGACGAAGCCGGCAAGCGCGGCGGGCGCTTGCCCCGAGTGGCGCAGGCGTGGCGCGCGCCGACAGAGACGAACGAGGTCGTTCGGAAACTGTGGCGAATTCTAATACACACCTGTATCTGAATGCAAAGATGAATCCGAAAGGGAGTTGATGCTAGACTGCGCGCCATGAAACCACAGCGCTTAACTCGCGAGCAGAGCAGGGACCAGACGCGCGAACGTCTGCTGAATGCCGCGCACCGGATTTTTCTGAAGAAAGGTTATGTCGCCGCGAGCGTCGAGGACATCGCGGCGGCGGCGGGGTACACGCGCGGCGCGTTCTACTCGAACTTCCACAGCAAGTCGGAGCTGCTGCTCGAACTGCTCGAGCGCGACCACGATTCGGTGCAGGCCGATTTCGAGGCGATCTTCGAGGAGGGCGGGCCGCGCGAGCAGATGGAGTCGATGGCGCTCGCGTACTACCGGACGCTCTTTCGCGACGATGAGTATTCGCTGCTGTGGGGCGAGGCGAAACTGCAGGCGGCGCGCGACGCGAAGTTTCGCGTGCGCTTCAACCAGTTCCTGCACGGCAAGCGGCTGCAGATGGCCGAGTTCATCCAGCGCTTCGCCGAGCGCGCCGGCACGCCGCTGCTGCTGCCGGCCGAGACGCTCGCGTTCGGGCTGATGTGCCTGTGCGACGGCGTGCAGTCGTACTACACGGCCGATCCGCAGCACGTGTCGGCCGACGTGGCCGAATCGGTGCTTGCGGGGTTCTTCGCACGGGTCGTGCTGGGGCGCGCGCCGGACTGAACGATCGGGCGGCCGCGAATGCGGTGCGGCCGTGCATGCCCCACCGGGTTCCGTGCACCGTGTCCGTCAGCGCTCGCCGGTCATCCGCCGGTAAGCGTCGAGCAGCGACGTCTTGTAGACGACGCCGGCGAGCGTCGGCTCGGCTTCGCTTTCGATCACCGGCAACCGTTCGCCCTGGAACGCCATGAAGCGTTCGAGCGCGGTCGCGAGCGGCATGTCGGGCGTGAGCAGCGGAAACGGCGTATGCGTGTAGTGCGCGGCCGTCTTGTCGGTCGTGTCGCGCTTGTCGAGCAGGTCGGACGTGATGTCCTTCAATGCGACCGCGCCGCGGAAGCGCCCGGCCTCGTCGGTCACGTACAGATACTTCACCGGATATTCGAGAAACACGCGCGTCATGTCGGCGACCGTCGCGGTGAGCGGCACGACCGTCTGCGCGGGCTGGATCAGCTCGCGCATCTGGGTGGTGCGCAGCCGCAGCCGTTCCTGTGCGTCCTGGTGATGGTGCAGCGTGATCTCGTACATCGACGTCGTGCCGGTCGCGCGCGCGACGAAATACGCGAACACGCACGACACCATGAGCGGCAGCACGACCTGGTAGCTGAGCGTCATCTCGAAGATCATCAGGATCGCCATCAGCGGCGCCTGCGTGGCGCCGGCCATGAACGCGCCCATCCCGACCATCGCATACGCGAAGTACGCGGACGTGTGGCCGGGCCACAGCGCGTTCATCGCGAGCCCGAACAGCGAGCCGAACACGGCGCCGACGAACAGCGTCGGCGTGAAGACGCCGCCGACCGCGCCGGAACCTGCCGTCGCGGCGGTCGCGATCACCTTGAACGCCAGCACCGCGACGAGCGCCTGCCAGGTCCACGGCGAATGCAGGATGTGGTTCACGACGCTGTAGCCGTTGCCCCATACGTCCGGAATCCACACCGAGATCACGCCGACCACGAGGCCGCCGAGCGCGAGCCGCACCGGCAGCGGCACGGGCAGCCGCTTGAACTGGTTCTTCGACGCATCGAGCAGATGCAGGAACTGCGGCGCGAGCACGCCGCACAGCGCGCCGAGCACGACGAACAGCAGCACCTCGGGGCCCGTGACGGCCGGGAACACCGGCATCTCGTACGGCGGCCGGTAGCCGGCGAATTCCCGCATCACGATGTTCGCGACGACGGAGGCGACGACCATCGGCCCGAAGCTCTCCATCGCGATCGTGCCGAGCACGATTTCGGATACGAAGAACGCGCCGGCGATCGGCGCGTTGTACGCGGACGTGATACCGGCCGCCGCGCCGCACGCGACGAGCAGGCGCAGGCGCGGCGGGTCGAAGTGCACGAAGCGGCCGACCAGCGACGCGGCGAGCGCCGCGAGCTGCACCATCGGGCCTTCGCGGCCGATCGAACCGCCGCTGCCGATCGTCAGCAGCGACGACACGCTGCGCCACAGGCTCTGGCGTACCGGCACGACGCCGTCGCCGAGCGCGACGGCCTCCATGTAGTCGGTCTTGCCGGATTTCCTGTCGCCGCGCGTCGCGAGCAGCAGCACGCAGCCGGCCAGGAAGCCGCCCGCGGCCGGCATCCAGAAGCGCACGTACCACGGCAGGCTTCTCGCCATCTGCACGAAGCTGCCGCCGTGTCCGGAGATCAGGTGCTGCATCAGGTCGATGCCTTCGCGAAACGTCATGGTGGCGAAGGCGCCGCCGACGCCGACGATGGCCGACCAGATCAGCATCGTATGGGCGTCCGACAGGCGGAACAGTGTCTGGGCGCGAGTGCGCAGCTTCAGCAGGAACGAGAGCACGGCTGAAAGAGGGTGATGAAGAGAACGAAGGAAAACGACGCGAAGCATAGCACTGCGCCGCGCCCGCGGGATCTTCCCGTCGGGCGCGGCGCGTGTCGCGGCGTGGATGTGCGGCTTAGCCAAGCCAGTGTTGCACCGCCCAGGTGATCCCGTAGCCGCCGGCGATCAGCCAGACGTACAGGATCAGGCCGGTGGTCAGCGCGCGCGGGCCGGCCTCGCGGATCTGCGACACGCGGGTCTCGATGCCGAGCGCGGTCATCGCCATCGTCAGCGCGAAGGTGTCGAGCACGTTCAGCGTATGTGTGACGTCGGCGGGCAGCACGTTCAGCGAATTGACGATCACGAAGCCGAGGAAACCGAGCGCGAACCACGGCACGGCCATCTTGCGCTTGCCTTGCGCGCCGTCGGCGGCCGCATTGGCCGAGCGTGCCGAGCGGGCGAGCCACCAGCCGAGCGTGAGCAGCACCGGCACCAGCAGCATCACGCGGGTCATCTTCACGATGGTCGCGACGTGCGTGACCTGCGGGCTGATGTCGCTCGCCGCGCCGACCACCTGCGCGACTTCGTGGATCGTGCCGCCGAAGAACAGGCCGAGGCCGGCCGGGTCGAGATGGAGCAGGCCGGCGTGATACGCGAGCGGGTACAGGAACATCGACAGCGTGCCGAACAGCACCACGCTGCCCACGGCCATCGCGCTCTGGTGCGGCTTCGACTGCAGCGTCGACTCGAACGCGAGCACGGCGGCCGCGCCGCAGATCGCGCTGCCGGCAGCGGTCAGCAGCGCCGCGTCGCGATCGAGCTTCATCACCTTCATGCCGACCCAGGTGCCGATCACGAGTGTGCTGACGACGACCAGCACCGACACCGTCAGGCCCGGCAGGCCCACCTGCGCGATTTCCTGCAGGCTCACGCGCAGGCCGAAGAACGCGACCGCGATACGCAGCAGCTTGCGCGCGGAAAAGTTGACGCCGGCCGCCCAGCTCGCCGGCATGCCGTCACGCAGCGCGTTGCCGTACAGCGCGCCCGCGACGATGCCGACGATCAGCGGTGACAGGCCGAGCCCGGCGATCGCCGGAAGTTGCGACAGGCTCGTGACGGCGGCGGCGAACAGCGCGACGAACAGCACGCCGTTCAACTGACCGCGCATCGATGGCGCGGCGTGGCTGAGATGGGGAGTCGGAGCAGTGGACATGGGGCACCGTGATGAAGCAGGTTGCGATGGCTTAATCCTAATTTGGATATATCGATATGAAAAATTGTGATTTGTGACGTAAACTATCCGGAAAGCCGATAATTCATCCCCATGACCCCGGATCAACTGATAACGTTCGCGGCCGTCGCCGAGCACCTGAACATCAGCCACGCTGCCGTGGCGCTGCATCTGTCGCAGCCTGCCGTGTCCGGCCAGCTGCGCCTGCTGCAGGACGAGTTCGGCGAGCCGCTATACCAGCGCGACGGCCGCGGCATCCGCCTCACGCCGGTCGGCGAGCAGCTCGCGCAGTACGCGAAGGCGCAGCGCGACACGTTCGCGCAGGCGCGCGCGTTTCGCGACGCGGTGCGCGGGCTCGATGCCGGCACGCTGCGAATCGGCGCGAGCACGACGCCGGCCAGCTACCTGCTGCCGTACCTGATCGCGGCGTTCCAGCCGCGCGCGCCGCGGGTCGCGATCCAGACGATGAGCGGCAATACGGCCGACGTGGTTGCCGCACTGGCGTCGCTCGACATCGCGATGATCGAAGGGCCGCCCGGCGAGTCGCTGCCGCCCGGCACCGCCGTGCATGCGTGGCGCGAGGACGAGATCGTCGCGGTCGTGCCGGCCGGGCATCCGCTCGCCGCACCCGAGTACGAAGCCGGCGTCACGCTCGACGCACTCGCCGCGCATCCGCTCGTGCTGCGCGAGGAGGGCTCTGCCGTGCGGCAGCTCGTCGAACGCGCGTTCGCGCACGGCGGTGCGCCGACGCGCGTCGCGTTCGAGATCGCGGGCGTCGAGGCCGTGAAGGAAGCCGTGCGTGCGGGGATGGGCGTCGGGTTCGTGTCCGCGATGTCGCTGCGTCACGAGGATGCGGCGCTCGTGCCGCGTTCGCTGGCCCCCGCGCCGCTCACGCGCCATTTCTCGATTCTGGTGCCGCATGGCGCCGCGCCGTCGCGCGTGGCCGCCCAGTTCCTCGACATGAGCCTCTCGCACGACGCCGCATAGGCCGCCGAAGCTGCTCCGGGAACGCCGCATGCAGGTGCGCAGGCACGCATTCTTCGTGTGCCGGCCGGTCTTAGGGATTTCCTCTATGGCGCGCACCTGAGGCGAAGCGCACCATCCGTCTCAAGCAAATGGAACCGGTTCCATTCCGGTAAAAAGGGCAGACATGGCAGACATCGTGATCGTGGCGAGCGCATTCGGGATGGACCGCGTGCGCCAGGAGGGCCACCGTGCATTCGTCGCGACCGCTGCGGCATCCGGCGCGACCGGTTTCGAGGTGCGGCGCGAGCTGTTCGCATCGGACGACGAAGCGGCGCCCGGCGCGCTGGCCGAGCTCGGCACGGCACTGGTCGCGCACGGGCTGTGGTCGGTCTATTCGACGCCGGCCACGTTGTACACGGAAACCGGCGCGCTCGACGCCGACGCGCTGCGCGACACGCTCGCGCAAGCCGATGCGCTCGGCGCGCGCTTCGTCAAGTTCCAGCTCGGCGGCTTCGCAGGCGATGCGCATGCGGCCGAGATCGTCGCGCTGTCGCGCGGCGCGCGTGCCCGCGTGGTGGTCGAGAACGGCCAACTGCCGATGGGCGGCGCGCTCGCGCAGTTCCGCGGGCTGTTCGATGCGCTGCGCGAGGCGGGCATGCCGGATGTGCTCGGCATGACGTTCGACATCGGCAACTGGCAGTGGCCGGGCGAAGCGCCGCTCGCGTGTGCGCGCTCGCTCGCGCCGCACGTGGAATACATTCATTGCAAGGCCGTCGAGGGCGAGGGCGCGCGCCGTTTCGCGGTGGCGCCGGCGCCGGGCGATCCGCTCGTCACGGACGTGCTCGCGGCCCTGCCGCAAGCGGCGCCGCGCGGGATCGAGTTCCCGTTCGATGCGGCGGACCTGGCGGGCGATGCCGGCCGGCGCGTCGCGTGGCTCGCCGCCGCGTGACGCCGGAAGGATACGGAGGAGTTCATTCATGAAAGCAGCACTCGATGTCGTGACCTACGGCGAAGCGATGGCGATGTTCGTCGCCGCCGAGCCCGGCCATCTCGCGCACGCCGCGCAATTCACGAAGCGGATCGCGGGCGCGGACCTGAACGTCGCGATCGGCCTGTCGCGGCTCGGCTTCAAGGTCGGCTGGATGAGCCGGGTCGGCCGCGACTCGTTCGGCGGCTACGTGCTCGACACGCTCGCACGCGAAGGCATCGACGCGTCGTGCGTGACGGTCGATCCGCGTTATCCGACCGGCTTCCAGCTGAAGTCGCGCAACGCTGACGGCAGCGACCCGACCGTCGAATATTTCCGCAAGGGCTCGGCCGCGAGCCACCTGTCGTGCGACGACTACGTGGCCGACTACGTGCTCGGCGCGCGGCACCTGCACCTGACGGGCGTCGCGCCTGCGATCTCCGCGACGTCGTGCGAGCTCGCGTTCCAGCTGGCGCGCGAGATGCGCGCGGCGGGCAAGTCGATCTCGTTCGATCCGAACCTGCGCCCGACGCTGTGGCCGTCCGCCGACGTGATGGCGAAGACGCTGAACGCGCTCGCGGCGCTCGCCGACTGGGTGCTGCCGGGGCTTGCCGAAGGGCAGCAGCTCACCGGGCATGACACGCCGGCCGACATCGCGGGCTTCTATCTGGCACGAGGCGCGCGTGGCGTGGTGATCAAGCTGGGTGCCGAAGGCGCGTATTTCCGCACGGCCGACGGCCGCGAGGGCACGGTCGCGGGCGAGCACGTCGCGAACGTGGTCGACACGGTCGGGGCCGGCGACGGCTTCGCGGTCGGCGTGGTCAGCGCGCTGCTCGAAGGCCGGTCCGTCGAGCAGGCGGTCGTGCGCGGCAACCGCATCGGAGCGCTCGCGATCCAGGTGATCGGCGATTCGGAAGGCCTGCCGACCCGTGTCGCACTCGATCGGCTCGAAAATGTCAGCAATCGCACCGATCGCTTGGCGGAAACCGTCACCGCGCAATGAGAGGCCGACCACGGCACAATCCGCGGACCCATTTCGTGCTTCACGCACGGTTTTGCATGAGGCCGGACGAGGCGGCGATATGCCGAGGCCGGTCGATTCCCGACAGGACGGGAGCGGAGTCAGGCGACGACCCGCCACTCCGATCTATCTAGGAGACACACAGATGGCAGCCAATCTTGCAGCACGACGCTGGTGGACGATCATGCCGATCGTCTTCATCACCTACAGCCTCGCCTACCTCGACCGCGCAAATTACGGGTTCGCGGCAGCGGCCGGCATCAACCAGGACCTCGGGATCAGCAAGGGGCTGTCGTCGCTGATCGGTGCGCTGTTCTTCCTCGGCTATTTCTTCTTCCAGATTCCGGGCGCGATCTATGCGGAGCGCCGCAGCGTGAAGAAGCTGGTGTTCGCCAGCCTCGTGCTGTGGGGCGCCTGCGCGGCGCTCACGGGCGTGGTCACGAACATCCCGTCGCTGATGGCGATCCGCTTCGTGCTCGGTGTGGTCGAGGCAGCCGTGATGCCGGCGATGCTGATCTACATCAGCAACTGGTTCACGAAGAGCGAACGCTCGCGTGCGAACACGTTCCTGATCCTCGGCAACCCGGTCACCGTGCTGTGGATGTCGATCGTGTCGGGCTATCTGGTCCACGAATTCGGCTGGCGCCACATGTTCATCGCCGAAGGCGTGCCGGCCGTGATCTGGGCCGTGTGCTGGTGGTTCCTCGTGCAGGACAAGCCGGCCGATTCGCCGTGGCTCACCGCACAGGAAAAGCGCGATCTCGACGCCGCGCTCGCGGCCGAGCAGGCGGCGATCAAGCCCGTGCGCAACTACGGCGAAGCATTCCGTTCGCCGGCCGTGATCAAGCTGTGCGCACAGTATTTCTGCTGGAGCATCGGCGTGTACGGCTTCGTGCTGTGGCTGCCGTCCATCGTCAAGAACGGCTCCGAGCTCGGGATGGTCGCGACCGGCTGGCTGTCGGCGCTGCCGTACCTCGCGGCGACGATCGCGATGCTGGTCGCATCGTGGGCGTCCGACAAGGTCGGCTCGCGCCGCGGCTTCGTGTGGCCGTTCCTGCTGGTCGGCGCGGCCGCGTTCGCCGCATCCTATGCGCTCGGCTCGTCGCATTTCTGGATCTCCTATGCGCTGCTGGTGATCGCGGGCGCCGCGATGTACGCGCCGTACGGCCCGTTCTTCGCGATCGTCCCGGAACTGCTGCCGAGGAACGTCGCCGGTGGCGCGATGGCGCTGATCAACAGCATGGGCGCGCTCGGCTCGTTCGTCGGCTCGTATTTCGTCGGCTACCTGAACGGGGCGACCGGGTCGCCCGTCGCGTCGTATGCGTTCATGAGCGTCGCGCTCGTCGCCGCGGTGATCCTCACGCTGTCCGTCAAACCCCAGGCGCGCGATGCGCACTCGCTCGCGACGCCGCTGCAAGGAAAATGAAAACGATGAAGCCTCGTATCGTCGCGTACAAGCCGCTGCCCGATGACGTTCTCGCGTACCTGCGCGAGCATGCGGACGTCGTGCAGGCCGATGGCGCCGACGCGCTCGCCGATGCCCTCGGCGACGCGGAGGGCGCGATCGGCGCGAGCCTGAAGATCACGCCGCAGATGCTTGATCGTGCGCCGCGGCTGAAGGCCTGGTCGACGATCTCGGTCGGCTACGACAACTTCGACGTCCCGGATCTCACGCGGCGCGGCATCGTGCTCGCGCATACGCCCGACGTGCTGACCGAATCGACCGCCGACACCGTGTTCTCGCTGATCCTCGCGTCCGCGCGGCGCGTGGTCGAACTGGCGGAGTGGGTGAAGGCCGGGCATTGGCATCGCAGTATCGGCCCCGATCTGTACGGCACCGACGTGCAGGGCAAGACGCTCGGCATCGTCGGGCTCGGACGGATCGGCGGCGCGGTCGCGCGCCGCGCGGCGCTCGGTTTCCGGATGCAGGTGCTGTACACGAACCGTTCCGCGCATGCCGAAGCCGAGACGCAATACGGCGCGCGCCGCGTGACGCTCGACGAGCTGCTCGCGCAGTCGGATTTCGTGTGCCTGCAGGTGCCGTTGTCGCCGGAAACGCATCACCTGATCGGCGCGGCCGAATTCGCGAAGATGAAGCGCGGCGCGATCCTGATCAACGCATCGCGCGGGCCGGTGGTCGACGAGGCCGCGCTGATCGACGCGCTGCGTGCGGGCACGATCCGCGGTGCGGGGCTCGACGTGTTCGAGAAGGAGCCGGTGCTGGCGGATTCGCCGCTGCTGCGGATGAACAATGTCGTCGCGCTGCCGCATATCGGCTCGGCGACGCACGAGACGCGCCATGCGATGGCGCGCTGCGCCGCGGAAAACCTGGTCGGCGCGCTGGCCGGCACGCTGCGCACGAACCTCGTCAATCCCGACGCACTCGCGCGCGCCTGAGCGGCAGTGGCGGCCGGCCGACGGGGCCGCCGGCACCGTTAGAGACGATGGTCTTGGTGCGGGAGGGCAGGCTGCGTTATGATCGCCGGCTCGTCGCATCGACGACCCGGCCACGCGGCCGGCGGCGTCCGGCGACGGGCAATCCGTGCCAGGTCCGGTGCGGCCGATCACCGTTCGTTGCCGGTGACCGGGGCGGGCGCGAACGCGCCGGCTTCGGTCGACCGCGAAGCATCGGATCGGCGGCGTCCGCCCGGTGGCTTTGGTATCCAACAACAATGGTCCGTCCGCATACGAAGCGGCGCGGATCGTACGTCGCGAGGCACGACTTGAGCGATTCGCAACCTTCCACGCAGCGTCCGGCGACGATCAGCGACGTCGCGCGCGAAGCCGGCACGGGCAAGACCAGCGTTTCGCGCTATCTGAACGGCGAGACGCACGTGCTGTCCGCCGATCTGCGCCAGCGGATCGAGGCGGCGATCGCGCGCCTCAATTACCGGCCGAACCAGATGGCGCGCGGGCTGAAGCGCGGCCGCAACCGGCTGCTCGGCATGCTCGCGGCCGACCTGACCAATCCGTATACCGTCGAAGTGCTGCAGGGCGTCGAGGCCGCGTGCCACGCGCTCGGCTACATGCCGCTCATCTGTCACGCGGCGAATGAAGTCGAGATGGAGCGGCGTTTCCTGCAGTTGCTCACGACCTACCGGGTCGAAGGGCTGATCGTCAATGCGCTCGGTGCCGAGGAGGACGTGCTGCGCCCCCTGCGCGGCGGCGGCATCCCGGCCGTGCTCGTCGACCGGACGGTCGAGGGCTTCGAGGCCGACCTGATCGGGCTCGACAACACCGATGCGATCGAGACGGCGCTTGCGCACCTGATCGCGCGCGGCTTCGACGCGATTCATTTCGTCGTGCAGCCGTTCGAGCACGTCAGCTCGCGGCGCCTGCGCGAGGCTGCGTTTCGCGCCGCGCTCGGCGCGCGCGGGCTGCCGGTGCCGTCGACGGTCGTGCTCGACCTGAACGAGCCGGCCGTGGCCGCCGCGGCGCTCGCGGATCTCGACGCACGCATCGACGATGCGACGCGGCGCGGCGTACGTGCGGCGCTGTTCGCCGCGAACGCGCCGGTCGCGCTCGCGATCGCGCGCCACCTGCGTGCGCGTTTCGGCGCCGCGTGGCAGGAAAAGGCCGCGCTGCTGTCCATCGACGATCCGGAGTGGGCCGAGCTGATCGGCATCACGGCGATCCGCCAGCCGACCTACGAGATCGGCTACAAGGCCGTCGAATTCGTGCACGAGCGGATCGACGGCGCGGCCGGCGACGTGCGCGTCGCGATGCTGCCGGGCGAGCTGATTGCGCGCGCGTCGACCGCAAGCTGAGTATCATTCGGGGCACGTAGCGCGTCAGGTGCGCTGCCCCGAACAAGGAAATACATGACTGTCGCTCCCGTCACGCTGGCGGTGTTGATTGCCGCCACGCTGATCATCGCGCTACTGCCGTTCGTTCTCTTCCGCACCCTGCGCAAGCCGCTTGCGCTCGACCGCCGCGACACGATCGTCGGCGTCGCCGTCTTCACGCTGTTCGCGATGATCGTCGAACGCGCGTTCCATGGCCTCGTGCTGAGCCAGACGCCTGCCGGCGGCTGGCTCACGCAGCCGCTCGCATTCGTCGCGTACAGCGCGCTCGCGACTGCCGTGTTCGAGGAAGTCGGCCGCTATCTCGGGATGCGGTTCCTGAATCGCCGCTACGGCGCATCGACCGGCGACGGGCGCGGCATCGGCTACGGGATCGGCCATGCCGGCGCCGAAGCGTGGTTCGTCGGTGTGCTCGTGTGGGGCCAGTGGTCGTATCTCGCGTGGCTCGCGAGCCGCGGACAGCTCGAGACGCAGCTCGCGGACCTGCCGGGCGATACCGTCGTGCGGCTGCACGTGATGCTGGCGACGCTGTCGGCACAGTCGATCCTGCTGTTGCTGCTCGAGCGCTGCTCGGCGTTCGTGGTGCAGCTCGCGCTGTCGGTGCTGGTCTGGCGCGGCGTGCGTGCCGGCCGCGCGGGTGTGCTGCCGCTAGCGATCGCGCTGCATGCGCTGGCTGTCGCGCCGGCACTGCTGTACCAGGTGCGCGTGCTGCCGGCCGGATCGCTCGAGGCCGTGTATTTCGTGCTGGCCGCGGTTCTGGTCGCCGTGCTGGCGAAGACGTGCCGGTCGCCGCGTGCGGCGGCCTGACGGGAGGACGGAATGGACGACTATCTGATCGAATGCCGGAGCGCCGAATTCGACGCGCTCGCGCGCGTGATCTGCGATCTCTTTCCGGAGCAGACGCGCTTTGCCGAAAGCAGCGACGAGCGCGGGCGGTTCCTGTCGGTGCAGTGGCTCGCGATGCGTTTCGGCTCGACGCCGAAGCGGATGACGCTCGACATCCGCATCGTGCCGGCCGCGCTGGCGCGCTATCTGGCGCTCAGGCCGATGCAGCGCGCGCGCAGCCACGCGGTGCTGCATGCGTACACGGAAGCGATGCTGGGCTCGCTCGAGGAGCGGCACGCGGCCGGCGAGGCCGTCGAGCGTGACGCGGAACTCGAACTCGACGAAGACTTCGCGTGAACGCGAGCGAGCACGTCGGCGCGGTGCCGGTGTAGTGTCGCTGCGGGTGCGTTACGCGTCGCGGTAGACCTGCGCGAAACGCTGCGCCTGCACGACGCCGTAGTCGCCGGGCGCATACTGCATCACCCAGTCGCCGGCGACGCCGCGCAGCGTGTCGCCGTTTTCCGAGCGGGCGATCGTGAACGGCTCGTCCATGCGGCGGGCGAGCACGACGGCCGGCCGGTTCCGGTACGCGCCCGGCGTGCCGTGCGCGAGCGTCGGATCGGCGGGCAGGTACTTCGCGTCGAAACGTGCGCGCGACACGACCCAGCGGTCGCCGGTCGAGCCGGTGATTAGCGCGTCGCCCGCGACATAGCGGTTCGGGCCTTCGAGGCTCATCAGTTCGCCGTCGGCATCGGCGAATGCGACCGTGACGGTTTCGTCCTTGACGACGCGACGGGCCTGCGGGTCGGTACGCAGATCGATGTGCTTGAGTTCGAGCATGGCGGGGAAGTGCGGGAAAAGCCGGGAGCTTATCCCGAATTCGGCGCGCCGTGTGACGCGCCGAATTCCCGCGGGATGCGCGACGCCGTTCGGCCCTTGCGGGCAGCGCGGCGCCGGCGAGGCGGAGGTCAGGGTTGGGCGGGCGCGCTTGCGGCCGGCGCGGCTGCTGCCTTGCCGTCCTTGCTCTTCTTGCCCTTGCCGCGGTGTTCGCCGCCGTGGTGCAGCCAGCTGCGGAACGTCGTGTCGGCGAGCGCCTTCTGGTCAGCCGGGAAGCGTTCGTAGAGCGGCGCGAATGCGTCGGCGAGCTTCTTCGCGCCGTCCGCGTTCGCCTGGGCGAGTTCCGCGTACTGCTTCATGTCGTCGACCGCGGACACGTTGTGGCTTTCCATCCGTGCGCGATAGAGGTGGCCCATCGTTTCGCCGTTCTCGCGCATCGTGTCGGCGAACGTCTTCCATTGCGGCTCCTGCGCCGACGTGATCTTCAACTGATCGTGCAGGTACTTGATGCGCTGCTCGATGCGCGCCTCATGGCGTGCGGCGCGTTGTTCGGCGCTCGGCGCCGACGCGGCCGTTGCCGTTGCCGTCGCCGGAGCAGGTGTCTGCGGTTGCGGCGGCGTTTGCGCGAATGCGCTGGCTGCAATGGCGAGCATGGCGAGGGTGAGCGAGATTTTCTTCATGGTTGGCTCTCCGGGGTGGTGTCGTGCGAGCGGGCGCGGCGGCCAGTGCCGCGAGCGCGCATCTCGCGTCGCCTGTTATTAGTAGCACGTTGCGTGTCGCGCAGCAGCGAAAGCGACACTTGCTTACATCCGATACGAATCGAAATTGAAAGGGACATAGCGGGCGGGCGACGGTCGACGGCGTCCGGTCGGCACGCCGGACGGCGACTGCGAGCGAGGAGGGTGGTGCACATGCGCGAGCCCATGACGGCGTGCGATGCCGTTTGGGCGCACCGGCGTTCGGCGCTATCATCGCGTCACGTTCCATTTCGCCGGCGCGCTGCACGCCGGCCCAGTCTCATGCGTCCACCTCGCCTCGACCAACTCGACGACCTCGACCGGCAACTCGTCGCGCTGCTGCAAGCGGATGCGCGCGCAAGCGTCGCCGATCTCGCGCGACAGCTCGACGTCGCGCGCACGACGGTCGTCGCGCGCATCGCGCGGCTCGAGCGCACGAACGTGATTGCCGGGTACAGCGTGCGGCTCGGCCAGGACGTGCTCGACGCGAGCATTTATGCGTACGTCGGCATCATCCTCACGCCGAAGTTCGGCAAGGACGTGCTGCGCAAGCTCGACCGGATGCCCGAAGTGCAGCTGCTGTGCGCGGTGAGCGGCGAATACGACTATGTCGCGTGGCTGCGTGCCGATTCGCCGGAGCGCCTGAACGACCTGCTCGACCAGATCGGCACGCTCGAAGGCGTCGAGCGCACGACGACGTCGATCATCCTGTCGCGCAAGATCGATCGCGGCACGATTGGCGGATGACGCGCCGCATGCGGCGTCCCGAGTGACGCCGTGGCGCGATTCGTCGCGCAGGTTGTTCCTCCTTTTTTCCTTCCGTTGATGCCCGCCGTTTGCGTTCGCCCGCACGGCGGGGCATGACCTTCGCGCATCTTCACGCGATCACCGTTGCGTCGAATGCCGGCCCGCGCGCGCCACGATTCCGCTTTGCTCGTTCATTCCTGCTTGTCCACACGCGTCCGCAGCGGCCCGTTTGCGGTGCGTCATATACGCGATTTTCAGACGATTTGGTCGTTGTGACGAAATGCATCGTCATTCCGTCGAATTTATCGGTCGTTTCGCATCACTCTTCGTCTTGGAACTGATTTTGCGCGTCCCTAAACTGTGTTCATGGCTCGACGCCGTACACCAACACCAAACCCATCATCAGGAGATAAGCGCATGAAAATCGCCATCGTCGGCGCAGGTCTGATCGGCCACACCATTGCTCACATGCTGCGTGAAACGGGCGACTACGAAGTCGTCGCGTTCGACCGCGATGCGGATGCGCTCGCCAAGCTGTCGCGTGAAGGCATCGCGACGCAGCGTGTCGATTCGGCCGACGCCAATGCGATCCGCGAAGCCGTGAAGGGCTTCGATGCGCTCGTCAACGCGCTGCCGTACTATCTCGCGGTCAACGTCGCCGCGGCGGCCAAGGCGGCCGGCGTTCACTACTTCGACCTGACCGAAGACGTGCGCGCCACCCACGCGATCCGCGAACTGGCCGACGGTTCGGACCGCGCGTTCATGCCGCAGTGCGGCCTCGCACCGGGCTTCATCGGCATCGCCGCACACGAGCTCGTGAACGGCTTCAGCGAAGTGCGCGACGTGAAGATGCGCGTCGGTGCGCTGCCCGAGTATCCGACCAACGCGCTGAAGTACAACCTGACGTGGAGCGTCGACGGCCTGATCAACGAATACTGCCAGCCGTGCGAAGCGATCCGCGACGGCCGCAAGCAGTGGGTGCAGCCGCTCGAAGGCCTCGAGCACTTCTCGCTGGACGGCACCGAATACGAAGCGTTCAATACGTCGGGTGGCCTGGGCACGCTGTGCGAGACGCTGTCGGGCAAGGTCGAGACGCTCGACTACAAGTCGGTGCGCTATCCGGGCCACCGCGAGCTCGTGCAGTTCCTGCTCGAGGACCTGCGCCTGTCGAGCGATCGCGACACGCTGAAGTCGATCATGCGCCGCGCAGTGCCGTCGACCAAGCAGGACGTCGTGCTCGTGTTCGTCACGGTGACGGGCGTGAAGGACGGCCAGCTCGTGCAGGACGTGTTCACGCGCAAGATCTTCGCGAAGGACGTGTGCGGGATGCACATGAGCGCGATCCAGATCACGACGGCCGGCGCGATGTGCGCGGTGCTGGATCTGTTCCGCGAAAAGAAGCTGCCGCAAAGCGGCTTCATCCCGCAGGAAAAGGTGTCGCTGAAGGCGTTCCTCGCGAACCGCTTCGGCAAGCTGTACGAAGGCGGCACGATGGAGCGCGTGCACGAAGTCGCCTGACGACGGGACTCCGGCACGAGGGCCGTGCAACGCCGGGAGCGCAACAGCGCTTCCGGCGTTGTTTTTTTGGGGGGCTTGCCGAAGCAGGGGGGAGCAGAGCGGTGCGTGTCGCTCAGGCGGGCAGCGGCGGAACCATCGTGGTCTGCGGCGCTGGCGGCGCGATGCGGTACAGCAGTGCATCGATCTCAGCGTCGGACGGCGCGGTGTTGTCGAACATCACGATGCCGTCGCATTCGTGGCCGGTCGGCACGAAGCGGCGTTGCCGGTATTCGTCCCAGTGCGCGAGCTTGTACGCGTCGTTCGGATTGCCGCGCGCGACGATTCGCTGGTGCGCGACGTCTTCCGCCGTATGGACCCACACGACCGTCAGCTTGACGTCCGGCCCGATGCCGAGCCATGCGCGGTCGAGGATGCGCCGGTCACGCACTTCGCGCGACAGCGGGCCGACCACGAGCGCGCCGATGCCGAGCGCGAGATTCTCGCGGGCCGTGTCGAGCAGGCCCTGGTATTCGGGATCGCGCAGATGCTTCAGGTAGAGCGGGCTGTCGCGGTCGTTCGGATCGGAGGTGAGGGCGCCCATCGCGGCCGAGCTGTAGCGGCCGTAGAGCGTGTCCTTGTCGAGCAGGCAGAAGGCCTCGCCGGTCGCGCGCATCAGCGGCCCGATCAGCCGCTTCGCGAGCGTGGTCTTGCCGGTTCCGGCATGACCGCAGAAGAACACCAGATGCGTCACGAATACCGGCTCCCCGAGCCCGCGCGCGATGCGTCGGTGCGCTTGTCGTCGCGAGAGAACACTTCCGCCTCCAGCCACATCGCGTTGATGATGCCGAAGCCGAGCGCCACGCCGATGCCGAGTATCCACGAGAAATACCACATGGGCCTGCCTCCTTGACGGTTGGGCAGCACGGCCATGCCGTGCGAATGCGGAATGCCGAAGCGTTGCCGTGCGCGCGCTGCGGCGCATGCAGTTCGATCATGACCAATATCGGCGCGCCGCGCAAGCCGGGCCGTCCACGCGGCAAACCGGTAAACTGATGCGGAAACGGCAACATCACGGACAATATGCTGATCAATTGTGCTGCATACCAGGACGGCCGCAAGCTGGCCGACATCGATATCGACGCCATCAGCGACTACGTGTCGAAGCCCGAGTGTTTCGTGTGGGTCGCGCTGAAGGATCCGACACCGGACGAGATCGACCTGATGGGCGAGGAGTTCGGGCTGCACGAACTCGCGCTCGAGGATGCCCGCAAGGGGCATCAGCGCCCGAAGATCGAGGAGTACGGCGATTCGCTGTTCGCGGTGCTGCATACGGTCGAGCTCGACGATGACGGCGAATTCAAGGTCGGCGAACTGAACGTGTTCGTCGGCCCGAACTACGTGCTGTCGATCCGCAACCATACCGAGCAGGATTTCCGCGCGGTGCGCAAGCGCTGCGAGCGCGAACCGCATCTGCTGCAGGAAGGCTCGGCGTTCGTGTTCTATGCGTTGATGGACCAGGTCGTCGACCGCTATTTCCCGATTCTCGAGACGCTTGGCATCGAACTCGAGGAACTCGAGGACCGCATCTTCACGAAGGCCACGCCCGCGTCGTCGCGCGCGATCATCGAGGATCTCTATTCGCTGAAACGCCGGCTCGTGATGCTGTACCAGCACACGGCGCCGCTGATCGAGCCGCTCGCGAAGCTCACCGGCGGTCGCATTCCGCAGGTCTGCAGCGGCATGGAACATTACTTCCGCGACGTGTACGACCACCTGCAGCGGATCGTGAAGACGATCGAAGGGCGGCGCGAAATGGTCGTGACCGCGATCCAGGTCAACCTCGGGATGATCTCGCTCGCGGAGAACGAGGTGACCAAGCGGCTCGGCTCGTTTGCCGCGCTGTTCGCGATACCGACGATGGTCGCCGGTATCTACGGGATGAACTTCGCGAACATGCCCGAACTGCACCTCAAGTACGGTTTCTACGGCTGCATCGCGGTGATGGTTGCGGCCGATCTCGCGTTGTGGTGGCGCTTCAAGCGGGCGGGGTGGTTGTAGCCGCGACGCCCTAGTGCGGTGCGTGCTTGCCGACCACGACACGCCACGGCCGCACGCGCCACGACTTGACGAGGCCGTTCTGCACGTACGGATCGGCGCGCGCGAACGATTCGGCGGCTTCCGGCGAATCGCCCTCGAACACGAGCACGGCCTGGTCGGCCGGATCCTGCAATGCGCCGGCGAGCACGAGCTCGCCGCGTTCGGTTGCCGCCCGCGCGAGGGCAAGGTGCTCGGCGCGGTACTGTTCGCGCCGGGACAGGTAATCGTCGACGAGTTCGTAGATCAACTGGTAATGCATGGTCGCTCCCGGAATCGACCGCCGCGGGATGGCGGGCGCCTGGCTCAGTATAGGGCGCGGGCCGGTCTTTGTCGGCGCGGTTCGTGGCAGCTTGCCGGTGCGTGACCGGCCGATTCCTCATGGCTTGTCGAGATGATTTCGGCATCTCGACACTCTTTTCATAAATGCAACTAACGGTCTATTGCGGCTCCGCCGTCGCATGGGTTTGCGTTATCGCGCCAGATGGCGCATCGCCAGTCTTGTCTGCAGGAAAGGCGGGGCCGGCAAGTGAATGGGGACGCGTATCCCGGGCCGGGATTTCACATGCCGGCGAGGGCGGTCGCGTTATCGAAAAAGGGGCCGAAGCCGAGTGTCGAGCCGTCCGTGCGAGAGCCGCTGCAAGGGCGTTTCCATTGGCCGCAATGCGACCTATGCTGAACGAATCCGGAGCGAACTTCGTTCGCCCGATTCATCCAGACGAGGTGTGCCATGCCTGTATCAGCCACCCTGCAGGATTGCCTGCGCCAGAAGTCATCGCGGTACGAAGTCGTGTACCACCCGTATAGCCATACCAGCATGGAGACGGCCGCCGCCGCGCATATCCCCGGCGATCGCCTCGCGAAAACCGTGCTGCTCGAGGACGACGAAGGCTACGTCGCCGCCGTGCTGCCGACGTCGCACGCGGTGCGGCTGTCGGATCTCTGGGTCAAGACCGGCCGCCATCTCGTGCTCGCCCGGGAAATCGAACTGCGCGAACTGTTCAAGGATTGCGACCTGGGCGCGTTGCCGCCAGTGTGCATGGCGTACGGGATGAAGACGTTCCTCGAGGAGCATCTCGCGCAGCAGCCGGAAGTGTATTTCGAGGCCGGCGACCACGAAGCGCTGATCCACATGATGCAGGACGAATTCCTGTCGCTGATGGAGACGGCCGAGCGCGCGCATTTCTCGCACAAGATGCAAGGGATGTGGTTGTCCTGATCGTCGTGTTGCGGACGGTTTGCGGTGGATGGAGACGGCGTCTGGCAGGCGTCCGTCGGGGGATGTCGCGTGTTGTCGGTTTGGCCCGGGCCGGGTTCTTGCTGGATGGAAAACAGCGGCTTTGGCGACGGGATTCCGGCGGCGTCCGGTCGGGATTTTCAGCGGTGATTTTGAGGAAATTCGAGATTTGACATAATCATAGTTATCACTTAAATAGGTTGTAGTAGCTTTATAGAAATGTCGTGTTCTAGCCATTTAGAAATGTCGCGTTTGGACCTCGGTAAGCTTGCCGGCTCCCCGTCAGATCATGGAGCCGGCGATGCACCGAACAGCACTGGTGACATTGAACATGAGAGAACTCGACCGTCTGAAGGTAATCCAGGCCGTAGTGGATTTGGGCGTGAAGCCTGGCCGCGCGGCCGAACGCTTGGGCCTGACGGTCCGGCAGATCGAGCGGCTGGTGATTCGATACCGGGAATCTGGCGCGGCGGGCCTGACCTCGCGCAAGCGTGGCGGTCCTGGCAACCGGCGGCTGGATGCGGAGTTGGCCCAGCGGGCGCTGTCGATCATCCGCGATCGCTACGCGGATTTCGGGCCGACACTGGCGTGCGAGAAGCTCCGGGAATGCCACGGCATTCGACTGGCCAAGGAGACGGTCAGGAAGTTGATGACGGACGCTGGGCTCTGGATTCCGCGCCGACAGCGTCCGCCGAAGGTTTATCAGCCACGAGCGCGTCGCGCGTGCCTCGGTGAACTGATCCAGATCGACGGCAAGCGCCGCGCGTCCCACGCGTCGAGCGCCGCCCTGGCAGCCCGAAACCGGAGGCATCGATCCGCCCCGTTCTCTAGTTCGTCTCGCCGTAGTGCCAGGCATGTCGCGCGCCGGCCATTTGACGGCGCTTGCATTCAGTTGGCGCCGGTGCCCGCGCGTCCTGCGTGTATGCATGTGCTGTGCCGGTCGAAGCAAGCGTCCGGCATGAACGGATCGGCATCGTCCGGCGCGGGCGATATTGGGTCGCATCTGCGGATGTCGGCGGGATTGTGCCAGTTTTAGTTTTAGCCGCGTCCGGAGTGCTGGATAGCGTGCCGAGCATGTGCATGCGCGCGACAGCCCTGCCCTGATCCGCTTTTGGGAGCCGTCCGACGATGCGTGTGAAGGTGCGGTCAGGCGCGTTTTCAGATTCGACAGTTTGTGAAAATAATGAATCTATTATGATAAGAAAAGTTATCTCGATAGTATCGATAAAGAGCCGAAATGCCCGGCGTGTTACGAACATCCAGCGTGCCGCGTTCGCGGTATTTGACTGCGCAAACCTCCGAATTCACGACGCTTGGACGCGCGTCGTCGCACGATTGCCGGCTCGTAGGCGATCACGCCGATCTTCCCGCCAACACGCCGTCGCACCGAGCGTCGCCGCGGCCGTCCCCGCACTTCCTCCATTTGTTCCCGCGACGCAAGACTATTGGTCCATGGTGGGTGTTCGAACTCCGGCCCGACGCGCCTAGAGTCTGGTCCATCGGATTCATCGATCCGGGCGGCACTGAAGCCGAAAACCAGTCACCTGTCGAGGCATATCATGAGCACTTCCAAAGTCATTATCGTCACCGGCGCATCGCAAGGCATCGGCGCTGAAACGGTCAGCGCATTCCGCGCACAGGGCCATCGGGTGGTCGCGACGTCCCGTTCGATCGGGCCGTCGGACGATCCCGATCTCGTCACCGTCGCGGGCGACATCGGCGACCCGGCGCTCGCGCGGCGCGTGGTCGACACCGCCATCGAGCGCTTTGGCCGGGTCGACACGCTCGTCAACAACGCTGGCGTCTTCATCGCGAAGCCGTTCACGCAATACTCGGCGGACGACTATGCAGCCGTCACCCGTGTGAACCTGGACGGCTTCTTCCACGTCACGCAGCGCGCAATCGCGGCGATGCAGCGGCACGGCGGCGGACACGTGGTCAGTATCACGACGAGCCTCGTCGACCACGCGAACAGCAACGTACCGTCGGTGCTCGCATCGCTGACGAAAGGCGGGCTCAATGCGGCGACGAAGTCGCTCGCAATCGAGTATGCGCAGGCCGGCATCCGCGTGAACGCCGTGTCGCCCGGCATCATCAAATCGCCGATGCATGCACCCGACACGCATGCGACGCTCGCATCGCTGCATCCGGTCGGCCGGATGGGCGAGATGAGCGACATCGTCGGCGCGATCCTGTATCTCGATTCGGCGCCGTTCGTCACCGGCGAGATCCTGCATGTGGACGGCGGCCAGAGCGCCGGGCACTGAGCGGCAAGGCAGCAAGAACGCGCTGGCGCGGACGGCGCGACGCGGTCCGCTACCGGCGCAGCCGCGCCGCTGCCGGCGTGGCTGGACGCAGCTAGCGCGCCCGCTTGCCGGGCGCCTGCGCCAGATGTTCGATGAGAAAGTCGACGAAGACGCGCACGCGCGACGACAGATAGCGTGCATGCGGATACAGCAGCATGAACGGCCGCGATCGCCCGCCCTGGCCGGACAGCACCTCCTTGAGCGTGCCCTCCCGCAGATCCCGTTCGACGATGAAGCGATAGGTCTGGAACAGGCCCGCGCCGCTGCGTGCGAGCGTGACGCCGGCGAGGACGTCGCCCGACGCGCCGTAGCCGCCGGTGGTCGCGATTTCGATTTCCGCCGAGCCGTCGCTGAACAACCACGGAATCGGCCGGCCGCTGCTCGGGAGTTCGAACTGGATGCATTCGTGCATGTGCAGATCGTCGACGGCGCGTGGCATGCCGGCGCGCTTCAGGTAGCCGGGCGTCGCGACGACGACGAGTTCGGCATCCTCCAGCTTGCGCGCGACGAGGCTCGAATCCGCCGGTGCGCGGCCGCGGATCGCAAGGTCGAAGCCCTCCTCGGCGAAGTCGATGTTGCGGTTGCTCAGGTGCGTTTCGACCTGCACGTCCGGATAACGCTCGCGAAACGCGGGCAGCAGCGGCAGCACGCGATAGTGTCCGTACGGCGTCGGCATGCTGATGCGCAGCACGCCCGCTGGCGTCGCCTGCTGGCCCGTGGCTTCGCGCTCCGCGTCGACGAGTTGCGACAGCGCTGCACGGCATTGTTCGAAGTAGCGCCGGCCGGAATCGGTCAGGCGGATCTGCCGCGTCGTCCGTACGAACAGCCGTACGCCGAGACGCTCCTCGAGCCGCGCGACCGAGCGGCTGACAGCGGCCGGCGTGACGCTCGCAGCAGTCGCGGCGAGCGTGAAGCTGCCGAGTTCGGCTGCCATGCAGAACAGCTCGATGCTGCCGAGCAGGAGGTCGTCGAATTTTCGTTGCATGAGGGGGCTCCTGCCGTATCCGGTACTTCCATCGCGGGGCGTCGAGGCAACGAGTGTGCATGAATCACGGGCGGGAAACCAGCGAACCGCGAGCGCGGCAGGCGGCACCGGGCGGCTTCGCCGGCGTGCGTTCGCATCGTTTCGTGCCGCATGCGATTCGTTACATCGTGTGTCGAATCAATTGCGCAAACGATATTTACCGGCCCCGGCCGCCTCACTAGAGTGATCAACAGAGGTCCTGGCGCGCGATGCTTCCGCTGCGGCCGACCTATCAACCATTCCCGAAGGAGAACGCGATGACGATCGAACAAAAGCTGGCCGAACTCGGCTTTACGCTACCCGAACCGCCGCAACCGCTCGGCAGCTATACGGCCGTCAGCGAAGCCGGCAACCTGTTGTTCGTGTCCGGGCAACTGCCGCTCGTCGACGGCAAGGTTGCCTATACGGGCCGCGTCGGCGAACAATTGAGCGTCGATGACGGCCGGCACGCGGCGCAGCTCGCGGCGCTGAACGTGCTCGCGCAGATCCACCGGCACCTGGGCGGGTTCGACCGCCTGCATCACATCGTACGGGTCGAGGGCCACGTCGCGTCGGCCGACGGCTTCCACGGCCAGCCGACCGTGATCGACGGCGCTTCCGACCTGTTCGCCGCAGTGCTGGGCGACAAGGCGGGACACGCGCGCTCGGCCTTCTCCCAGCGGCAGTTGCCGGCCGACGCGGCCGTGATCCTGGTCGTGATCGCCGAAATTCGTCCGGTTTAATCAGGTTGCCGCCACCGAGGCAACGGCCATTCCGGCGGGCGTCTGCCCTGCCCGCCGTGAAATTTCCCCCTGCGCGTCGCCTTCTCAAAATAAGGGCTATATCACCGAAAGGCCTTGCCCCATAAGGCACGACGTAATCCAGATACATTGCAATACAAAATATCGCATGCGATTTAATCGAATCCGCTTGACGGTGAGAGGTGCTTCGACGAAACTGCATCGCATGCGATCGAATCGCATCTGAGAAAGACCTTCCAACCTGACGGAGTGAAAGATGAGCAAGATCGAAAAAGTGCTGTACACGGGCAAGACGCACACGACTTCCGGCGGCCGCGACGGCTCGGCGCGCAGTTCCGACGGCCGTCTCGACATCCAGCTGTCGTCGCCGGGCAGCGCCGGCACGGGCACCAACCCGGAACAACTGTTCGCGGCCGGCTGGTCGGCCTGCTTCATCGGCGCAATGCAGCTTGCAGCGCGTGCGGCGAAGGTGACGCTGCCGGTCGACCTCGCGGTCGACGCCGAAGTGGACCTGGGCATGGGCGGCAACGCGTACTTCCTGCAGGCCCGCCTGAACGTGAGCGTGCCGGGGCTCGATCGCGACGTCGTGCAGCACATCGTCGATACCGCACATCAGACCTGCCCGTATTCGAAGGCGACGCGCGGCAACATCGACGTCGAGATTCGCATCGTCTGATGTGTTGCATCGGGCGGCCAGGCGCCGCCTTCACGAATGTCCTGCCATTTTCTTGTCGAGGTGAATGATGAAAACCCAACTGATCGCTGCCGTTCTCGTTGCCGTGTCCGCTGCCGTTGCCGCGCCGGCCTTTGCCAATGACGCCGTCGTGACGCGTGCTCAAGTGCGCGCCGAGCTCGTGCAACTGCAGCAAGCCGGCTATGAGCCGGGCCGTGCGAACGATCCGCACTATCCGGACGACCTGCAAGCCGCGCTGACGCGTATCGACGCGAACGGCACCGTCGCGGCCGACACGGCGACGTCCGGTTATGGCAGCGACGCCGCCGCCGTCACGCAGTCGGGCAGCCGTTCGGTCACGCATGTCGCCGAGCGCTCGATCTACTTCGGCCATTGAACGAAACCGCGATCGGCGCCGATTGCCGGCGTGCCGCGCGCAACCTGAATACACGCTTTTCTATCGAGGTGAATGATGAAGACCCAACTGATTGCAGCCCTGCTCGTCGCCGTATCGGCTTCCGTGACCTCCCCGGCCTTTGCGGCCGACAGCACCGTGACGCGTGCGCAAGTGCGGGCGGAGCTGGCCGCGCTCCAGCAGGCTGGCTATCTGCCGAATCGCGCGAACGATCCGAACTATCCGGACAACCTGCAGGCAGCGCTGAAGCGGGTTCGCGACAACGGTGCGACGGTGGCCGACACGCAGGCAGCCGGTTATGGCGGCAACGCCGACGGCGCGACGCAGTCCGGCAGTCGCAGCACGATTCGCACGGCGGAGCGCTCGATCTATTCCGGACATTGAACGTCGCGACGAAATCGGCGATATCGTCCGTCAAATATGGCGCATGCGATGTAATCGTGTGCGCCTTTTTCATTTTGCCTGCCAACCTGCGTCGGCGATCGCGTTTATGCTGTGCGGCGGACGGCCTTCAATCAAGGAGCGGGCAATGCGGGAAGCGACGACGGGGCATGAAGAAGGCGGATCGCATCCGCTCGACAACGTCGTTTGGAATGCGCTCACCGGCGAGCAGCATTGTTTTGCACTCGGCGATGCGCTTGCGCGGCGATTCCCTCCGGCGCTTGCGCCGTTTGCCGGCATGGCCGAGCGCAGCGCGGGCGCGTTCGATGCGCTGCGCGCACTGATCGACGCGCACGGTCCGGCGGCACTGGTCACGCCGGACGAGATCCCGACGCCGGCCGGCTGTTCCGTGGTCCGGCGTGCGGTGCTGCATCAGATGATCTGGCAGGGAACGCTCGACGACGCGCATCCTCTGGAGCATGTCCGGTTGACGGACGCTGACGTGCCGGAGATGCTCGAGCTGATCGCGGCGACGGAACCGGGGCCCTTCGGCACGCGCACGATCGAATTCGGCGGTTATATCGGTGTACGCAGACAGGGCCGGCTCGTGGCGATGGTGGGTCAGCGGCTGAAGGCAGGCGAGCATGCGGAGATCAGCGCGGTGTGCGTGGATGCCGCGTTTCGGGGCCAGGGCCTCGCGGCCGGGCTGATCCGCTCGTTGATCGCGACCATCTTCGCGCGGGCGGAAACGCCGTTCCTGCACGTGCTCACGTCGAATCACGTCGCGATCGAGCGCTATCGGGCCCTTGGCTTCGCGATGCGTCGCGACATGCATCTGCTGGTGTTGGGGCGCGAAGACGGCCGGACGGAGCAACCCGGGAGCAAGCCGTAAAGAGCCGGTGTGCCGGACCTGATCGCGGGCGACTTGCGGAAATGGCGAAGGAGCCGGCGAAAACACCCCGCCGGCTCGACATCGATGCTGAATCGGTTCGTCTACTCGTCGATCGAATCGATCAGGTTGCCGCGCAGCGTGACGATCGCCTTCTGCATCTTCGCGAATTCGTCGGGTTTCAACCCGGTGGCTTCGACCAGGTTCATGTCGAGCCCCTTCTCGCGCACGCGGCGGCCGCTTTTCGTCAGGCTCACGAGCACCTGGCGCTCGTCCGACGGATCGCGGTGTCGCTCCAGATAACCCATCGCCTCGAGCTTTTTCAGGATCGGCGTCAGCGTGTTCGATTCGAGGAACAGCTTCTCGCCGAGCTGCCCGACCGTCTGGTTGCCCTCCTCCCACAGCGCGATGATCGTGATGTATTGCGTGTACGTGAGACCGAGCTCCTCGAGGATCGGCTTGTATGCCTTGCCGAATGCGAGGTTCGTCGAGTAGATCGCAAAACACAGGAACTCGGACAGTTTCGGCGTGGCGGGCGATTGTGCTTCGGTTGGTTTCATGAGCGTCCTCCATCGACACGGGATCGGTCGCAGATGAGCGCATTATATATCGCGTGCGATCTTATCGGAAGCATGACTATCGCTTCCGATCAACAGGATGCGATATGTACGGTGTCTGCTCGCGCTCAGCCCCCGCCGACGTCGTTTCGACCGCGGCGGTTGCCGGTCCGCTGCCGGCTGATCGACAGCAGCGAGCACTGCACCGGATGCGCGATTTCGGTGGCAAGGCCGCCCGCGGCGAACAGCAGGATCATCAGCCAGCGTTTCATGCGTCCTCCACGACGGAAAGGCTCGCGCCGTCGGCGACTGCCGCGTCGAGCGCGTACGGATCGACGCCTTCGAGGCAGCCGAGATTGACGCGCCAGCACGCGGGATCCTTGCGCGTCTGGTGAAACGGATAGATGCCGCACCGGCTGCAGAAATAGTGGCGGGCCGTGTGCGTGTTGAAGCGGTAGCGCGTCAGTGCACCCTCGCCCGCGACGATCTTGAGGTCGGCCGCATCGAACATCGGGCTCATCAGCGCGCCGCGGCGGCGGCAGAGGCTGCAGTTGCAGCGAACCGCCGGCGCAAGCGCGGTCCGGACTTCGAATTTCACGGCGCCGCAGTGGCAGGATCCGTTGAACCATGTCGCAGACATGTCGTGCTCCTCAAGTGGTCATGTCTGCTTTATAGCGGGCCCGGACCCATGCGTTGTATCGCGCTGTATCCATGCGGCGCGCAGATACAGAACATTGCAATTTTGTTGCCGGCGATGTGCGTTGCGGTGGCGTTGCAGCGCATTTGCCAAGCGCCGGCATGTGTGGCACGCGGCCCGGGAATCAGTCCAGCACGTGCTGCAACCGCGCGATGGCCGCTCGCGTCTCGCGCTCGAGCGTCGCGAACAGTTCGGCAGCCGGCAGCGACCGGACGAGCGGTGCCGCCTGCCCCGCCCACTGCGCGCCGTAGCCGAACTCGCCTTTCGCCTTGGCGGCCGCATGCAGTGCCTTGCCGGCGTCATACGCGATCGGATAGGCCGGTGTGGCCGGTGCGTGCGGATCGTCGCCGAGCGCGGTCAGCCGATTCGCGATGCCGCGCGCGATCCGGCCGGAAATCGCGGTCGTGAACGTCGTGCGGTGCGCCGCGTTGCCGAGGATCGCGCGGCGATAGCCGTCGTCGATCGAGGTCTCCGGGCACGCGACGAACGCGGTGCCGAGCTGCGCGGCCTGCGCGCCGAGCGCGAGCGCCGCGGCGATGCCGTCGCCGTCCATGATGCCGCCGGCGGCGATCACCGGCAGCGCGCATTCGCGCACGAGCAGGCGCGTCAGCGCGAATGTGCCAAGCCGGTCGTCGTGCACCGTCGAGTCGAATACACCACGGTGCCCGCCGGCCTCGATGCCCTGCGCGACGATCGCATCGATGCCGGCCGCGGCGATCTGCCGGGCTTCGTCGGGATTCGTCGCGGCCGCGAACAGCGTGATGCCCGCACGCTTCAACACGGCAATGGCCTCATCGGACGGCAACCCGAAATGAAAGCTCACGACCGCCGGCTTTTCTTCGACCAGCATCGCGAGCATCGCATCGTCCGCGACGAAGCTCGTGTAGATCTCCGACAGCGACACCGGTGGCGTCGCGCCCTGTTCGCGGAACGCCGGCGCGAGCCAGTCGAGCCACGCGCGTTCGACCGCTGCGTCGGCACGGGCCGGCTGGTGGCAGAACAGGTTGATGTTGAACGGCTGGTCAGTAAGTGCGCGCGTGTCGCGGATCATCTTGCGCGCGCCGTCGGCGTTCGTCGCGCCGACGCCGAGCGAGCCCAGCCCGCCCGCGTTCGATACGGCAGCCGCCAGCGCAGGTGTGCTGACACCGGCCATCGGCGCCTGGATGATCGGGGTGCGGATGCCGAGCGTGCGCAACAGCGTCCGGTTGTCGGTCGGTTGATTCATGTCGTTGTCTCCTGCAACGTCCGGGATCGGAATGCTGCGGCCAGAGCCGAAGCGGCTGGGTCAGGTTCGGCACGCGGCGCGTTCGCGGCACGTCGCGTGCAGCCGGGCCGGTCATGCGAAAGCGATGGCGAATGCGGCGGCCGATCGGGCGTTGACGCCGGCTCGCGCGAGGCGCGATACGTTCGCGGATCGTCACGTTCGAACGGTGCGCGCAGCGGCTTCCCCGCAACTGCGCCCATGCTACGCCAGTCCGCCACCCCCCGGTTCGGCCCGCGCCGGCTTTATCGACTGCGTACGCGACAGGCGAGCCCCGCGCAGGCGGTCAGCAGCGCGGCCGTCACGAAGAATACCGAATGCAGACCGAGCGCGACGCCGATTTGTCCGCCGATCACGGGGCCGATCACCTGCCCGCAGAACTGCGCGGATTGCAGGTAGCCGAGCATCTGGCCCGTCGCGCGCTCGTCGACCGACTGGCGGACCAGCTTGCCGATCGCCGGCAGCAGCCCGGCGAGCGTCATCCCCATCAGCACCCGCAGTGCCGCGAGCTGCCACCAGTGCGTGACGAACGCCTGCGGCAGCATGGCGAGCGCGGTCAAAAGCAGGCAGCCGACGATCACGTTCCAGCTGCCGATCCGGTCGGCGAGCGCGCCGAGCCGCGCGGCGGTGAGCACGCTGCCGAGTGCCGAACAGGCCATCACGACGCCGGCGACGCGCGCCAGGTGACTGCCGTCCACGCCGAGCCCGCCGATGTAGACCGTGATGATCGGCTCGATCGACATGTTCGCGAGCAGCACCATCATCGCCGTCACAAGGAGCGCGGCGACCGCCGCACGATCGGTGCGCCGTGCCGTGTCCGCCGTCGTTGCGCGGGCTTGTCGCGCCTGCGCGTCGGTGTCCGCGCGAAAGTCTTCCTTTACGATGAAGATCGTCAGCAGCGCGGCGACGGCGATCATCGCGCCCCCCGCGAAAAACGTCCCGCGAATGCCGAGCCAGCCCGGCAGCAGCCCGCCGACGAGCGGCCCGACCAGGTTGCCGGCGAGCGCACCGGTCGACAGGATGCCGAGCGCCCAGCCCGCGCGTTCGCGCGGCGCCTGGGTGCCGACCATCACGGTCGACGCTGACGCATAGCCGCCGACGAGCCCGGCGACGAGCCGCAGCGCAACGAGTTCCTGGACGTTATGCGCGACGCCGATCAGCGACATCACGACGGCCATTCCGAGCGCCGCGCGCACGAGCATCGGCTTGCGGCCGAAGCGATCCGCGAGACGGCCCCACAGCGGCGCGGTCACGGCCGTGCCGAGAAACGTCGCGCCGAACGCGACGCCCGACCATTCGATCACGGCCGACTGCGCGTCGACGCCGAGCTGCCGCACATACAGCGGCAGGAACGGCAGCAGCATGCTCAGGCTGACGAGCGTCGTGAACGAACCGAATACGCACACGGCGAGATTGCGCCGCCAGTAGCGCGCATTGCGTTCGGCGTAGCTTGCGGCGGACCGGCCGGAGAGCGCCGCGGCCGGTGCCTGGACGGTCGTGCTCATCGCGCCCTCGCCGTGCAGGCCACATCGACCACGAGCGCGAGCAGCAGCGCGGCGCCGCCGACGGCGAACAGGGTTTCGTAACGGCCGCCGCTCGATGCGAACAGGTACGACAGACCGTAGGCGGCCACCGCCTGCATGATCGCGAAGCTGGTCGTCGCGCTGCGCCATGCGCGTTTCGCGACCGACGGATGATGGGCGAGCAGTTCATTCACGCGTCCGAGTGCGAGCGGCACGATGCCGGGTGTGAACGCGCCGACCAGCATGCTCGATACGATCAGCGCGGCCGATCCCATCCCGAGCAGCGGCAGCACCACGGCGACGGCCTCGATCGCGAATGCGATGCGCAGCGCACGGCCGAAGCCGGCGCGATCGGCCAGATGCCCACACGCGAGCGGCCCGACGATCGCGCCGAGGCCGTACAGCACCCAGTACTGCGCGCCTGCGTCGACGCCCTTGCCGAGTCCGCGGGCCACGTAGTCGACGAGGAAGATCATGTGCGGGACGAGCCCGACCGCATTGAGACCGTACTCGACGTACAGCGCGCGCAGGCTGCCGGTCGGCAGGTTGCGCGCGTGTGCGGCAGACGGCGCGACGGCCGCGGCGGGCGGCGCATCGTCCGCCGGCCAGCCGTGCCACGCGACGGCGGTCAGCAGCAGCGACACGACCGCGAGCCCGAGCCACGTCGCGGCGAGCCCCTGCCGCAGCAGGATCGGCACGATCGTGCCCGACGCCGCGATGCCGAGACCGATCCCGGTGAAGATGCCGCCGCTCGCAAAACCGCGGCGCGCCGGCGGCACGTGCGCCAGGATCACGGGCGCGGCGAGCACCATCAGGGCACCGCCCGACAGGCCGGATGCGAAGCGCCAGACGAAGAACCACAGGAACGATACGGGCACCGCGCAGGCGACGAACGCAAGCGTCGCGAGCAGCATCATCGCGCGCAGCACGGCGGTCGAGCCGGCGCGACGCGCGAGTGCACCGGCGATCAGCGCGCCGGCCAGGTAACCGCCGAGGTTGGCCGCGCCGAGATAGGCTGCCGTCGCGGCGGGAAACCAGTGCGCGCCGATGATCGCGGGCAGCAGCGGCGTGTACGCAAATCGCGCCAGGCCGATGCCGATCAGGCTCGCGCTGGCGCCGGACACCGTGCCGCGCCACACGTTGAACGCGGGGGCATGCGGCCGGTCGAGAAGCGCTTGTTGCATGAGGACCTCCATTCGCTGGACGGCCGCACGTGCGTCCGTCGGTTGAAGGAAGTCTAAATTGAACCGGATATCGAGAGAATCCACGCGATGCGGAAGCCATTCTTCCGCAATGCGGTTCAATCTCCGTCGGTGATGGTGGCCAGCCGGGCGAAGTGCTCGCGCAACCGCGGTGCTGCGAAATCGACGAATGTCCGCACCTTCGGCACCGACAGTCGTCCGTAAGGTGTGACGAGATGAATCGGCAGCGGCGCGTGCTCGCTGTCGCGCAGCACGATGCGCAGCGCGCCGTCCCGGACGTGCTCGGCGACGTGATACGAGAAAAGCCGCGTGACGCCGTGGCCGGCGAGCGCCGACGCGACTGCACCGCGGATCGTGTTGACGATGAAGCGCGGCGCGAATGGGACAACCTGCGGCAGCGCCGACTGGCCGGACGGCGGGAAGCTCCATGAATCGAGCCCGAAGTGCGTC
Organism: Burkholderia sp. Bp9031; assembly: GCF_003857965.1. Taxonomy (NCBI): domain Bacteria; kingdom Pseudomonadati; phylum Pseudomonadota; class Betaproteobacteria; order Burkholderiales; family Burkholderiaceae; genus Burkholderia; species Burkholderia sp. Bp9031. The sequence continues at coordinate 121,143 of NZ_QTPW01000005.1, forward strand.
ATCGAGATGATCCGGTGCCGGGTGAGATCGGCCGGCGTGGTGATCGGCGGATGGTTCGCCAGATAATCGGGCGACGCGACGACGACGCGGCGCACCGTGCCGACCGGAATCGCGACGAGCGTCGAATCCGTCAGGTGCGCGATGCGCAGCGCGACGTCGATCCCCTCGTCGATCAGGCTCACGGGACGGTCGAGCAACTGCAGGCGAATCGACACGGCCGGATGGCGGTCGATGAATTCGTCGAGCAGCGCGCGCAGCACGTCCTCTCCCGCGGCGACCGGTGCGGTGACCGTCAGCAGGCCGCGCGGCGCCGAGCGTTCGTCGGCGATCAGCATGTCGGCTTCCTCGAGATCCGCGAGGATGCGGCGGCACGCTGCCGCGTAGCGTTCGCCGGCTTCGCTCAGGCGAATCGTCCGGGTGGTCCGGTACAGCAGCGCGGTGCCCGTGTGCGCCTCGAGAAACGCGATCGCGCGGCTGACCGCCGCCGGCGAACGGCCGAGACGGCGGCTCGCGCCCGCGAGACTGCCCTCGTCCAGCGTGGCGACGAACACCTTCATCGCATCGATTCGGTCCATGGCGTGCAGGTGTGCGCGAGTGGTCGTGTCATTGACGGGGAAAAGCAGCGAGCAGTCTACCGTACGCGCTCGGCGGCGGTTCGTCGGCCCCGCCGAGCCGCTTCGTGAAATACTTCGGCCACGCGTCCTTCCGGAACCCCGCGATGACCGAAATGCCTGCCGTGCCCTCGTTCCGTTGCCCGATCACGCGTTGCGCACTGACGTGCATCGCCGCGTTGCTGGCCGCCGGGCCGGCGACGGCCGCCTCTGCCGCGGATTCGCCGGGCGGGTCGCCTGCACCGGCCGCCCACGCCCCGCTACGCATCCTGTTCGTCGGCGACAGCCTCACGCACGGCCGTTACACGCCCGTGCGTTCGTACGGCGCGATGCGCACCGGCAGCCAGGCGGCCGACGGCACCGCTGAGGTGGCCGACGAAAACGTCGGGCAGACCGGTGCGCGCGCGGAACACGAGCCGGGTCCGTGGGGCGGAATTCCGGGCATCTTCGCGCGCCTTGCCGTCGAAGCCGGGCTCGACTATGAGGTTCACCTCGAGGCGATGTCGGCGACGAGTCTCGCGAAGCATGACCGTGTTGCATCGGACGTGATCGACCGGCCCACCTGGGATGTGGTCGTCCTGCAGGAACTGAGCGCGAAGCCGCTGCCGTTCGCGCTCACGCACAGCCGCGCAAGCGATCCGGCCGGTTTCTGCGCGAGCGTCGCGAAGCTGGCGCGCGGCATTCGTGCGGCGGCGCCGCGAGCGCGGGTCTATCTGTATGAAACCTGGCCGCGCGCCGATCTCGCGAAAGCGCTCGCCGGCGAGCCGGGCAGCGACGGTTTTCGCGCACGTTACGCCGATCGTCTCGCCGATCTGGTCGCCGCGTATCGCGATGCATACGAAGGCGCGCGCCGCGCCGATCCGTCGATCGTGGCAGTCGCACCGGTCGGACGCGCGTGGCAGCGCGCATGGTCGACCGGTGTCGCCGATCCCGACCCATATGCGCCGTCCGGCGCGCCGCTGCTGTGGTACGGCATGCGCGCGCAGAACGACCCGCCGATCTCGCGGCCCGACTATCTGCATCCGGGCGTGCCGGGCGCTTACCTGAGCGCGCTCGTGCTGTTCCAGCAGATCGCCGGTGTCGACGTCCGCACATTCGGCCCACGGGAGCACGCGGCCGCGCAACTCGGCATCGCGCCCGATCTGGCGGCAAGGTTGCAGGCCGTTGCGTCCGATACGGTCCTGGGTGAACGGGCCGACGCCGATGCCGGTGCTGGTGCTGGTGCCGGTGCTGGTGCTGGTGCTGGTGCCGGTGCCGGCGCGACCACGACGGCCGGACGTTCCGATCCGTGCGCGTCGCCATGAATGGCGACGATCGCGCCTTGTGAGTCACATCGATCGCTAGACGCTGACGAGTGCGGGAACCGAAGCCTGCCGATCCGTTGAGCGGCGCCGGGCGACGCTGTCGATACCGAGCCGCGCGGTATGGCTTCCCCCGATCGCCGAATGGGCGCCACACCGCTCATGGTTTTCCCTGCCACTGCGTTCCCGCAGCCGCCATCGTCCCGCCCGACGCCCGTCCCGCGGGCGTTGCGCAGCCTTTCTGCGCAGGAAAGGATGCTTGAAGCATCCGCAATTATCGCGCCGCGCAAATTCGCCCACCATGTTTCGGACGATCGGCGCCACCCGCGCATCCGGCCTTTCGCGGGCGTGGCGGGCACGTGTGCGTCGCGTCGCGCGGCCGGAGCCGCAAGGCCGGTCGCGAACGGCCGGGCGTCGCGCCACGGCAAATCGATAATCAGGAGACACGATGAACAGCCAATCCCTCAACCTTGGCGGTACCGCGGGCGCGCCCGCATCCGCCGTACCGCCCGCGGCCCGGGCCGGCGCCGATGCGACCACCCTTCCCGCCCGCGGCATCACGCTCGGCGAATTCATGGACGACCTGCCGGTCGGTGCGCTGCACCGGTTCGTCGTCTGGGTGATCGGCATCGGGCTGTTCTTCGACATGTACGAGATCTTCCTCGTCAGCACGATCGGTTCCGCGCTGCAGAACGAATACGGGCTGAGCCGGCAAAGCGCCGATTTCAAGCTGCTGCTGGCATCGGCATTCATCGGGATGTTCGTCGGCGCGATGTGTCTCGGCAGCCTCGCGGACCGCATCGGCCGGCGCAAGGCGTTCCTGCTGACGCTCGTCTGGTACAGCGCGTTCTCGCTGATCGGCGCGTTCTCGGTGAATGCCGACATGCTGGTCGCATGCCGGTTCCTGACGGGCATCGGCGTCGGGGCGATTTACCCGGTCGCCGACAGCTTCCTGTCGGAAATCCTGCCGAAGGACAAGCGCGGGCGGCTCGCCGCGTGGGCCTATACGACTTCGTATGTCGCGGTGCCGCTGGTCGGCTTTCTGGCGCTATGGCTGAACCCGCTGCACATCGCGGGCGTGGCCGGCTGGCGCATCATCCTCGCGATCGGCAGCCTTGGTGCCGTGTACGTGCTGGTGGTCCAGCAGCGGCTGCCCGAAAGCCCGCGCTGGCTGCTCGCGCAGGGCCGCACGGCGGACGCGCATGCCGCCGCGCGGCGCTTCGCGGACAGCGCCGGCGTGCGTGTGCCCGAGCAGTTCGCGGCGTCGGCCGAACCGCAGCGCCCGCTGAGCCTCGGCGAGCGCATCGCGCTGCTGCGCCGCCGGCCTTATGGCACGCGCTACCTGATGCTCGCCGTGTTCCACCTGTTCCAGGGCTTCGGTTATTACGGCTTCGGCACGCTCGCGGGCACGGTCGTCAAGAGCCGCGGTTTCGACGTGACGGACAGCACGCTGTTCATTGCACTGTCGTTCATCGGCTATCCGATCGGCTCGCTGCTGTCGATTCCGCTGTTGAACTGGATCGAGCGCCGCACGCTCGTGATCGTGTCGATCCTGTCGATCGCAGCGTTCGGGCTGTGCTTCGCGTACTCGGGCAATACGGTGCTGATCGTCTGCTTCGGTTTCCTGACGACCTGCGCGTCGAACGTGTTCAGCAACGCGTATCACGTGTACCAGGCGGAGATCTTCCCGGCGCGCGTACGCTCGACCGCGATCGGCAGCACGTACGCACTGTCGCGCATCGTGAGCGGCGTGCTGCCGTTCGTGCTGCTGCCGGTGCTGGCCGAACACGGCGCGGGGGCGATGTTCGGCGTGATCTCGGTTGCGCTTGGTATCGTCGCCGTCACGTTGCGCGTGCTCGGGCCGCTGACCACGCGGCGCAGCCAGGACGACATCAATCCGGTCTGACGCGGCGACCGGCACGGGGCGTGCGAATGCGTGCCCCGTGCATCGCGCGTGCGGCGCGTTCCGCTTGTTCAGCGCGCCGACATGAAATCGAACAGCTTCGCGATGTCGGTGGTCAGCACGCTGCCGGCCTTCACGCCGACCCACAGCGTGCGCGTCGCCCACGCATCGTCGAGCTTCACGACGCCGAGCCGCGCCGCGCGCTCGCCGGTCACCGCATCGCGCGGCAGCACGCCGATCCCGAGCCCGGCCTCGATCATGCGGCTCACGCCATCGAAATTCGATACCTGGATGCGCAGCTTCAGCGAGCGCTCGGCCGCGAACGCGGCGTCGGTCATCCGCGCGAGCAGCGAACTGCCATCGCTCAGGCCGACGTAGTCTTCATCGAGCGTGTCCGCGAAGCGGATGCTGTCGAGCGCGGCGAAGCGATGCCCGCGCGGCACGAGCAGCACGAGCTCGTCGCGCCGGTATAGCCGGCGGTCGATGCCGGGCGCCGGCACGTTGTCCGCGAACACGCCGAGATCGGCCTTGCCGGACGCGAGCGCGTCGACGATCTCGTGGCTCAGCCGCTCCTCCAGACTGACCTTGATGCCCGGATTGTCGGTGAGAAACGCGGCGAGATCGGCCGGCAGGAACTGGACGATGGCCGACGTATTGGTCCACACGTGAATGTGGCCGCGCACGCCGGCGACGTAGTCGCTCATCTCGTGCGCCATCCGGTTGACCTGCTCGATCACCTTCGCCGCATGGTCGAGCAGCGCGCGGCCCGCGGGCGTCAGCTCGACGCCGCGCGCATGCCGCACGAACAGCGCGCTGCCGGTCACGCCTTCGAGCTCGGCGATCCGCTTGCTGACCGCGGACAGCGTGAGCTGGCCGTGTTCGGCCGCCTTGGTCAGGCTGCCGTGCTCGGCGACGAGCGCGAACACGCGCAGCGACTGCAGATCGAAATGAAGCGGGTTCACCATGATGAGGGTCCTGGGGAAAGCCGTGCGGCGCGGGCGAACGGCGCCGGATCGGCCTGATGCCGATCATACGCCCGGCCGCGCGCGGCGCGAACGGGTGTGAACGGGTGCCGAATGCGTGCAATACGACGCGGTCAGCGTGGCGCGATCGCCTGCAACGCGGCGAGCATCGCGCTATCGGGTTTCGCGAGATCGTCGAGCACCGTGAAGTGCCGCATGCCGGGCAGCCATGCGCGCGCGATCCGTTCGCCGGCCGCCTCGCATGCGTCCGCGTATTCGTGCGCCTGGCGCACGAGCTCGGGCAGCTCGGCCGCGCCGACCGCGACGACGGTCGGCGCGCCGGGCCCGACATGACGCAGCGGGCTGTACGCGGCGATTTCCTGTTGGGTCAGATTCAGTTTGTCGTCGAGCACACAGAGCGAGATCGGTTCGAGATCGACGAGCGGGCTGATCGCAAGCGCCGATACGACGCCCGGATGCGCGCGATGCACGGCCGTCAGGTGGCCGCCGGCCGAGTGGCCGCTCAGGTGGATCGGCCGGCCAGCGGTGCCGATGCGGTCGGGATCGGCCGCGAGACGGTCGAGCAGCGCGCCGATCTCGCCGACGATGTCGGTCATCGACGCGTCCGGCGCGAGCGTGTATTCGGCGAGCACGACGTCGAAGCCGCACGCGAGCGGCCCGGCGGCCGCATACGCGAAATCCTCCTTCGCGCAGTGCTGCCAGTAGCCGCCGTGAATGAACACGAACAGCGGCGCGTCGGGCCGCCCGCAGCGCAGCCAGTCGAAACGCTGCGCGGGGCCCGCGCCGTAACGCAGGTCGCGTTGCCCGGACGTCGCATCGTAGAGCGCCCTGCTGCGTGCCTGGCAGGATGCGAGCACGGCCGGGAAATCGGGAATGGCCTTCGTGTTCAGGTAGGCGGCGTCGAGCGCCGCGCGGTCCATGCCGCGATAAAGGATCGTCATTCGGGAAGCGCCTGGATCGGATTGCGGATACGCGGGACGTTCGCGGTGCCCGCTGCGATGGCGACGGACGGGCCGACGCCGTCGCACCATTATCCGCAGCGTGACCGGGGCCGGCTATCCGGAATCGGCGGGTGCGGCGCGCATCTGTCCGCTTTCGGCGGCGGACTGTCGCGCGGCGGGCGCCGCGTGCCGGCGCATGCGCGAACGGACGGACCGGCGCGATGAGACGGCACGACGACCACCACGCGAAGCCACTCAGATCAACTCGGAAATCTCGATCAGATTCAGGTCCGGGTCGCGCACGTACACCGACCGGATCTTCTGCGTCGCGCCGGTGCGCTCGACGGGCCCTTCGACGATCGGCCATTCGACGCGTTGCAGATGCGCGATCACGTCGTCGAGCGGCACCGACGCGATGAAGCACAGGTCGAGCGCGCCGGGCACCGGCACGTGCGCCTTCGGCTCGAACTCCGCGCCGCGCACGTGCAGGTTGATCTTCTGGTTGCCGAAGCGGAACGCGAGCCGGCCCGCACCGAAGGTCTCGAGCTGCATCTGCAGCACTTCCGTATAGAAATGCTTCGTCCGCTGCGGATCGACGCAGGTCAGCACGAGGTGGTCGAGGTGGTCAATCAGCGCCATGTGATTTGCTCCTGTTCACGGCTGTTCACGAGAAAGCCCGCTGCGCCGGCATGCTGCCGGCTTCGGCGCGCGGCGGCGGATGAAGGTCCGAGCGGCGCCCGGCCTTCAGGATCTGGCTCGGCACGTCGTGTCCGATCAGCGCGGGCAGCCGTGCGGCCGCGGCGAGCGCGGCCGCGAGGTCGACGCCCGTATCGTAGCCGTCGAGTTCGAGCATGTGCACGAGCTCCTCGGTGCACGCGTTGCCGGTCGCGCCCGGCGCGTACGGACAGCCACCGAGCCCGCCGAGCGACGCGTCGAAGCGGTCGATGCCGGCGTCGAGCGCGGCGAGCGTGTTCGCGAGCGCCATCCCGCGCGTGTTGTGAAAGTGCAGCGTGAGCTGCAGCGCGCCGAAGCGCTCGCGTGCGCGCTCGGCCAGCGCGCGCACCTGCGACGGATACGCCATGCCAGTCGTGTCGCACAGCGTGAAGCCGTGCACGCCGAGATCCGCGAAGCGCTGCATCCACGCCAGCACGGTTTCGTCGCGCACGTCGCCCTCCATCGGGCAACCCATCGTGGTCGACAGCGACACGTTGAGCGCGACGCCCGAGCCGCGCACCGCATCGATCACGTCGCGCAGCTGCGCGAACGACTGCTCGCGCGTCATCCGCAGGTTCGCGCGGTTGTGACTTTCGCTCATCGACATCACGAGGTTCACCTCGTCGACGCCGCACGACAGCGCGCGTTCCGCGCCGCGCACGTTCGGCACGAGCACCGTATAGACCACGCCCGGCGCGCGGACGATGCCGTGCATCACGGCCTCCGCGTCGCGCAGCGCGGGGATCGCCTTCGGCGACGTGAACGACGTGACCTCGATCTTCGCGTAGCCGCATGCACTCAATGCGTCGACGAGCGCGATCTTGTCGTCGGTGTCGACGAACGCCGCTTCATTCTGGAAACCGTCGCGTGTGGCGACTTCGTGGATGTAGAGTCGTTGGAGATGCTTGCTCATGTCGTCGTCCCGGTGGTCGGTTCAGATCACGCCGCGCGTGCGCCAGTCGTCGCGCGTCGCGGCATCGATGCCGATGGATTCGAGTACCGCGTCGGTATCGGCGCCGAGCGCGGGCGCGGGACGCTCGATGCGTCCCGGCGTCGCGCCGAGTTTCGGCACGATGCCCGGCACGAGCACGGGCGTGCCATCGGGCAGCGCCGCGTCGACGATCATGTCGCGCGCGCGGTAATGCGGATCGGCCGCGATGTCCGCGACGTCGTAGATGCGCCCGGACGGGATGCGCGCGTCGTTCAGTGCAGCCAGCACGCCGTCGAGGTCGTGCCGCGCGCTCCATTCGCCGATCGCCGCATCGATGCGCGCGACCTGCGCGACGCGCCCGTCGTTGTGCGCGAGCGCCGGATCATTGCCGAGATCGGGCCGCCCGATCAGTTCCATCAGGCGCCGGAAAATGCTGTCGCCGTTGCCGGCGATCAGCGCGTACTTGCCGTCGCGGCAGCGGTACGCGTTGGTCGGCGCGATGCCGGGCAGGCTGCTGCCGGCCGCCTCGCGCACCGCGCCGAACGCCGAGTACTCGGGCAGCAGGCTTTCCATCATGTTGAACACCGATTCGTACAGCGCGACGTCGACGACCTGCCCCTTGCCGCCCTGCTGCTCGCGATGGCGCAGCGCGAGCAGGATGCCGATCACGCCGTGCAGCGCCGACAGCGAATCGCCGAGCGACACGCCGACGCGCACCGGCGTGCGGCCCGGTTCGCCCGTCAGGTGCCGCAGGCCGCCCATCGCCTCGGCGATCACGCCGAAGCCCGGCCGGTCCCGATACGGGCCGGTCTGGCCGAAGCCCGACACGCGCAGCATCACGAGCCCGGGGTTGATCGCGGACAGCGTCTCCCAGCCGAGCCCCCAGCCTTCGAGCGTGCCGGGCCGGAAGTTCTCGATCAGCACGTCGGTCTCGGCGACGAGGCGGCGCACGACGTCCTGCCCTTCGGGGGTGCGCAGGTCGAGCGCGAGCGAGGTCTTGTTGCGCGACTGGGCGGCCCACCAGACCGACGTGCCGTCGTGCAGCAGCCGCCATTTGCGCAGCGGGTCGCCGACGCCGGGCGGCTCGACCTTGATCACGTCCGCGCCGAATTCGGCGAGCATCCGGCCCGCGAACGGCCCGGCGATCAGTTGGCCGAGTTCCAGCACGCGGATTCCGTCCAGGGGTCTCGTCATGTCTGTCTCCGATGAAATCGTGTTGTCGATGACGGCGATCATGACGGCGTTCGCGCCCGGCGAAAATCGATCGATGCTCAACCAGCCTTTCCCGAACGGAAAGGCATGCAAGGCGGTGAATCAGGAGACGCCGCGCCGCTCCACATGCGATGGAGCGCCGGCCTTTCCATGCGGGAAAGCGCACTCGCGCAACGATCAAGCCCGATCCCGCGGGCCGTCGGCAGAATCATTGCCGTTGCGCGCCCGCCGGGCGCCCGTCAGCGAGGCCCGCCATGTTTTCCAGCTGTTCACCCGCGAAGATCGTGTTTCTCGACCGCGCGACGCTGTCGCCGCAGACCGTGCTGAAGCCGTTCCCGTTTCCGCACACGCTCCAGACCTTCGAACGGACGGCCCCGCGCGAAGTGGCCGCGCGCATCGGCCACGCGGACATCGTCGTGACCAACAAGGTCCGGCTCGACGCGGCGATGCTCGACGCCGCGCCGCATATGCGGATGGTCGCGATCGCCGCGACGGGCACCGACATCGTCGATCTCGACGCGTGCGCGGCGCGCGGCATCGTCGTCAGCAACATTCGCGGGTATGCGGCGCGCACGGTGCCCGAGCACACGTTCGCGCTGATCTTTGCCTTGCGGCGCAGCCTCGTCGCGTATCGCGATGCGGTGCGCGCGGGACGCTGGCTCGACAGCGGACAGTTCTGCTTCTTCGATCATCCGATCCGCGATCTGGCCGGCTCGACCCTCGGGATCGTCGGCGACGGCGTGCTCGGTCGGGCCGTGGCCGCCATCGCGCGTGCGCTCGACATGCGCGTGCTGTTCGCCGCGCACGGCGATGCGCGGGGCGGCGACCATGTGCCGCTCGACACGCTGCTGCGCGACAGCGACGTGATCACGCTGCATTGCCCGCTCACGCCGGCGACCCGGGACCTGATCGACGCGGCCGCCTTCGCGCGGATGGCACGCCGGCCGTTGCTGATCAACACGGCGCGCGGCGGGCTGGTAGACGAAAGCGCGCTCGTCGATGCGCTGCAGTCGGGGCAGATCGCGGGCGCGGGCTTCGACGTGGTCACGCAGGAGCCGCTGCCGGCCGCACATCCGTTTCACGCGATCCTGTCGCATCCGGCATTCATCCTGACGCCGCATGTCGCGTGGGCGAGCGACGAGGCGATGCAGACGCTGGCCGACCAGCTCGTCGACAACGTCGCGGCGTTTGCGAGCGGCGAACCGCGGCATGTCGTGACGGCCGGTTGAGCGCGGCAGGCGGCAGTATGCTGCGCCGGCCATCGGCAGCGATGCGCGGGACGTGAGGATGTGAAGACAGGAAGACGCGTTGCGGGCAGGACGCCGCAGCGGAATCGGAGAATCGGGGAAGCGGCGGTCAGGCGACGCGCGACCGGAACCGGTGCGCGCGAGTGCGCGATGCGCGCCGCCGGCGCGTGTCGGCCATCGGCCGCGCGTCGGCGGGAATCAGCGGGAATGCGTCAGCGGGAGGCGAGGCTCAGTAAGCGGACATCTCGACGCAAGGATCGACCTTGGACGGCGAGCAGATGACCGAATACTTGGCGCTTTCGCGCATCAGCGCTTCGCCTTCGTGCAGCGCGATCTTGATCTCGGGATGACGCTCGTACGCGAGGAATGCGGAGCAGACGACCGCGGACATCACGACGAGGGAAAATACAAACTTTTCAAGGGATTGGAAACGTTCGGGCATGGTTCGACCTTTCTTCTAGGCCGTGATTATAGCGCGAATTAAGGGTTTTCCCTATATGTCGGTCCGCATACCGAGGATGGGGTCGATCGATATCCGGCCGCGTTTGCCCCTTTTTCTCTGCTCACGCCATCCGTGCCGCCGACGCGCATGTCGAGCAATCGTGCGGGATTGGCGGATGCCGACGGCTCGACCGCGTCGGGTCGCCCGGCGCAGACCGCACCGATGACGGTGCGGTCGGTGGCGGCCGCCGACCGCAGCGTGACCCGCACGGCGGCACGCGGGCCGTTGCCGCCATGGTCAGCGGTTCGCCGGGCGCCGGTGTCGGAATAAGGACGGTGCGGCCCCCGCTCGCCGGGACCGTACTCGGAAGGAAGAAAGCGCGACGAAGCCCGTCGCGCACGCGTTACTGCGGCGCCGACGCGCCGCTGGCCGCATTGCCCGGCCACGCCTTGCCGATCCTGTCGATCAGCGACTTGGCGGCGCCCGTCGCGATCGCGGCGTCGACGCCCGAGGTCTGCCACGAACCGTCGGCGGCCTTGACGAAGGTGAGGTTCGCGCGCGACGGCGCGTAATCGCTGTTGCGCCACGTGACCACGACGTTGCACGTATAGGTGCGTTCGCCGACCTTCTTGCAGTCGCCGTCGGGCTTCGCCGAGATCACGTCGGCCGACACGGGCAGCGGCTGGCCGAACAGCGCGTTCAGGCCGCCGTGGTTTTCCGCTTCGAGCGCGCGGCGCACCGCGGCGTCGACGTCGCTCGATCCGGGGCCGTCGTGGAGCAGGTTGCAGGCGGTGAGCAGCGTGGCGGCACAGCCGAGCGTCAGCAGCGTGGGAAACTTCATGGCACTCCGTGAATCCGGTGAACGTCGGGCGGCATGCTGCGATGCGAGTGAACGCATCACCGAGCCGGTACGCCGCGTAGTCTGCAACGTCCGCGCGTCGTTCGCGGTATCCATTTGTAACCAATTGCACGGATGCGGGCGGCCGAACGGACGGCCCGTGCGCCGCGCCCCGCCGCTGGTGTCCGCGCTTACTGCCGCTCCTGCTTCACGCGGCTGACCAATTGCGTCGGGCTCACGAACTGCAGCGCGATCACGACCCACACGAGCGTGATGGCCATGTAGATCATCGCCATCGCGTCGATCGACTGCGGCGCGCGCACGCCGGTCGAGAACACCGCGTAATACAGCGCGACGACGAGCGTCTGCGTGCTCGGGCCCGCGGTGAAGAAGGTCAGCTCGAACATCCCGATCGTGCGCACCAGCACGAGCAGCCCGGCCGCGAGCATGCCGGGCACCAGCAGCGGCAGCAGCACGTAGCGGAAATAGCGCCACGTGTTCGCGCCGAAGATGCGCGCGGCGGCCTCGAGATTCGGGTCGATCTGCTCGATGAACGGCGTCATCACGAGGATCACGAACGGCAGCGCCGGTACGAGATTCGCGAGGATCACGCCCGGCAGCGTGCCGGCGAGCCCGACCTTGTACATCACGGTCGCCATCGGAATCCCGTACGTGACGGGCGGCACCATCAGCGGCAGCAGGAATACCAGCAGCGCGAAGCGCTTGCCGCGGAACCGCACGCGCGCGAGCGCATAGGCGGCCGGCACGCCGAGCGCGACCGACAGCAGCACGACCGCGCCGACCACTTCGAGCGTCACCCACAGCACGCTCGCGAGCTGGAAGTCTTCCCACGCTTTCGCGTACCAGTGCAGCGTGAAGCCCTGCGGCAGCGGCGTGCCGAACCAGCGCGTCGCGACCGAGTTCACCGCGACGGTCGCGATCAGCAGCATCACGTTCAGCAGGAAGAACGCCATCAGCCCCCAGACGAGTGCCTTCCAGGCCCGGCCGGCGAGGTTGCTTCTCATCTTCCGCGGTGTCCTCGCGTTGACGGGGCGTGCATCGGGCGCGTCCTGCTTCGGCGGCCAGGCCGGCGCGGCATGATTGTCGGTCGCCATCAGCCCTTGCCCCCTGTCACCGGCCCCGTATAGAAGAAGCGGCGCGCACCGAGCATCGACGCGACCACCAGCAACTGCACGAAACCCATCACGATCGCGATCGCCGATGCGAGCGAATAGTCGTAGCTCTCGAACGCGGCTTCGGCCGCCGCGATCGAGATCACGCGCGTCGGCCCGGCCGGCGCGCCGAGCAGCACGGCCGACGGGAACACCGAGAACGCCTGCACGAACGACAGGCACGCGGCCATCGTGAGCCCCGGCACGAGCAGCGGCAGGTAGATCTGCCGGAACTGCTGCCACGGGTTCGCGCCGAGCGTGGCCGCGGCGCGCGCGAGCGTCGGGTCGATGCCGCTGATGTATGACAGCATCAGCAGGAACGCGAACGGAAAGCCCGACACGATCAGCGACAGCAGCACACCCCAGTAGTTGTGCGTGAGGCGCACTTCGTCGGTGTACAGGTGCAGCCCCTGCAGCGCCTGCGGGAACCAGCCGTTCGGGCCGAAATACGTGAGCATCCCGTCGGCGACGAGCACCGTGCCGAGCGTGACCGGAATCACGAGCAGCGTCGTGACGAACTTCTGGTACGGCGAGTTGCGGCGCAACGCGAACGCGACGGGCACCGAGATGCCGACGTTGAGCAGCGTCGCCGGCACCGCGAGCTTCAGCGTGACGAGCACGGTCGGCCACATCGCGGTGTCGGTGAAGAACTGCACGTAGTTCGCGAGCGCGCCGCCGCCGTTCATCGGCTGGAACGACAGCACGAGGCCGTAGGCGAACGGATAGATGAACAGCGCGACGATGAACGCGAGCGCGGGCGTGACGAGCCATGCCTTCGCGTCGCGCGGCGTGCCGCCGGTCGCGAGCGTGCTCATGCGGCCTCCCGGGGGCGTGCGGCCGCGCGCGCGGCGCGGTGGCCGTTCATTGCGCGTCTCCCGCATAGACGAGCGTGCGTGCCGGCGCCACGCGCAGCCGCAGCCGCTCGCCTTCCGCGAATTCGCCGGCGACCCGCGCCCAGATCGGCCCGAACGGCGTGATCGCGCGGATCAGCGAATCGCGGCCGCCGTACTCGACCGTTTCGACGGTCGCGTCGAATGCATTGTCGGCGCCGTCTTCCGCGCGCTCGATGTCGTCGGGGCGCAGCGCGACCACGACGTCCTTGCCGTCGAAGCCGGCCATCGGCACGCCGGTGACGCGCACGCCGGCGGCGGTGACGTTCACGTAGTCGCCGGCCATCCCTTCGAGCGTGAACGGCAGCACGTTGCGATAGCCCATGAAGCGCGCGACGTGCAGGTTGTGCGGGCGCGTGTACACGTCCTTCGGCGACGCGACTTGCTGCACGACGCCCTCCTTCATCACGACGATCCGGTCGGCCATCGACAGCGCCTCGTCCTGGTCGTGCGTCACGTAGATCGTCGCGCGTTCGAGTTGCGTGTGGATGCGGCGGATCTCGGCGCGCATCTCGATGCGCAGCTTCGTGTCGAGGTTCGACAGCGGCTCGTCCATCAGCACCAGCGGCGGCTCGATGACGATCGCGCGCGCGATCGCGACGCGCTGCTGCTGCCCGCCCGACAGCTGCCCGGGCAGCTTGCCCTCGTGGCCGACGAGTTGCACGAGTTCGAGCGCCTGCTGCGCGCGCCGCCGCGTGTCCTGCTTCGGCACGCCGCGCATCTTCAGCCCGAAGCCGACGTTGTCGAGCACCGACATGTGCGGGAACAGCGCGTAGTTCTGGAACACCATCCCGAAGCCGCGGCGCTCGGGCGGCAGCACGTCGATGCGCGTGTCGTCGAGCCAGATGCCGCCGCTCGTGAGCGGCTGCAGCCCGGCGATGCAGTTCAGCGCGGTCGACTTGCCGCAACCCGACGGGCCGAGCAGCGCGATGAACTCGCCGCGCCTGATGTCGAGATCGAGCCCGTTCAGCGCGGCGACCTGTGCGCCCTCCGCATTGGTGAAGCTGCGGCACACGCCGTCGAGCCGCAACCGTTCGAAACTGTGCTTCATTACGCGAACTCCGTCGGCGCGGGCGCCGCGGCGCCCGCGGGTTCATGCGTCATTTCGATTTCTGCGAACCGATCTCGCGGTCCCACTTCTGGAACGCGGCGACCATCGCCTGCGCGTTGAGCGGCTGCACGTGCGGACGATCCGCGAGCAGCTTCGCGTACTCGGGGCGGCCGAACTTCCTGATCACGTCCTGGCTGTGCGCGGGCGCCATCTCGAGCGTCACGCCCTTCACCGCCGGGCCCGGATAGAAGTAGCCGTCGTCGTAGGTCATCGCCTGCTGCGCCGGTTCGAGCAGGAAGTTCATCAGCTTGAACAGCACGTCGAGCTTGTCCTTCGGCACGCCCTTGGGGATCACCATGTAGTGCGCATCGTTGACCCACGTCATGTTGTCGAACGCCTGGATCCGGAATTCGGCCGGCACGATGCCGAGCGCGCGCGGGTTCAGGTCCCAGCCGGTGACGGTCACGGTCATGTCGCGCGTGCCCTCGCCGAGTTCCTTCATCACGGCCGACGTGCCGCCCGGGTAATACGGGACGCAGTCGTTGAGCTGCTTCAGGAACGCCCAGGTCTTGTCCCAGCCGTTGATCGGGTCCTGCGGGTTCTTGTCGCCGAGCACGTAGGGCAGCCCCATCAGGAACGTGCGGCCGGGGCCCGAGTTCGCGGGGCGCGCGTAGATCAGCTTGTTCGGGTGCGCCTTGCACCATGCGAGCAGCTGGGCAGGCGTCTTCGGCGGGTCGCTGACCTTCGCCGGGTTGTATTCGAGCAGCGGGCCGGCCGGCATGTAGGTGACTTCGAGGCCGAAGCCCTGCGCGACATCCTGCATCTTGCGGGGGCCGGGCGCGTACTTGTCGAGCACGCCGGGGAACGCGCCCGCGTTGTCGGGCAGCAGCTTCAGCCACAGGTTCTGCTCGATGCCGGCGGCCAGCGCGTCGGTGCCCGTCAGCACGAGGTCGATGTCGGCGCGCCCCGCCGCCTGCATCGCCTTGATCTTGCCCGGCAGCTGCGGCGCGGGCGCGTTCGTGAACGTGACGTTCGCGACGAGGTTCGGGTTCTTTTCCTTGAACGCTTCGATGGCCTTCTGCGTGAGTTGCAGGTTGCCCGCGACGTCGACGACATTCAGCGACACCGGGGCCGCGACGGCGGCCGCGGCCGGCAACGTCAGGCTTAGCGCCAGGGCGATCCGGCGAACACGGCGCGCGATCGTGGTTGTGTTCATGTCTCCTCGCTTCGGTCGGTGGATGGGACCTTTCTTTCAGGAAATCATGACGGTGTTATACGATGTCGGTCAACAAAAAACCGAGCGGCGCGGGGCGGGAATTTCCCTAACAAAAACCTTCCTTTTATCGGTGATTTGCCGATTGACCGATTTCATGGCGCGCTGGGGCAACGGCGGCATGGTGTGTTAGGACGTCGTATATCGGCAGGCGCTGAAATGGAACTGGTTTGCACAGCCGCGCCGGCATGAAATCCTGCGCGGCGCGCTGCAGACGGCGCTCAGTCCGCACGCAGCGCGATCACCTCCCCGATCAGCCGCTCCGCGTCACGCCACTCGCCATACCCGGACGCCGGGTTCAGGTGGCCGACCTCGCCGAGATCGACAAGCTGGCTGCCCCACCCTGCCGCGAGCGTTTCGGCGCGTTCGAAGCGCGCAAGCGGGTCGTTGCGGCTCGCGGCCACGATGCTCGGAAACGGCAGCGGCCGGGTCGGCACCGGCGTCCAGCCGTGCGCGTCGAGCGCATCGAGGGGCGGATAGCCTGCGGGCATCGGCGTATCAAGATCGGCCGGCGCGGCAAGCAGTGCGCCGTCGATCGCACGCGTGGCCTGCTGCGCCCAATGGACGACGATCATCACGCCCGCGCTGTGCGCGACGAGAATCACGGGGCCGCCGATCTCGGCCAGCGCCGCGTCGAGCGCCGCGACCCGTGCGGCGCGGCTCAGCTTGTCGGCTTCGAGCGGCGCGACGGCGCGCGCGTTCGGCAGGCGTCGTTGCAGATGCGTCTGCCAGTGATCTTCGACGTGATCGCGCAAGCCGGGCACGATCAGGATGGTGGGCGTGGGCGCGGTCGCCAGGGTCATGCAGCCTCCGGGTGGGTTCGGTTCGGGAAAGTTCAGGAAAGACGGGATGCGCGCCGTTCGCGTTCGACGCGCGCGAGATCGGCCGCGTAGCTTGCGCGTCCGATCGCGAACAGCACGGCGGCCGCGAGCGGCACGGCGGGAATCCATTGCAGTGCGCCGACGAGGCCCGCCCGATCGGCCACCCATCCCGTCAGCAGCGGGCCCGGCGCCATGCCGAGCAGGTTGTTGGCGAGCGTGAGCGTCGCGAAGGCCGACGCGTGGATCGCGGCCGGCGTCAGGTTCGCGACCATCGCACCCGAGGCGCCGGACGCACCGGCGCCGACCAGCATCCCCGCGCAGATCAGCGCGAGCTGCAGTGGCCCGGGCGGCAGCCGGAACGCGAGCGCGAGGCACACGCCGGTCAGCACGCAGTACACGATCGCAGTCAGCCATTTGCGCGCGCCGTCGGTGCGTCCGACGCGATCGGTGACGATTCCGCAACCGACCATCCCGATGCCCGACAGCAGCACGAAGACGGCCGCGAGCACGGCGGCGCGGTCGGGCGCCATCGCGTAATAGCGGTTCAGGTAGCTCGGCAGCCATGCGAACAGCGCGCCGGGCACGAACAGGTGCAGCCCGCTGCCGACATACGCGCAGATCACCGAGCGCGACGCGAACAGCCCCGCCATCAGCACGCGCACGCTGCCGCGCAAATCGCGCGGCGCATCGGCAAGGGGCCGGCACGGTTCGACGCGGCATGCCGCAAGCCGCCGCTCGGTGACGACACCGCGGTACGCGACGAGCAGCACGATCCCGAGTGCGGCCATCACGCCGAACGACCAGCGCCAGCCGAGATGCGCGCCGACCAGCCCGCCGAGCGCCATCCCGAACACGGAGCCGAACGCGCCGCCGGCCATGAACGCGCCGGTCAGCGTCGCGCGCAAGCGCGCCGGAAAGATGCTGAGGATCAGGGCGACGCCGACGCTGCCGTACGCGGCTTCGCCGAGCCCGACGAGGCCGCGCGCCACGAGCATTTCGGTGTAGTGGGTCGACAGCGCGCAGCCGAGCGTCGCGATGCTCCACAGCGCGGCCATCAGCACGATGCTGCGCACGCGCCCGAAACGGTCGGCGAGCACCGACAGCGGAAACGTCAGCAGCCCGACCAGCAGCGCGACGACGCCGGACAGCGAACCGAGCTGCGTGTCCGACAGCCCCCACGCGTGCTTGAGCAGCGGAAACACGGCGTTGAGCACCTGCCGCGACATGTAGTCCGACAGCAGCAGGCCGACGGTCAGCCCGAACACGAGCCAGGCATAGGCCGGCGCGCGCCGGCCGGTGGCGGCCGTCTCCTGCAGCGACGGCTCGACGTGATGAATCAGCATGCGTGTCTCCTCCGGCACCGGTGCGGCAACGCGCCGGCGCGGCTTGCGCGGCCCCGCTCCGTTGACCGGAGTCGGCCCCCGCGCGACGCGCGGGGACGGGTGCCACGCCACAACGATCGGCGGGCGGCAGCCGCGAGGGCCGCCGCCCGGATGCGCGGCACGTCAGGCTGCGCGCAGCGGCACGCTCACCTGGCCCGGCCGACGGTTCGGCGCCATCCCGAGCTGCGCGAGCGTCTCGTCGATGCCGTCGTACTGCACGCCGATCCGGTAGATCGCCTTCGCTTCCTTGCCGGTCGCGATCTCGCGGCCGAGTTCGCGCGCGATCCGCACGCACTGCTCGATTTGCTGCACCGACGTCATCCGGTTGCCCTTCTGGTCGATGATCGTGTCCTCGATCCCGCAGCGCGGATGCAGCCCCAGCGCCATCGCCATCGTGTTGATCGGCAGCACGTTCTTCATCAGCGATTCGAGCGTGATGCACGCGCCGTCCGGGCAGCGCCGCACGAATTCCATGAAGTTGTACGGATTCGGGCCGTCGAAGCCGCCGCCGATGCCGACCCACGTCACGTTCAGCGGGCCGCGATAGACGCCGCGGCGGATGATTCGTTCGAGCGTCTCGAGCGCATGCATGCCGGTGAGCTGGAAATGCGGCTGGATGCCGGCCGCCTGCAGCCGGCGCAGGTGTTCGTCGACCCAGCCGGGGCCGGCCGGCACGGTCATCTCGCGGTACGCGTCCCACAGCGCGGCTTCGTTCAGCGACGTGCCGGCGATGTCCTTGCGGTTCATCAGCTCGGTGATGTTCATCTGCACCGTGTTGATCGCGACCGTCACCTGGTCGGGCTTCGGCCTGAGCTCGGCGAGCATGTGGCGCGTGTCGTCGGACAGCCATTTCGCTTCGGCACCGTCGCCTTCCGGCGCGAACGAGATCGAGCCGCCGACCTGCAGGATCATGTCGGGCACGGCGTCGCGCAGCCGGCCGAGCAGCTCGTTGAATTTCGACAGCCGCTTGCTGCCCTTGCCGTCGAGCTCGCGCACGTGCAGGTGCAGCACCGTCGCACCCGCGTTGTAGCAGTCGACGGCCTTCTGCACGTGTTCGTCCATCGTCACCGGAATGTCTTCCGGAAAATCGGCGGGCATCCATTCGGGGCCGTACGGCGCGACCGTGATGACTACCTTGTCCTGGTTTTCCGGGTGCAGCGAATCGTCGAGAAATTGCATGTCGTCCTCCAGATGGAATCGTTGTGTTCGGGATGTACGGGCGTGCGCATCCCGTCGCGCCGGGCGGCAGGCCCGGCGCGTTGCATGGGGTTGAGAACCGGTTACGGCGCGGGTGGGCTCAGATCAGAACGGCACGTCGCCGACGATGCCCGCGCGCTCCATCCTGCGCACGCACGGCGGGTAGTCCATCACCGCGTAATGCTGGGTGCTGCGGTTGTCCCAGATCGCGACGCTGTTCTTCTTCCAGCGCCAGCGCACCTGGTATTCGGGGATAGTGGCCTGGCTGACCAGGTACTGCAGCAACTGGCCGGCGCCCGGGTTCGCGTCCTGCCCGAAGCGCACGCGCCCGGGCGTGTGGAAGTTCGTGAAATGCGTCGTGAACGCATTCACGTACAGCACCTTCTCGCCCGTCTCGGGATGCGTGCGCACGACCGGATGCTCGGCATCCGGGTACTGCGCCTTCAGCGCGAGGCGCTTGTCGATCGGCATCGCCGCGCCGAAGCTCGCCTCGATGCTGTGACGCGCGCGCAAGTCGGCGATCTGCTGCTTCACGTGCTCCGGCAGGTACTCGTACGCGAGCACCATGTTCGCCCACATCGTGTCGCCGCCGACGTCCGGCCCTTCGACACAGCGCAGCACGCAGCCGAACGGCGGCGCCACGCGCCAGCTCGCATCGCTGTGCCACGCATTCTCGTAGCGGTCGTTCGGCTGGTCGGGCGACTTGTAGATCCGCACGAGCCCCGGGTGCTCCGGATCGCTGCCGGCGACCGGATGATCCTCGAGCTCGCCGAAGCGGCGCGCGAACGCGACGTGCTCGGCGCGCGTGATGTCCTGGTCGCGCAGGAACAGCACGCGATGGCGCAGCAACTGCGTGCGGATCTCGGCGAACAGGCCGTCGTCGTGCACGGCGTCGGCGAGGCTCACGTCCAGCAGCTCCGCGCCGATCGCACAGGTCAGGGGTTCGACTCGCATGCGCGTCTCCTCAGACGATGAATACCGACGAGCCGGTCGTCTTGCGCGACTCGAGGTCGCGGTGCGCCTGCGCCGCGTCCTGCAGCGCATAACGCTGGTTGACTTCGATCCGGATGCGGCCGGCGGCGACGTGCGCGAACAGTTCGCCGGCCAGATCGTTCTTCTCGGCCGGATCGGCGATGTAGTCGGCCAGCGCCGGGCGCGTCAGGTACAGCGAGCCTTTCATCGCGAGGCGCTGCGGATCGAACGGCGGGATCGGGCCCGACGCGGTGCCGACGCAGACCATCAGCCCGCGCCGCCTCAGCGAATCGAGCGAGCCTTCGAAGGTGTCCTTGCCGACGCTGTCGAACACGACGTCGACGCCGGCGCCGCCCGTCAGTTCACGCACGCGTTTCGCGACGTCCTCGCGGCTGTAGTCGATCGTATGGTCGCAGCCGTGCGCGCGGGCGATCGCTGCCTTGTGTTCGCTCGACACGGTGCCGATCACCGTGAGCCCGAGCAGCTTCGCCCATTGCGACACGATCAGCCCGACGCCGCCCGCGGCCGCATGCAGCAGGATCGCGTCGCCCGGCGCGAACGCGTGGATGCGGCGCAACAGATACGCCGACGTGAGCCCGCGCATCGTCATCGCCGCGGCCGTTTCGCACGAAATGCCGGCCGGCAGCCTGACGAGCGGCGCGGCCGCGATCAGCCGTTCGGTGCTGTACGCGCCGAGCGTGTTGAGAAAGCCGGTGTAAGTCACGCGGTCGCCGGCGGCGACGTTCGTCACGCCGGGGCCGACTGCCTCGACCACGCCGGCTGCCTCGACGCCGATGCCGGCCGGCAGCGGAACCGGATACAGGCCGCTGCGGAAATACGTGTCGGCGAAGTTCAGGCCGACCGCCTCGTGCCGCAGGCGCACCTGGCCGGGGCCCGGATCGCCGACGTCGACTTCTTCCCAGCGCAGCACGTCAGGGCCGCCGGTTTCGTGGAATCGCACTGCATGTGCCATCTTGTTCTCCGTAGGTATTCGGTCGGATGCGCGTCACGCATCGTCGGGTTCGTTGGCGCCCGGCGGCGGCGTGGCTGCGCCGCCCGCCGGGGGCTGGTCCAGTTCGTTCCAGTCGGCGTCGCCCAGGTAGCGGCGCGCGGCCGGGAATATCACGCCTTCCATGCGTCCCATCTGCTCGAATGCGCCGCGCGCATAGACGGCGAGCGCGGCATCGAATGCGGCCGACGGCAGACCGGCGGCGGCGAGCCGCGCCAGCGCATCAAGGGCGTGCGCATCGCGGCGCCGCTGGCGATCGAGCTCGTCGAGCTCGGCCGCGGTGCTCTCCGCCCGCCTGCGCAATGCCGCAAAGAGACGGGCTTCGGCGGACGTGCCGAAGCGTGCGTCCTGCAGCGCCGCAAGCGATGCCAGCGCCGTCGGCATGCCGCTCGCGTCGGCCGTCGGCCGCCTTGTCACGTCCGCATCCTCGCTCGCCATCATCAGGGCCTGCAGCTGCTCGCCGAGCGCACGATGCGCGGCGAGACAGCGTGCCATCACGCGCACCTCGGCCGGCGCATGCCGCGCCGGGCACACGAGCACGGGCACGCCGCTCGTCGCGAGCAGCAACTGCCGTTGCACGGCTGCGGCTGCATCGGCGTCGTGCGGCAGCGCCGCGACGCCGATCAGGTCGCAGCCGAGATCGGCGGCGAGCGCGCCAGGCGACGTGTCGCCGGCCCCCGGATGGCCGGCCCCCGGATGGCCGACCCCCGCGATCGCATGCGACAGCCCCTGCGCCCGCGCAGCGGCTTCCACTTTCGCACCCTGTTCGGGCATCCGCGCTCCGGAAAAACGCGAGCCCGGCGCGGCGCCCGGCAGCACGAACGTGACCCGCGCGCCGACCGCCCGCGCCAGTTCGAGCGCATGGCCGATCGCGTCGATGCCGCCGGGCACGCCGTCGACCGTCACGAGCAGATGGCGATACATCGTGCCGCTCCGCTTATCCGGCGCTCGACGCGCTGCGTTGCGTGCCGGTCGATACGATGTTCATGGTCCCTCCTCGTCGCGTTCGTCAATTGCGTTCGTCACGCATCGGAACCCATGCTATCGACCGGGCGGCGGTGCGGCCCCACTCGTCGCGGGGGGGATTGACGCGCGAACACGGTTCGGCCGATCCTTCCCCCCACAACCACCCCGGACGCTGGCCCGCACGGCATCGCCGGAATCCGACTGCTGCCCCGATGGCCCACCCACCCGATCGCGCCGACGCGCCCCCCACCGAACTCGTGCTGAAGACGACCGCGCCGCGCGTGCCGGCGCAACTGCTCGCGCGTGCGCGGCTGAGCCTCGCCGCGCCGACGTTCGACGCCCGGCCGGTCACGCTCGTACAGGCGCCGGCCGGCTACGGCAAGACCTCGCTGCTCGCGCAATGGCGCCGCGAATCGCTCGCGCTCGGCCGCGCGGTCGTATGGCTGTCCGCCGACGAGCGCGACGACGCGCCGCGCCTGCTGCTGGGGCTCGTGCAGGCGGTGCGCACCGGTTGCGCGCGGCCCGGTTTCGGGCGCCTGGTTTCGGGCGGTGCGGCGCGCGCGCTGGAGGGGCTGACCGCGTGGCTGGCCGAAGTCGCGCAACTGTCGATCGACGCGCTGCTGATCGTCGACGATGCGGAGCGGCTGCCGGCCGCGGGCCTGGACGCGCTGACCTACGTGCTGCACAACGCGCCGCAGAACCTGCGGGTCGTCGTCGCCGCCCGGCGCGGGCTCGATCACGCGGCCGGCGACCTGCTCGCCGGCGGGCAATGCACGCTCGTGGGCCCCGACTGGCTGCGCTTCACGCTCGACGAGACGATCGCGTTGGTCGGCGCACGCTTTGCGCGGCGGGTCGACGCCGATGCGTGCGCGCGGCTGTTCGAACGCGTCGACGGCTGGCCGCTCGGGCTGCAGCTCGCGATGGCCGCGATGGCGCGCTCGGCCGATCCGCGCCAGGCCGTCGACGCGCTCGCCGCGCGCATGGACGGCACCCGCGACCGGCTCGTCGAGCTGCTGCTCGCGAACTTGTCTGCCGACGACACCGCGTTCCTGACGCGCACGAGCGTGGCCGACCGCCTGCATCCGTCGCTGTGCGCCGCGCTGCTCGACGACGCGGATGCCGCCGACCGGCTCGTGCGGCTCGCGCGCGACACGCCGCTGTTCATCGCGTCCGACGATTCCGACTGGTGCCGGCTGCATCCGCTCGTGCGCGATACGTTGCGCGACCGCCTGGCGGCGGGCCCGGACGCAGACCGCAGCGAGCTGCATGCACGCGCGGCTGCGTGGCTCGATGCGCACGGGATGACGGAGGAAGCCGCGCGCCATGCGTATGCGGCCGGCCAGGTCGAGACCGCGTACGCGCTCGCGCAGCGCTGCCTCGAGGACGCGATCAAGCAG
Source organism: Burkholderia sp. Bp9031 (assembly GCF_003857965.1). Lineage (NCBI taxonomy): Bacteria > Pseudomonadati > Pseudomonadota > Betaproteobacteria > Burkholderiales > Burkholderiaceae > Burkholderia > Burkholderia sp. Bp9031. The sequence goes on from NZ_QTPW01000005.1 coordinate 144,396, forward strand.
GGCCGCATCAACGACGTGCTCGACTGGCTCGCGCTGTTGCCCGACGCGGAACTCGACAAGCGCCCGACGCTGCGGATCGCGGTCGCCTGGGCGCTGGCGCTCGGCGAGCGCCATGTCGAGGCGCAGCGTCAGATCGCCGGCATCCTGGCCGATGCCGGCACGCCGGCCGCGATGCGCTACGAATGCGCGCTGATCCTCAGCGCGGCGGCCTATTACGCCGACGAAATCGACCGTTTCGTCGAGCTGTTCGAGCCGTGGGCCGAGTTCACGCCGCCCGCGGCGACATGGCTGGCCCAGATGCATGCGAACCGCCTGTCGGCGCGCGCGATCATCGTCGGCGAACCGGCGCAGGCGCGCCGCTTCCAGCAGGCCGCGCCGCGCGGCGAGACGGCGGCCGGGTTCGGGTACGTCGCGCGCTGGGGCGAGCTGATCACCGGCCTGAGCTACCTGGGCGAAGGTCAGATCCGGCTCGCGGACGACGCGTTGTCGCCGGCACTCGCGCGCGCGGAAGCCGACCTCGGGCGCCGCCATCCGCTGACCTGCATGCTCGCGGCGATGTGCGCGGCGATCGCATACGAGTCCGATCGCGTCGACCAGGCTGCCGCGCTGCTCGCGAACCGGCTCGACGTGCTCGAGCACGCGGGCACGCCCGACACCGTGCTGCTCGGCTATCTGACGGCCGCGCGCATCGCGCTGCTGCGCGGCGTCGAGCATCGCGCGATCGACCTGCTCGAGGCGCTCGACGCAATGGGTGTCGCGCGGCGGCTGCCGCGGCTGTCGGTCGCGAGCCTCGCCGAGCAGGTGCGCATTCATGCGGCACGCTATCGCGAGGCAACCTGCCATGCGCTGGTCGAGCGGATCGACGCGATCGCCGCGGCCGAATTTCCGTCGCACGGGCCGTTGTGGCGGCGCCCCGTCGTGTTGCTGCAGGCGATGGCGCACGCGGGCGCTGCGCTTGCCGCGCGCCGCTGGGATGACGCGAGCGCGGCGCTCGACGAAGCGGCCGTACTGGCCCGCGAGATGAGCATGGGGCGCGCGCGCATCGAGATCATGGCGCTGAGTGCGTTCGCGCTCGAGCAGTCGGGGCACGGCGGTCGCGCGCGGCTCGACGAGGCGATGAACCTCGCGGACATGTTCGGCCTCACGCGCACGCTCGCCGACGCGCATCCGGCCGTCGCCGACTGGGCGCGCCGCGCCGGCGACGAGGCGGCCGCGGGCGACGGTCCCCCGCGGGCCGCGCAGCCGCAGCCGCGCATCGTGCCGCCCGCACCGCGCAGCACCGCCAGCCCGCGCGCGGTGCCGAGCGTCGTGCTGACGCCCAAGGAGCGCGCGATTCTCGAGCTGCTCGCGCGCAACCTGTCGAACAAGGAGATCGCGGTCGCGCTTGCCGTCGGCGAGGAAACCGTGAAGTGGCACCTGAAGAACCTGTTCGGCAAGCTCGACGCCAGCTCGCGCAAGCACGCGGTGCGCCGCGCGCTGGTGCTCGGGCTGCTCGAAAGCGCGCCCTGACCGCCCCCCTCTACACGTCCGTACCGGCGTTGTCCTTACCGGCCGTCGACGGCGGCATCATTGCCGCCCTCCTTCGATTCTCCGCAACCCTGCCCCCCGCGCATGGGGGGGAGCGGCCGCGCGCCGTTGCGTAGTCTTTCCGCACGGCTCGCACCGGCGTCGCATCCGACGCCTTCCCGCCTGCCTCGATGCTTCCCCGCTTCACTCGCACGGGCTCGATCCCGTGCGGTCCATTACGATCCTGGAGACTTCGATGAAGACGAAACTGGCCGCGCTCGCGGCGCTCGCCGGCTGTTCGGTGCTCGCACACGCGCAATCCTCCGTCACGCTGTACGGCGTGGTCGACACCGGCATGCTGTACCAGAGCACGTCGGCCGCGTCGTTCAGCCCGACCGCGCCGAACACCGGCAAGGTGTTCCGGATGAAGGACGGCGGCATCTATTCGAGTTTCTGGGGCATCAAGGGAAGCGAGGACCTCGGCGGCGGCTACAAGGTCAACTTCAAGCTGCAGGGCTCGTTCGACAGCGGCACCGGTAAGATGCAGCTGAGCGACACGCCCGGCGCCGTCGCGATCTTCAACCAGGTTGCGTCGCTCGGCGTGTCGGGCCCGTTCGGCACGTTCACGGCCGGCCGCCAGATCGTGCCGATGATCTACGCGATGGCCGACACCGACGTGCGCAACGCGCAGTTCTTCGGCAGCGTGCTGACCGCGTGGCTCGGCCTGAACACGGCGGCTGGCTGGCCGGGGACGAGCACCAACGGCGCGATCGGCGCGCTGTACGACAGCAATGCGCTCGTCTATCAGTCGCCGACGTTCGCGGGCGCATCGATCGCGCTCGAATACGCGCCGGGCGGTGTCGCCGGGCAGTTCCAGGGCGGCACGCGCGAATCGGTCGTGCTCAGGTATGCGAACTACGGGCTGAACGCATCGGCCGTCTACTACAACGGCCACGACACGAATCCGGCGCCGGGCACCGCGCCGACCGGCGTCGACAATAACCGCTTCGTCTATTTCGGCGCGAAATACACGATCCGCGATTTCTCGGTGTCGGCGTCGTACGGCAACGGCCGGAATCCGTCGCATGCGGACAAGGTAAACCTCGACATGCTGTCGGCGGGTGTCGGCTATCGCTTCACGCCGGCGCTGCAGGTCGCCTCCGCCGTGTACTACCTGAAGGACCGCAACCGCTCGGAGAACCGGTCGACGGCCATCGTGCTCACGGCGGACTACAGCCTGTCGAAGCGGACGATGGTCTATGCACAGGTCGGTCACGTGAACAACCGCGGCACGATGGATCAGATGCTCGCGTACGGGCAGCCGGTCGCGCCCGGGGTCGGCACGACGGCCGCGATGGTCGGGCTGCGGCACAACTTCTGACGACGCAGCCAGGCGAAGCACGGCGCGATGCGCGCGGCGGCGCTCGGGCGCGACTCGCGGCCGCCGCCTGCAGCGATCGCGGGGATCGGCTACAGTGGGCGCTTTCGGCGCGCCCCGCCCGCCCGTCGATGCGCTCGTCCCGCCCCTGCCGCCGTGTCAGGGGCTGCCGGCGACGCCCGGCAGGCCGGCGGACCGCGGATCCTCCACGTTGACGAGCGAACCTCCATGCCCGATCTGTCTGCCTTCCCGATCACGAAAAAGTGGCCTGCCCAGCATCCCGACCGTCTCCAGCTGTACTCGCTGCCGACGCCGAACGGCGTCAAGGTGTCGATCATGCTCGAGGAAACCGGCCTGCCGTACGAGCCGCACCTCGTGCGCTTCGACACCAACGACCAGCTGTCGCCCGAATTCCTGTCGCTGAACCCGAACAACAAGATCCCGGCGATCATCGATCCGAACGGCCCCGACGGCCGGCCGCTGCCGCTGTTCGAATCGGGCGCGATCCTGATCTATCTCGCCGACAAGACGGGCCAGCTGATCCCGAAGGATCTCGCCGGCCGTTACGAGACGATCCAGTGGGTGATGTTCCAGATGGGCGGCATCGGCCCGATGTTCGGTCAGGTTGGCTTCTTCCACAAGTTCGCCGGCCGCGACTATGAAGACAAGCGTCCGCGCGATCGCTACGTCGACGAGTCGAAGCGCCTGCTCGCCGTGCTCGACGCGCATCTTGCGAACCGCAAGTGGGTGATGGGCGATACGTACACGATCGCCGATATCGCGATCTTCCCGTGGGTGCGCAACCTGGTCGGGTTCTACGAGGCGGGCGACCTCGTCGGCTTCAGCGAATTCCGGAACATCGCGCGGGCGCTCGAAGCCTTCGTCGCGCGTCCGGCCGTCGTGCGCGGGCTCAACATCCCGGCACGCGACTGATCCGTGCAGCGGGCGCTGCCCGCTGTCTGCGTGGCCCGCCGCATCGCGCGGCGGGCGGCTTTCCCGCTTTCCTTCGGTGTGTCCGCATGTCCCTCGTTGCGGGCAGCAGGACGATTCGGCCGCGTTATTTTTCGGCCGGCGCCGACGCTCCTTCCCCCCATCCTGCCAGCAGCTTTTCCAGCAACGCCGAGAGTTGCGCCTGCTCCGCCTGCGACAGCGCAGCCAGCATCGCGCGCTGATTGTCGACGTGCGCGACCACCGCATCGTCGATCAGCACGCGTCCGGCGTCCGTCAGCGCGACGAGCGTGCCGCGGCCGTCGGCCGGGTTCGGCCGCCGCTCGACCCAGCCGGCCTTCTGCAGCCGGTCGATCCGTGCGGTCATTCCGCCCGACGACATCATCAGCGCGTCGTACAGCGCCGTCGGCGTCAGCGCGAACGGCGCGCCGCTGCGGCGCAGCGTCGCCAGCACGTCGAATTCGCCCGGCTGCATCCCGTAGCGCGCGAACAGCGGATTGAGACCGTCGCGTGCGATCACGAGCGCGGCTTCCTGCAGCCGCCCCATCACGAGCATCGACGACGCATCCAGATCCGGGCGCTCGATGCGCCATTGCGCGAGCGCATGCGCGGCTCGATCCATTAACCCTCCTCGGCTCACCAGTTATCTTGACGTCGAGATAAATCGGCATTTATCTTGATGTCGAGATACTTTACCTGAAAACGCATGCGCCTCGACGCAGGGGGCATGCACCGATATCGAGGGCCGTTCCATGAATCGTTTCGCCTCTCCAGGATGGCGGCTCGCCGCCGTCGTGCTGGTCGGACTGAACCTGCGGCCGGCGCTGGCCGCAATCGGTCCGCTGCTCGACATGATCCAGCGTGCGACCGGCATCGGCGACGGCGCGGCGAGCCTGCTGACCACGATCCCGATCCTGCTGATGGGCTTCGGCGCGCTGAGCGCGCGGCGGCTGCAGCGCGCGACGGGAATCGCGGGCGGCGTGTGGCTCGGCGTCGCGCTGATCGGGCTCGCCTGCGCGTCGCGCATCGGCGCGCGGCATGCGGGGCTGCTGCTGGCGAGCGCATGCTGCGCGGGCATCGGGATCGCGATGGTGCAGGCGTTGCTGCCGGGGTTCGTGAAGGCGCATTTCGCGACGCGGATCGGCGGCGCAATGGGCGTCTATTCGACGTCGATCATGGGCGGCGCGGTGTTTGCGAGCGTCGTTGCACCGTTTGCCGCGACCCGCTGGGGCTGGCTCGTCGCGCTCGCGGGCTGGGCGCTGCCGGCCGCAATCGCAGCGCTCGCGTGGCCGCTGGCCAGCCGTGGCGGCGATGCGCCGGCGTCCGGGGCGCGGCCGGCGTCAGCTTCGACGTCGGTGACGCAGGCGCGGCCGTCGCGCTCGCCGCGTGCGTGGCGGCTCGCGGTGTTCTTCGGGATCGCGACGGGCGCGTACACGCTCGTGCTGGCCTGGCTGCCGCCGTACTACATGCGGCTCGGCTGGTCGCCAACGGCTGCCGGCAGCCTGCTCGGCGGCGTGACGCTCTCGGAAGTCGTCGCGGGGCTCGCGATCTCGGCGACCATCGACCGCCTGCCCGATCGCCGGCCCATGCTGCACGCGGCGATCGCGTCGCTGCTCGCGGGGCTGCTGGTGATGCTGGCCGCGCCGCAGACGCTCGCGTTGCCGGCCGCGCTGCTGCTGGGTGCGGGCATCGGTGCGCTGTTTCCGCTGTCGTTGATCGTCACGGTCGATCATGCGGCGACGCCGGCCGATGCGGCGTCGCTGATGGGGTTCGTGCAGGGCATCGGCTATCTGATCGCGGGGCTGTTTCCGTTCGCGGCGGGCGTCGTGCGCCAGCATCTCGCCGATCTGTCGCCCGCGTGGGTCGCAATGGCTGGCCTGTGTGTGGTGCTGTTCGCGCTGGCGGCGGGTTTCGTGCCGCAGCTTGCGCGGCGCGTCGCGCCGGCCTAGGGCCTGTTCACGCTAATAACGGGCTTGCGCTGGCCCCCACGAATGATTTTTCCAAACAGGGGAACGTGCCTTTCCGCCCGCATTGCGGCGTCGTTCATCGTTGCAATAGCTACGGCTATTGCGCCTCCTCTCTCCTTGCCTTGCGGGCGGAAAGGCACGTTCGCAAGCCCGTTATTAGCGTGAACAGGCCCTTCTATGTGGAATCAGAAGTCAAGCCCCGCTCGAGATGATAATTTTGTTATACGAAGTAACTCTCTTTACCTGTTATCTACAGTCAGTTTGTGTGGGTCGCCTGCTACGAACAGACGCACGCTGCCCGTAGACAATCTGTGAATCGCAGGCTGTGACGCTGATGACCTACACTTTTTGCAGCCTGGCAAGTCAATGTCACTCAGGTCAGGGTGTCTGTTGACCGGTCAGTGCCGGGTCGACCTTCTATCCGTGCCGGCCTGGCAGGCCGGTCACCTCATGCCGCATGCGCGTAGCGCTGGCGCCACCCTGTTACCGACGCGCCCCATCTAGGTAAACGGTCACCCGCAATGGGTAACCCGAGCGTGTTCCGGGCGCGTTGACCTTTACATGCTGTCGCTGCATCTCATATGGTTCAGGCCCTCACGGTGTTAGGCCTCTCCCGACTTGAGTATGGCGCCCTCGGGGATCTCGCCGTGCTCGAGAAATCGCCACAGGGCGATCGCCAGACGCCGTGCGAGCGCCACGATACCGATGCGCCGCAGCCGCTTGCCGGTTCCGGCAAAGCGCTGGTTGAACCAGTGGCTGAGCTGGCTGCCGGGCTGCAGGCGCAGCCAGCTCCAGGCGAGCTCAACCATCAGCCACCGGCATCGTTTGTTGCCCGCCTTGCTGATGCCCTGTTCAACCTCGCTGGTGCCACTGGCGTACGGCGTGGGGGTGAGGCCGAGGCAGCCAGCCACTTCCCGGCGGTTGTGAAACTGCCGCCAGCCAAACAGTTCCCTGACCAGGGTCCACGCGCTGCCTGTACCAATGCCGACAAGCTGTGCCAGCAACGCCATGCCGGGATGTGCGCCGCTGCGTACCTGTCGGTCCTGCTGCATTTCGAGCGTTCGGATCTGTTGGCGCACCAGGGCGAGCCGCTCACATTCGCGCTCAATCTCGGCGCGCAGACCGGGCGCGAGCAGCTCACGCTGCCGGGCCCACCAGTGCATCCAGATCCGGCCGCCGACATACCTGATGCGCAGGTTGTGCAGCACTAGCAGGGAACGGATCCGGTTGGTATGCGCGGTGCGCTCATGCCGCAGGCGTTCGAGCTCCCGGTGCAGGCGCCGGTCATCTTCCTGCTCAGGCGTGGGGATGCGGGCCACCGCCCACACGCGCCGCTCGCCGGAGCGGTAGCGCATCAGCATGGAGAGCAACTTGTCGCTGTCAAGCCGGTCTGTCTTGGCCCGACGGGCACGGCGGTTCACCTCGATACTGGCCGAATCCACCACGAGATTGACGATGCCGTGTTCGGTCAGCCAGCGGTGCAGCCAGAAGCCGTCACGGCCAGCCTCATAACAGCTGTAGACCGGTGCATCGGCGCCGAGATGGCAGCGTGTCCGAGCGTTCGCGATGGCAGTGAGAACCGCCGTGGTATCACCCGCTGCGACTGTACAGCGGCTGGGCGCGCGCTGGCCATCACCCAGTGAGAGCTTCCAGTTCTTCTCGCTCAGTTCAAAAGCCATGTACAGGCGGCCACCTGCCGTCGTATTCTGCCCACGGAGGGCTGTGTCAGGCGTATCCATTTGCGTGCTCCTTCGGAGAAACGAGTGTGCAACTCCCGTTTTACTCCAGTCGGGCTTGCTGTCACTGCCCTCCCACATAGCATCTAGCGCCGATCGGCAGCAACGCGAAGGCGCATCGGTCTGGCGTCGGTCCGAATCGATGCCGGCGCGCGGTTGCCCCGTGTTACTCAGGCGCGCCGGATCGCACGGTCAGTGCCGCACGGCCAAGCGAGTCGATCAGTTGACCGGCTCGCGAGAAAACCCGTTGTCGCGATGCCTCGAAGCGCCTGGCGTTCCGCACACGCGCAATCAACCCCCGCTCGCATACAGCGTCGAATCCGCGAACCCTTCCGCATCGAGCACGCGCCCGATCAGAATCAGCGCGGTGCGCTCGATCTGCGTGCCCTGCACCTTGCCGACGATGTCGGCAAGCGTCCCGGTCACGCGTTCCTCGTCGGGCCAGCTCGCGCGATAGATCACCGCGACCGGGCACGCGGGCCCGTAATGCGGCAGCACTTCGTCGACGATCCGGGCGAGATGCCGCACGCCGAGATGGATCGCGAGCGTCGCGCGATGCGCGGCGAGCGAGCCGAGCGCTTCGCCTTCCGGCATCGTCGTCTTGCCCGCGAAGCGCGTGAGGATCACCGTCTGCGCGACGCCGGGCAGCGTCAGCTCGACGCCGAGCGTCGCCGCGCATGCGGCCGTGGCCGTCACGCCCGGTACGATTTCATATGGAATCCAGAGCGCTTTCAGCCGGCGGATCTGTTCGCCGATCGCACCGTACAGCGACGGATCGCCCGAATGCACGCGTGCCACATCCTGCCCTTTCGCATGCGCGTCGGCGAGCAGCGCGACGATCGCGTCGAGGTCGAGCTCGGCCGTATTGACGACCTGTTCCGCGCGATGGCCGTCGAGCACCGCCGGCGGCACGAGCGAGCCCGCATACAGGATCACCGGGCACGTGCGCACGAGGCGCTGGCCCTTCACCGTGATCAGCTCCGGGTCGCCAGGGCCCGCGCCGATGAAATACACCGTCATCCAGAAATCTCCGTCAATTCATGGGGCAGCCGAGCGCGGCATCACGTGCGCGCGGCCGGGTCGAGCGCGTCGAGCAGCACGGCGGCCGAGTCGAATGCGCGGTCGGCGTCGGGCAGCGGCGGCCTTTTCAGCATCACGACCGGCAGCCTGCGTTCGCGTGCGACGTCGAGCTTGGCCTCGGTAGCGGCGCCGCCGCTGTTCTTGCTGACGACGACGTCGATACCCGCGAGGGCGAACAGCGCGCGTTCGCCGTCGAGCGTGAACGGTCCGCGCGTCGCGACGATCTGCGCGCGCACGTTGCCGGGGTGCGCATCGAGGCAGCGCACCAGCCAGAACTGGTGCGGCGGGATCTCGTCGAGATGCGCGAGCGGTTCGCGGCCGAGCGTGAACAGCGGCCGCCGGAATGGCGCGAGCGCCGCCTCGATGCCGGCCCAGTCGTCGACCATCCGCCAGTCGTCGCCGTGCCCGGGCGCCCACGGCGCACGGCGCAGCGCCCACAGCGGCACGCCCGCTTCACGCGCCGCGGCCGCGGCATTTGCACTGATTTGTGCGGCATACGGATGCGTCGCGTCGATCACGAGGCCGATGCCGGCGCTGCGCAGATACGCGGCAAGCCCGGCAGCGCCGCCGAAGCCGCCAACGCGAACGTCGCAGCGCAGGTCGTCGGGCACCTTGCCGAGGCCCGCGAGGCTATAGACGTGTCGCGGGCCGAGCGCGCGTGCGATCTTCAGCGCGTCGCCGGTGCCGCCGAGCAGCAGGATGCGCGCGCTCATCGTGCACTCCCGACGAAGCGGCCCTGCCGGTCGATCGCGAACATCTCGACCGCGACCGAGGCCGGCACGATGTCGCGCGCGACCCGCAGCGCGTGCGCGCAGACGATGTCGCCGAGCGGCACGCCGCTGGCGTTCGCGAGCTTCAGCGCTTCCTGGCTGGTGTTCGACGCGCGCATCGCGGCCTGCAGCGCCTCGTTCGCGCCGGCCTCGGCCGCCCACTGCGCGAGCAGCGGCAGGTCGATGCTCGAATGCCGGCTGTGCAGGTCGAGATGGCCGGCCGCGAGCTTGCTGAGCTTGCCGAAGCCGCCGCACATCGACAGCCGTGCGATCGGCGCGCGGCGCAGGTGCTTGAGCACCGCGCCGGCAAAGTCGCCCATTTCGATCAGCGCCATGTCGGGCAGGCCGTAGTGCGCGCGCATCGCGTCCTCGCTCGCGTTGCCGGTGCACGCGGCGATGTGCGCGATCCCGTTCGCGCGGGCGACGTCGATACCCTGATGAATCGACGCGATGTACGCCGAGCACGAGAACGGCCGCACGATGCCGGTCGTGCCGAGGATCGACAATCCGCCGACGATGCCCAGCCGCGGGTTCATCGTCTTCAGCGCGAGCGCCTCGCCGCCCTCGACGCCGATCGTCACGTCGAAGCCGCCTGCATAGCCGTGTTCGGCCGCGAGCGCGTCGAGGTGCGTGGTCATCATCTGGCGCGGCACCGGATTGATCGCCGGTTCGCCGACCGCCAGCGTGAGCCCCGCGCGCGTGACCGTGCCGACGCCCGGCCCCGCATGAAAGCGCACGCCGGGCGCGGCGGACAGCGCAACGCGCGCGAAGATCAGCGCGCCGTGCGTGACGTCCGGATCGTCACCGGCGTCCTTGACAGTGCCGGCTTCCGCACCGTCGGCCGTGGCCCGGCAGAATTCGAGCCGCATCATCACGCGCTGCCCCTTCGGCAACACGATCTCGACCGCATCGTCCGCGCGACCCGCGAGCAGCAGGCGCGCGGCGGCGAGCGACGTCGCGGTCGCGCAACTGCCGGTCGTATAGCCGAAGCGCAGCGGTGCCGGTTGTTCGGGGGTTTCGTCGCGCATCACGCGAGGTCCGTGAATGCCGTTGCCGTTGAATCGGGTTTGCGCACGTCGTACAGCGTAACCGGCAACGGCTGCCGCCACGTATCGAAGCGGCCGAGCGGCTCGGCGTGCGCGAGCGACACGCGCGTGAGCGTGCCGCCATGCGCATCGCGCCACGCGGCGAGCGCCAGTTCGCCCTGCAGCGTGACCGCGTTCGCGACGAGCCGGCCGCCGGGCTTCAGCGCCGACCAGCACGCATCGAGCACGCCGGGTGCGGTCGCGCCGCCGCCGATGAAGATCGCATCGGGTGCGGCGAGCCCCGCGAGCGCATCGGGCGCGCGCCCCGCGACGAGTTGCAGGCCCGGTACGCCGAGCGCGTCGCGGTTGTGCTCGATGAAGCGCTGCCGTTCGGCATGCGACTCGATCGCGATCGCCTGGCACGACGGATGCGCGCGCATCCATTCGATGCCGATCGAGCCGCTGCCCGCGCCGACGTCCCACAGCAGTTCGCCGGGCGCGGGCGCGAGGCGCCCGAGCGTCAGCGCGCGCATGTCGCGCTTGGTGAGCTGGCCGTCGTGGCGATACGCGTCGTCGGGCAGGCCGGGCGTGAGCGCGCGGCGCGGCGCATCGGGGCCGGCCCGGCAGTCGAGCGCGACGAGATTGAGCGCGGCGGTTTCGGCGATGTGCCAGTCTTGCGCGAGGCCGTCGAGACGCCGCTCGAGCGGGCCGCCGAGGTGCTCGAACACGCTGATGCGCGTGGGACCGAAGCCGCGCGCGGCGAGTTCGGCGGCCACCGTGGCCGGCGTGCGGCCGTCGGCGCTCAGCACGAACAGGCGCCGGCCCGGCAGCAGGTGGCGCGCGAGCGTCGCGAGCGGCCGGCCGACGAGCGACACCGCGCCGACGTCCTGCAGTGGCCAGCCGAGCCGCGCGGCCGCCAGCGACAGCGACGACGGGGCGGGCAGCACGCGCCATTCGTCGGGGGAGAGTTCGCGCGCGAGCGTGGCGCCCACGCCGAACAGCATCGGGTCGCCGCTGGCGAGCACGCAGACGGGCGTGCCGCGCCGCGCGAGCAGGCCCGACAGGTCGAACGGCGACGGCCACGCTTCGCGTGCGGCCGGCAGCCGCGCGGGCAGCATGTCGAGGTGCCGCTTCGCGCCGACGACCCGCGTCGCCTCGAGCAGCGCGCGCCGCGCGCTGCGTCCGAGCCCCGCGTAGCCGTCGTCGCCGATGCCCACTACCGTCAGCCACGCCGTCATGCACCCTTCCCCATCGTCCGATTTCATCGAGTCGCCGCACGGCGGCCGAGAAGGCGCCGGCGCGACCGTCCGCGTTGCGAAAGTCGGCATGGTACCGTGTTCCACCGCGCGTTTCATCTGCTGACCCACCGGCGCCGGGCCGCGTTTCGCTGCGATCGCGGCACGCGCCCGGCGGTCGCGAAGCGACCGTGAAATCGGGTATCCTACGGCCGTTCGTTCGCCGGTGCCCTTCGGGGCCGAAGAGGGAACACAGGGCGCGCCTCGCGCCGCTGTGGCTGCCCCCGCAACTGTAGACAGCGAGCCGATCTCCCCCTCATGCCACTGGTTTCACCGGGAAGGCCGGGAGCCGGCGCCGACCTGTCAGCCAGGAGACCTGCCGGCCTGAAAGTGCGTGCGTGCCAGTCGGCGTCGGGCGGGGTGTACCGATGCGTTGGCCGCGGCGCGACACTGTCCCGGTATCCCGTGAGTTCCGCCCCCGTTTCGATTCCTGCGTCACCCGTCGTGCGCCCGTCGGCTTGCCCGGGGCTCGTGCGCGTCGTCGCGGCCGCCGACGGCGGACTGTGCCGGATCAAGCTGCCGGGCGGCCGGCTCGAGGCCCGCCAGGCGCGCGCGATCGCCGCCGCCGCGCGCGTGTACGGCTCCGGCACGATCGACGCAACCAATCGCGCGAATCTCCAGCTGCGCGGCATTCGCGACGGCGCGGCCGACGCGCTGACGCGTGCGTTGCTCGACGCGGGTCTCGGCCCACCCGTCGATGCAACTGCGGACGCCACCGCCGATACGGCCGCGCTCGCCGCGAGCGACGACGTCCGCAATGTGATGCTCAGCCCGCTCGCCGGGCTCGATCCTGCCGCGCTGCTCGACAGCCGCGCACTCGCGCTTCCGTTGCTCGACATGCTGACGCACGCGCCGCGCCGCGGCGAGCTGTCGCCGAAATTCTCGATCCAGCTCGACGGCGGCGAATCGGTCGCGGCGCTCGATCATCCGCACGACATCTGGCTCGCCGCGCGGCGCCGCGGCGACGGCGCGGTCCGCATCGCCGCGGGCCTGGCCGGCTGTCCGCCGGTCTCGTCCGACGATTCGCCCGCGTCGTTCGACGTGGCGCCGGACCAGGCCGTCGCGCTCGTGCGTGCGTTGCTGCTCGCGTTCCTCGATCTTGCGCCGGCCGACGTCACGCGGATGCGCGCATGGCTCGCGACCGGCGGCGAACGCGCGTTGCGCGCGCGCGCGCAGCACTACGTACCCTTCCCGCTCGAGGCCGATCCGGCACTGGCCGGCTGGCGGCGCATGCCCGCGGATGCCGCGCTGCGCTTCGGCGCACGGCCGTCGCTCGACGCGGCGTACTGCAGCGTCGGCGCGCAGTGCGTGCTCGGCCGGCTCGACGCGACGCAACTGGAGCGACTCGCGGCACTGACCGAAGCCGAAGGCGACGGCACGCTGTCGATGACCCCATGGCAAGGCGTGTTCGTGCATGGCATACGGCATGAGCGCGCGCCGGCCGTGCTCGATGCGCTCGCGTCGCTCGGCCTGGTATGCACGGCATCCGACCCGCTGGCGGCGCTGGTTGCCTGCACCGGCAGCGCGGGCTGCGCGAAGTCGCGTGCCGATACGAAACACGATGCGCTCGCGCTGGCCGCGCGCGTCGGCCATCCGGTCGACGTGCACCTGACCGGCTGCGAGCGCCACTGCGCGCTGCCGCATCCCGCGACGCACACGCTCGTCGCGGTCGCGCCCGCACGCTACGACCTTTACCGGCGCGACGCCGCCGCGGGCCTCGGCGCCCCGCTCGCGCGCCATCTGACGATTGACCAGGCCGCGGCCCGACTGACGGGCGCGCGGCACAGCCAGGACACCACCGATGCTTGACTATATTCGCGACGGGCAGGAAATCTACCGCCAGTCGTTCGCGACGATCCGCGCCGAGGCCGACCTGTCGCAGGTTCCGCCCGATCTCGAGAAACTCGCGGTGCGCGTGATCCACGCGTGCGGGATGGTCGATGTCGTCTACGACCTGCGCTTTTCGGCCGGCGCCGGCACGGCGGGCCGCACCGCGCTCGCGGCCGGCGCGCCGATTCTCTGCGACGCGAAGATGGTCGCCGAAGGCATCACGCGCGCGCGGCTGCCGGCCGGCAATCGCGTGATCTGCACGCTCGGCGAACCGGCCGTGCCCGACCTCGCGCGGCATCTCGGCAACACGCGCTCGGCCGCCGCGCTCGAACTGTGGCGCCCGCACCTGGCCGGCAGCGTCGTCGTGATCGGCAATGCGCCGACCGCGCTGTTCCACCTGCTCGACATGATCGACGCCGGTGCGCCGCGCCCCGCGCTGATCCTCGGCTTTCCGGTCGGCTTCATCGGTGCGGCCGAATCGAAGGCGATGCTCGACGCGGACAGCCGCGGCGTGCCGTACGTCGCGCTGCTCGGCCGGCGCGGCGGCAGCGCGATGGCCGCCGCCGCGGTCAACGCACTCGCGACGGAGGCTGAATGACGGCCCCGCGCGGACGCCTGTTCGGGGTCGGCGTCGGCCCCGGCGACCCTGAGCTGATGACGATCAAGGCGCTTCGCGTGCTGCAGGCCGCGCCGGTGGTCGCGTATTTCGTCGCGAAAGGCAAGAAAGGCAATGCGTACGGGATCGTCGAAGCGCACCTGCTCGATGCGCAGACGCAGCTGCCGCTCGTCTATCCGGTGACGACCGAGGCGCTGCCGCCGCCGCTCTGCTACGAGACGGTGATCGCCGACTTCTACGACACGGCCGCCGAGATCGTCGCGGCGCATCTCGACGCCGGGCGCGACGTCGCGGTGATCTGCGAAGGCGATCCGTTCTTCTACGGGTCGTACATGTACCTGCACGATCGCCTCGCGCCGCGCTACGACACCGAAGTGATCCCGGGCGTGTGCGCGATGCTCGGCGGCACGGCCGTGCTCGGCCAGCCGCTCGTCTATCGCAACCAGAGCCTGTCGGTGCTGTCCGGCGTGCTGCCTGAGGACGAACTGCGCGCGCGGCTCGCACAGGCCGACGCGGCCGTCGTGATGAAGCTCGGCCGCAACTTCGACAAGGTGCGGCGCGTGCTCGACGCACTCGGGCTCGCGAAGCGCGCGCTGTACGTCGAGCGCGCGACGATGGCGACCCAGCGCATCGTGCCGCTCGACGAGGTCGACCCGATGGCATCGCCGTATTTCTCGCTGCTCGTCGTACCGGGGGAAAAATGGCAAGGATGACGACTCCGCCCGCGATCGTGATTCTCGGCGCGGGCGCGCTCGAAACCGCGCGACGCATCCAGGCGCGTTATCCGGGGGCGCTCGTGCACGGGCTCGCGTCGCGCGTCGAGGCCGACGTGCCGTTCGACGAGCTCGGCACACACCTGCGCGAGCTTTACGCGCGCGGCCTGCCGATCGTCGCGCTGTGCGCGGCCGGCATCGTGATCCGTTGCGTCGCGCCGGCGCTGGCCGACAAGGGTGTCGAGCCGCCCGTGCTGGCAGTCGCGGAAGACGGCTCGGCCGTCGTGCCGCTGCTCGGCGGATTGACGGGCGTCAACGTGATCGCGCGCGAAATCGCCGAATGCCTCGGCGTCGCACCGGCGATCACGACGAGCGGCGAGCTGCGCTTCGGCGCATGCGTGCTCAATCCACCCGACGGCTACGCGCTCGCCGATCTCCAGCAAGGCAAGCGCTTCGTGTCGGACCTGCTCGCGGGCGCGGCCACGCGCATCGACGGCGCGGCACCGTGGCTCGACGACGTCGCGCTGCCGCGCGACGACGCGGCAGCGCATGCGATCCGCGTGACGCCCGATGCGTGGCGCGGCGCGCGCGACGAACTCGTGATCCATCCGCGCAGCGTGGTGGTCGGCATCGATGCGCGCGGTGTGCAGGCCGACGCGGCGCCCCCGCTCGCCGAACGCATCGATGCGCTGCTGGACGCGCAAGGCCTCGCGCGGCTGGCGCTCGCCGCGCTCGTCGCACCGGCGACGATGCTCGGCGAGGCACGGGTCGAAGCGGCGGCGCACACGCTGGGCGTGCCGCTGCGCTTCGCGGATGTTGCCGGCGGCGACACCGATGCGGCGGCCGTGCTCGGCAATGCGTTGCGCGTGGCGCACACGTTGCGCACAACGTCCGACGGCTTCGCCTGCGCGGTTGCCGCGCAGCCGGTCGATCCCGCGACGCTCGGCCGTGCGCGGGGCCGCCTGACGGTGCTCGGCCTCGGCCCGGGCGATGCCGCATGGCTTACGCCGGCTGCGCGCACCGCACTCGCGGAAGCCACCGACATCCTCGGCTATACGACCTACGTGACGATGGCCGGCCCGTTCCGCGCGGACCAGCGCGTGCACGGCACCGACAATCGCGAAGAAATGCAGCGCGCGCGCCATGCGTTCGAACTGGCGGCCGAAGGCCGGCGCGTCGCGGTCGTGTCGTCGGGCGACCCGGGCGTGTTCGCGATGGCCGCGGCCGTGCTCGAGGCACTCGACGAAGCGCGCGATCCGCAATGGGCGGCGGTCGAGCTGCGCGTCGAACCCGGCGTATCGGCATCGCTCGCGACCGCCGCGCAGGCCGGTGCGCCGCTCGGCCACGA
The DNA here is from genome assembly GCF_003857965.1 of Burkholderia sp. Bp9031. Taxonomy (NCBI): domain Bacteria; kingdom Pseudomonadati; phylum Pseudomonadota; class Betaproteobacteria; order Burkholderiales; family Burkholderiaceae; genus Burkholderia; species Burkholderia sp. Bp9031. The sequence goes on from NZ_QTPW01000005.1 coordinate 160,608, forward strand.
TTTCTGCGCGATCTCGCTGTCGGACAACCTGAAGCCATGGGATGTGATCGAGACGCGCCTGCGGCATGCGGCGCAAGCCGATCTCGTGATGGCGTTCTACAACCCGATCTCGCGTGCGCGGCCGTGGCAGCTCGATCGTGCGCTCGACGCCGTGCGCGCGCATCGCGCGGCCGATACGGTCGTCGTGCTCGGCCGCGATATCGGCCGGCCTGGCGCGACACTCGCAACGACGACCCTCGGCGCGCTGCGCAGCGACCAGGTGGACATGCGCACGATGGTGATCGTCGGTTCGTCGACGACGCGACGTTTCACGATCGGCGACGGGCGCGAATGGGTGTATACGCCGCGCTGGTATCGCTGACGGCTCGCGCACCCGAGTACCTGAGTACCCGAGGGCAGCAGGCAGCGCGGCAGGTGGCTACGTCAGCCGCGCCCCTGCTCGGCCAGCAGCCGCGCCTTCGCGTCGACCAGCAGCGCCGCATGCGTGTCGCGATGCTGGCGGATCCGCTCGGTCGGGCCGACGACCGACAGCCCGTACCAGTCGCCGTCGAGCGTCAGCGCGACCGCGATCGCCGACAGCTCGGGCGCGCTCTCGCCGAAGTTCTCGGCCCAGCCGAGTTCGCGAAACCGTGAGGCTTGCGCGACGAGCGCCGGCAGGTCGGCCACCGTCGCATCGGTGAAGCGTTCGAACGACAGCTGCGCGCCGAGCGCCTGCTGCGCATCGCTCGCGAGTTCCGCGAAGATCGCCTTGCCGATCGAATTCGCATGCAGCGGGCGCAGCTCGCCCGGCTGGCGCGTATAGCGGATCGCCTGCTCGGATTCGACGACGTCGAGATACGTGACCGACGCGCCCTGGATCTTGCCGAGCACGGCCGTCTCGCGGCTCGCGTCGCGCAGCGCGACGAGCTGCGGATGCACGATGTCGACGACGGGATCGGTCGCGTCGATCGCGGCGGCGAGCGTCTGCAGGCGCCGCGTCGGGTAGTACCCACCGCGCTTGCGCACTTCGTACAGATAGCCGCGGCTCACGAGCGTGCGCGCCATCGCCAGGCAGCTCGACGCCGGCACATTGAGCAGGCGCGCGAGTTCGGTGAGCGGCAGCGGCCGCCGTTCGGCGGCGAACAGCTCGAACAGGTCGAGCGTGCGGGCAACGAGTTTGACGTCCATGGCGAGCGCTTGATTCGGAACGGGAAGCCACGCGCCGGGCCGGCCGCCGGGTCGCTACGGTCAGTACGACTTCGGCAGCCCGAGCACCTTCTCCGCGATGTAGCACAGAATCAGTTGCGGACTCACGGGCGCGAGCCTCGGAATCATACACTCGCGCAGGTAGCGCTCGACATGGTATTCCTTCGCATAGCCCATCCCGCCGTGCGTCGCGATCGCCGTCTGGCACGCCTGGAACGCGGCTTCCGCGCCGAGGTACTTCGCGGCGTTCGCCTCGGCCCCGCACGGCTGCCCCGCGTCGTAGCGTGTCGCCGCCTTCATCACCATCAGCCACGCGGCCTCGAGCTGCATCCACGCCTGCGCGAGCGGATGCTGGATCGACTGGTTCTGCCCGATCGGCCGGCCGAACACGACGCGCTCGCACGCATACTGCGTCGCGCGCCGCAGCGCGGCCTGCCCGAGACCGATCGCCTCGGCGGCGATCAGGATCCGCTCGGGGTTCAGCCCGTGCAGCAGGTAGCGAAAGCCGTCGCCCTCGTTGCCGATCAGGTCGTCGCGCGGCACGCGCAGGTTGTCGATGAACAGCATGTTCGAATCGACGGCCTTGCGGCCCATCTTTTCGATCTCTCGCACTTCGACGCGCGACCGGTCGAGGTCGGTGTAGAACAGGCTCAGCCCGTCGGTCGGCTTCGCGACCTGGTCGAGCGGCGTCGTGCGCGCGATGATCAGCATCTTGTTCGCGACCTGCGCGGTCGAGATCCAGATCTTGCGCCCGCTCAGTACGTAATGGTCGCCGTCGCGGCGCGCCTGCGTGCCCAGGTGCGTCGTGTCGAGGCCGGCGTCGGGCTCGGTCACCGCGAAGCAGGCCTTGTCGCGCCCGGCGATCAGCGACGGCAGGAAGCGCGCCTTTTGCGCATCGTTGCCGAACACCTGCACGGGGTTCAGCCCGAAGATGTTCATGTGCACGGCCGATGCGCCCGACAGGCCGGCACCCGACGCGCTGATCGTGCGCATCATCAGGGCGGCCTCGGTCATCCCGAGCCCGGCGCCGCCGTGGGCCGGGTCCATCGCGATGCCGAGCCAGCCGGCTTCGGCGAGCGCCGCGTGAAAGTCGGACGGAAACCCGCCCGCGCGATCGCGTTCGAGCCAGTAGTCGTCGCCGAAGCGTTCGCAGATTTTCTCGATCGCGCTTTCGATCGCGCGCTGGTCGTCGGTCAGGTCGAACTGCATGGATTGCTCTCCAGGAAAACGTGGGCGGCCGCGCCGCTTTCGGGGTAACGTCGGGCCGGTGTGTGCCTCCTCGGTGGAGGCCGGCGCGACGCGCCGGATACGCGGACGCTCACAACGGAAACACGCCCGTCGCGACCGCAGCGAAGACCATCAGCACGGTGGCGGCGAACAGGAACGGAATCGTGAACTTCTGGTGCTCGGCCAGCTCGACGCCGGTCAAGCCGACGATCAGGAACGTCGCGGGCGTGAGCGGACTGACCGGGAAACCTGTCGTCATCTGGCCGAGCAGCGCGGCCTGCGCCATCTGGATCGGCGGCACGCCGAGCAGCTTCGCGCTTTCCGCGAGCACCGGCAGCACGCCGAAATAGAACGAATCGGGATCGAACAGCAGGCTGAGCGGCATCGACAGCAGGCCGAGCACGAACGGCATGTGGCGCGCATGCTCGACCGGCACGTGCGCGACGACGACCTCGGCCATCGCCTTCAGCATCCCCGTGCCGGACATGATCCCGGTGAACGCGCCCGCCGCGAGCAGCACGCTCGCCATCATCAGCGCGGCCTTCGCATGCGCGTCGATCCGCTCGCGCTGCGCCTGCACGTCCGGATAGTTGATGACGAGCGCGGCGACCGTGCCGAGCATGAACATCACCATCGGGTCGACGATGCCCGACACCAGCGTGCCGAGCACGACGAGCGTCAGCACCAGGTTGATCCGGAAGCGCGCGGGCCGGCGCAGCGCGCGTTCCGCGTCGGTCAGCTCGCGCGGCGCGATCGCGAGCGACGCGGCGCCGGCGCGATCGAGCCCGAGCCGTTTTGCCTCGCGCACGCCCAGTACGTACGCGGTGCCGAACACGAACACGAGCCCGACGATCTGCACGGGAAGCATCGGCGTGAAGATCGCCGAGCCGGGAATGTGCAGCGCCGCCGACGCGCGCAGCATCGGTCCCACCCACGGCAGGAAGTTGACGCCGGCCGCCATCGACGCGACGCACGCGAGGATCCGCCGGTCCATCCCGAGCCGCGTATAGAGCGGCATCATCGCGGGCAGCGTGACGAGAAACGTGACGGCGCCCGAGCCGTCCAGATGGATCAGCAGCGCGAGCAGCGCCGAGCCCATCACGATGCGCGGCGGATGGCAGCCGATCACGCGCAGCACGCACGCGATGATCGGGTCGAGCATCCCCGCGTCGGTGAGGATTCCGAAAAATAGAATCGCAAAAACGAACATTCCGGCGATCGGGCCGATGTTCTGCACGCCGTGCACGATGAACTTGCCGGTCGAGAGTCCGAAGCCGGCCGCGAGCGACGCGGCCACCGGCACGACGATCAATGCGACGAGCGGCGACAGCCGCTTCGTGATGATCAGGCCGAACAGCGCGACGATCGCGATCGCGCCGATCCATGCGAGCATGATGTGTCTCCTCTGGCGCCGGCGCGCGTCGGGCGCGACGCGGCGTGATGTCCGAAGCGGCGTGCGGTCGTGCAGCGGCGTCGGGCGCCGTTGCACGGCCGCTGGCCGCGATGCGTGTCAGTTGCCGTGCGTGCTGCCGTCGTCCGGTCCTGCGTCGGCGAACACCTGCGCCGCATGTTCGTTCAGCGCGGGCGGCGGCCGCCGGTACGTGGCCGGCGTGCGGCCGAGCTTGATCGGCGACGCGATGCCGCGATGCCGGCCCAGTTCGACCTTCATCCGCCGATGCGCGACGTGCGGATGGTCGAGCGCCGCGTCGAGCCCGAGCACGGGCGCGCACGGCACGCCGCGGCGCATCAACTGCTCGGCGAGCGCCGCACCGTCGTGAGCGGCCAGCGCCGTTTCGAGCAGCGCGCGCAACGCGGCGCGGTTCGTACTGCGCGCGCGGTTGTCGGCGAAGCGCGGATCGTCGGGCCAGTCGCGCGTGCCGAGCACGTCGCAGAGCGCGGCGAACTGCCCGTTGTTGCCGACCGCGAGAAAGATGTCGACGCTCGCGGTCGGAAAGCTGTCGTACGGCGTGATGTTCGGATGCGCGTTACCGGTGCGCACCGGCGCCTTCCCGGAATGGAAGAAATTCGGCGTATGCGGATGCAGGATCGACAGCGCACAGTCGAACAGCGTCGATTCGACGAACTGGCCACGCCCGCTCGCATCGCGTTCGCGCAGCGCCATCAGCACGCCGAGCGCCGCGTTCAGCCCGGTGACGAGATCGACGATCGGCACGCCGACGCGCAGCGGTGCGCCCCCTGCTTCACCGTTGACGCTCATCAGCCCGGCCAGCGCCTGCACGGCCGCGTCGTAGCCGGGCAGCCCGCCGAGCGGGCCGTCCGCGCCGAAGCCCGACACACGGCAATGGACGAGGCGCGGGAAGCGCGCATGCAGCGCGTCGAAGCCGAGCCCCCAGCGTTCCATCGTGCCGACCTTGAAGTTCTCGACCAGCGCATCCGCGTGCTCGAGCAGGCCGAGCAGTCGCTCGCGATCGTCCGGCTTCGTCAGGTCGAGCGCGATGCCGAGCTTGTTGCGGTTCACGCCGAGGAAATACGACGCGGTGTCGCCGTCGAACGGCGGGCCCCACGTGCGCGTCTCGTCGCCCGACGGCGGTTCGACCTTGATTACCTCCGCGCCGTGGTCGGCGAGGATCTGCGTCGCGTACGGGCCGCCCAGCACCCGCGACAGATCGATGATGCGCAACCCCGCCAACGCGCCCTGCTGCTCCAGCTCCGCCATGCGTCTCGCTCCTGCTTCCGGTTGATCGGATCGCCGGTTCCGCTGCGCCGACTACGATGGCGCGGTTTCCTTGGCTTGAAGGATAATTCTTGTGTGTGAATTTATATTCACACTCGAGAATTTTATTGTCAAGCCGGACGTGCGTCGACGGCTGGGCGAAGAGCGGCCGTCCGCAAGTGGGAACGACACCGAACGCGAGCCGGTTGCGGCACCGGGCCGCGGTTCGCTAAGCTGGCGACCGGCACTCATCCGAAGAAAGTGGGAGATTTCATGAAACGCATGCTGCTCGCGGCCCTCGTGCTGGCGTCGACGTTGGGCGTCGCCAGCGCACAAACCCAGACCTTCCATTTTGGCGAGGGACAATTACAGCCGCGTGCCGCCGCGCCAACGGCGCGGCCGGCGCCCGTGCGCCCGCATGTGACGCCGCCGCATCACCGGCGGGCCGTCCACAAACGGCGCCACGGACGTTCCGGAAAGCCCGCCCGCACGGGGATCTACACGCACGCGTGACGCGCGGTGACGCACGGAACTGTCACGAACGACCGGTATGATCGGCGCGGCGGCTTGCATGCCATCGTGCCCGACGACCGGGCAACAGGCCGGCAACGCCGGTCGACGTGCCTTTCCCTCCACGATTCAGCACCTGTTTTGCCGAACATGAATACCGTGCCGGATACCATCGACAGCATCAAGGAGCGCGCCACGATCGTGTGCCGCCAGCGCAGCAGCGTGCTGCTGGTCGCCCGTACCGCGGCGCGCTGGTCGCTGCCGGGCGGCACGATCCGGCGCGGCGAGACACCGCTCGAGGCCGCGCAGCGGGAGCTGGCGGAGGAAACGCGGCTCGAGGGGCTCGCGCTCGACTATGCGGTGCAGTTCGGCGGCCTCACGAAACTCCATCACGTGTTCGTGGCCGACGTGCCGAAACACCTGACCCCGCGCGCGAGCAACGAGATTGCGCGCTGCAAGTGGTTCGACGTCGAACGCCTCGAGACGCTGCGTGCCAGCGTGCCGACGCGCAAGATCATCGAACTGCTGCATCTCGACCGTTTTTCGGCACTCACGGACGGATCGCTTCGTTCGCGTTGAATCGACCTGCGCCACTCACGCGCGCAGCAACGGTCCGGCCTTGCGTTCGAGCAGCGCGACCAGTTCGGGCTGCATGTATGCGTAGCGGTCGGGAATGTCGAGGCAGATGACTTTCTTGTGCTTCAGGCGCGCGCCGAACTGTGCAGACAGCCTCGCCTTGTGTGCGCGTTCCATCACGAACACGATCTCGGCCCATTCGATCTGCTCCGCGGACAAACGCGTGTCCGCGTCCGGCGCGAGGCCCGCGGAGTCGGTTTCGACGCCCGGCCACGCGGCGAATACCGCTTCGGCCGTCGGGCTGCGCAGCCGGTTGCGGCTGCAGATGAAGAGCGCCCGCGTCATGCCGGAGCGCCGCGGCCGGCTCGTCCTGTCATCCGGTCAGCCCTGCGGAATCGTGCCGGGCCGCACGTACGCCAGCATGTGCGGCACATAGTCGGCCTTGCCGAGCTCGACGCCGTAATGGCGCAGGATCGCGTACGCGGCGATCGAGTGAAAGTAGAACTGCGGCAGCGCCCAGTCGCGCACGTACTGCTCGCCGGTCATGTCGAACGCGATGCCGTTCGGCAGCTCGAGTGCGATCGGCAGCGCGGCGCCGCCATCGAGCGCGTCGGGCGAGAGTTCGCCGAGGAATGCGATCGTGCCGGAGAGGATCCCTTGCGCGTCGCTCAGCGTGCCGGGCTGTGCATCGGCATGCCAGCCGGCTTCCCGCAGCGCCAGCAGCGCGGCCGGCAGCGGTTCGCCGCGCAGCCGGTAGACGGGTTCCATCGCCTGGAAGCACGAGAACCGCACCTGGGCGGCGAGCGGGTACATGTCGGGCGCGAGTTTCAGCGCCAGCACCGCATCGGGTGCGTCGCCGGCGGCCTGCCGGTGCGACACGGCCTTGTCGAGCCACGCGGATTGCGCGCGCAGCATCTGGGTCAACGTCGGAACGAGAAGTTGGGTCGGTGACATCCATGCCCTCCGAGGGTTCGTTCGCGCCACGATCTCCATGTCGGGGCGAATCCGTATTCTGCCGTAGCCTGCGATTCGACGCGAAACCGGTGACGCATCACACGCCCGACGACACTGTCGCCCGCTGCGTCAGGGCTTGCCGTTGCGTGCCAGGAACCGGTCGAGCTGCGAGGCGAACGCCTTGCCGTCGCGCGCGCTGAACGGCGCCGGCCCGCCCGTGTCGATGCCCGCGCTGCGTAGCTGATCCATCATCGCGCGCGTCGACAGGCGTTCCTCGATGTTCTCGCGGCTGAACCAGTTGCCGCGCGGGTCGAGCGCATGCGCGCCCTTGTCGAGGACGGCCGCGGCCAGCGGGATGTCGGCGGTGATCACGAGATCGCCGGCTTGTGCGAGCTCGACGATCCGCGCATCGGCCACGTCGAAACCGGCCGGCACCTGCAGCGCCTTGATGAACGGCGACGGCGGCGTGCGCAGGAACTGGTTCGCGACCAGCGTTACGCAGATCTCGGCACGACGCGCGGCGCGAAACAGCATGTCCTTGACGACGGCGGGACACGCGTCGGCATCGACGAGTACTTGCATGGCAGACATTCCGGTGAGCAGAAACGGCGATCATAGCGCAGCGTCGGCGATCGTCCCGCGCGGACGATTGCCGGATTGCCGGATCAGCCGATCGGTCCGTGGCACAGCGCCGCGGCCGTCGTCCATTGCGCGCCCCATGCATCGGCGAGCCGCCCGCCCTGCCCGATCCGCACGGCTGCGTCGTCGAAATCGACGAACACGACGTGATCGGCAACCGCCGGTTTCGGCGGCGTTTCGCGCGTGCGGCCGTCGGACAGCACCCACAGCCAGCGCTGCTTGTCCGGCGCACGCCGTGCAGCGCGCGCGAGCAATTGCGCGGCGGCCGCGATGCCGTCCGCGAGCGGCGTGCCGCCACCACCGTCCACCGGTTCGAGCCAGCGTGCATTCCACCAGCGCGGCACGGCCGGGCCGAAACGCCGCGCGGCGCCGTCGCCGCCGAAGCAGATCAGCGCGGTTTCCACGCGGTCGCGCGCGGCCTGGTCGAAGTACGCGACGATCAAGCCTTTCGCGAGCGCGAGCCGTTCATGCGACAGCATCGACGCCGAACAGTCGAGCACGAAGCAATGAAGTGCGCGCGGTGTGCCGGCCTGCTTGCGAAAACGCAGATGGCCGGCGTGCAGCGGCTCGCCGCGCTTCGCGGCGAGCGTCGCCGGCCACGCGACGGCCGTGCCGGCACGCGCCGTCCCCGGCACGCGCGCGGCGGCGCCTGGCTGCCATCGAGGACCGCGAACGACGTTCGCGGCGGCGTCGGCTCGATGGCTCAGCGTTTTTTTAACGGCAGCGGCACCACGCCTTTCACGTCGCGCAGTCCGGCCGGCTCGGGCGGCAGGTAGCCCCAGTCGCCTTGCGATGCCGTCGCATCGTTGCGTGCCCCGTCCGGTTGATTGCCGGGCTGCCGGCGCGTGTCCGGCGGCGAAGGGGCATCACGGTCGCCGCTCGATGGCGACGCGCCCGACGGCGGCGGCGTACCCGCGTGGCGCCGATGCCGCAGCACCGCGTCGGCCACGCGCTCGACGTGCGATACCGTCACCGCGTCGGCCTGCTCCAGCGCCGCGAGCGCGCGCGCGGCGCGCAGCATCACGAGGTCGGCGCGCAGGCCGTCGACGGCCGCGTCGATGCACAGCGCGCTGACGCGTGCGTGAACCGCATCGTCGAAATCCCGCGTCGACAGCCGTGCCCGTGCCGCGTGAATCCGGTCGCCGAGTGCGCGCTGCGCCGCCGCATGACGCTCGCGAAACGCGTGCGGATCGAGATCGAACGCAAGACGCGCCTTCACGATCTGCTCGCGCTGCGCGGCGTCGAAACAGTTCTCGAGCTCGACCATCAGCCCGAAGCGGTCGAGCAGTTGCGGACGCAGTTCGCCTTCCTCGGGATTCATCGTGCCCACCAGCACGAAGCGTGCATCGTGCGCGTGCGACACGCCATCGCGCTCGACCACGTTCACGCCGCTCGCGGCGACGTCGAGCAGCGTATCGACGAGCCCGTCGGCGAGCAGGTTCACCTCGTCGACGTACAGCACGCCGCGATGCGCGCGGGCGAGCAGGCCCGGCCGGAAGCGCACGCCGTTTTCGGCGAGCGCATGCGCGAGATCGAGCGTGCCCGTGACCTGCTCGTCGCTCGCCGACAGCGGCAGCGTGACGAATTCGCCTTCGGGCAGCAATTCCGCGAGCGCCCGCGCGGCGGTCGATTTCGCGGTGCCGCGCGGCCCGCTGACGAGCACGCCGCCGAGCGACGGATCGATCGCCGCGAGCAGCAGCGCCTGCTGCAGCGGTTGCTGCGCGACCAGCGCCGCGAACGGGAACACCGTGCGTGCGCGGTGCGTCGTCGGATCGGTCATCGCCGCCCCCCTTCCTGGAGTTGTTCGCTGTCGAGCCAGACCGCTTCGATCCGCTCGCGATAGTCGCCCGGCTGCTGCCACAGTCCGCGCTGCATCGCTTCGACGAAGCGTTCGCAGATGCCGTGCAGCGCCTTCGGGTTGTGCCGTTCGAGGAACGCGCGGGTAGCGTCGTCGAACAGGTACGCGTCGGCGACGAGCGCGTACTGGTGGTCCGACAGCACGCGCGCGGTCGCGTCATAGCCGTACAGGTAGTCGACGGTCGCGGCCATTTCGGCCGCGCCCTTGTAGCCGTGACGCTTCACGCCGTCGAGCCATTTCGGGTTGACGACGCGCGAGCGGATCACGCGCGCGATCTCCTCGCGCAGCGTGCGCATCTTCGGCGCGACCGGGTTCGCATGGTCGCCGTGGTAGATGCTCGGCTGTTGCCCGGACAGGTGGCGCACGGCCGCCGTCATCCCGCCCTGGAACTGGTAGTAGTCGTTCGAGTCGAGGATGTCGTGTTCGCGGCTGTCCTGGTTCTGCACGACGACGTCGATCGTCGCGAGCCGCTCGCCGAACACGTCGGGGGCGGCGTCGCCCGCGCTGTTCTGCGCGTATGCATGGCCGCCCCAGCGGCGATATGCGTCGGCGAGGTCGGCGTCGGTCTGCCAGCGGCGCTGGTCGATCAGGTCCTGCAGGCCCGCGCCGTAGCTGCCCGGCCGCGCGCCGAACACGCGCCAGCCGGCCCGGCGCCGCGCTTCGTCGGGTGCCACGCCCTGCTCGATCCATTTCGCGCGTTCGCGCTCGATGCGCGCGCGGATCGGGTTGAGTTCCTCGGGCTCGTCGAGTGCGGCGACGGCCTGCACGGCCGCGTCGAACAAGTGCATCAGGTTCGGGAACGCATCGCGGAAGAAGCCCGACACGCGCAGCGTCACGTCGATGCGCGGCCGGTCGAAGATCTCGATCGGCAGGATCTCGAAGTCGGTCACGCGATGGCTGCCGTGCGCCCATTTCGGCCGTACGCCGATGAGCGCGAACGCCTGCGCGATATCGTCGCCGCCGGTGCGCATCGTGGCCGTCCCCCAGACCGACAGCCCGATCGCGCGCGGATAGTCGCCGTGATCCTGCAGATGGCGCTCGATCAGTTGCTGCGCGGATTTCAGCCCGAGCGACCACGCGGCCTGCGTCGGCACCGCGCGCGTATCGACCGAATAGAAGTTGCGGCCCGTCGGCAGCACGTCGGGCCGGCCGCGCGACGGCGAGCCGCTCGGCCCGGGCGGCACGAAGCGGCCGTCGAGCCCGCGCAGCAGCTGGCGCAGCTCCTCGCCGCCGCACGCGTCGAGCGCGGGCATCAGCGTCGAGCGCACGCGTTCGATCACCGCGAGCGTGTGCGGCCAGTCGCCGGGTGGCGTGGTGTCGATGCCGGGATCGACGCCGGCGTGCGCGCACAGCCCGTCCAGCCACTGCTGCGCGAGCCGCTCGAGCCGCTCGCGCGTATCGCCCGCATGGCGCCACGGCGATTCGTCGAGCGACTGCAGAACGGCGGGCCGCGGGCCCGTCCACGGCGCGGCCCAGTCGGCTGCGAGCGGATCGAACGCGTCGCCGAGCGCGAGGTCGCGCGCGAGCGCGGCAATCAGTCCCGCGCGTTCGCCCTTGCCGTCGCCGACCGGAAAGCGTGCGAGCGCGAGCAGCGTATCGCGCCGCTGACGGTCGGCCGGCGACGCGCCGAACACGTGCAGCCCGTCGCGAATCTGCGCTTCCTTCAGTTCGCACAGCCACGCATCGACGCGCGTCAGCAGCGCATCCTCGGCGCCCGCGTCGCGCGGCGGCGACACGCTCAGCTCGTCATGCAGCCGGTGTTCGGCGATCGTCGCGAGGATCGTCTTGCGCAGCAGCTTCGCGCGCCGCGCATCGACCATCAGTGCTTCGTAGTACTCGTCGACCTGCCGTTCGAGATCCTGCAGCGGGCCGTAGTTCTCCGCGCGCGTGAGCGGCGGCATCAAGTGATCGACGATCACCGCCTGCGCGCGTCGCTTCGCCTGGCTGCCCTCGCCCGGATCGTTGACGATGAACGGATACAGGTGCGGCAGCGGTCCGAGGGTCAGGTCGGGCCAGCACGCGTCGGACAGTGCGACGCTCTTGCCCGGCAGCCATTCGAGGTTGCCGTGCTTGCCGAGGTGGATGACCGCGTCGATGGCGAACGCATCGCGCAGCCAGAAATAGAACGCGAGGTACGCGTGCGGCGGCACGAGGTCCGCGTCGTGGTAGCTCGCATAGTCGTTCTCGCCGCGCGAACGCGACGGCTGGATGCCGACGAACACGTTGCCCGCGCGCCAGCCGGCGATTGTGAAGCGGCCCTGGCGCAGCGTCGGGTCGGCTTCGGGCGGGCCCCAGCGTTCGTTCAGCGCGTCGCGCACGCCAGCCGGCAGCCGCGCGAAATGCGCGATGTAGTCGGCCAGCGCGAAACTCTGGAACGCGGGGCGCAACGCGCGCACGGCCGGGTCGTTGGTCACGCCTTCGGTGAGTCGCGCGATCAGCGCGTCGCCGTCGGTCGGCAGGTCGGCCACGGCATAGCCCGCGTCGCGCAGCGTCGACAGCACGCGCAGCGCGGACGCCGGCGTATCGAGCCCGACGCCGTTGCCGATCCGCCCTTCGCTTTGCGGATAGTTCGCGAGGATCAGCGCGATGCGCTTGTCGGCATTGTCGAGCGTGCGCAGCCGGCACCAGCCGCGCGCGAGCGCCGCGACGAACGCGATTCGTTCGGCGTCCGGCTGGTAGCGCACGACGTCGACTTCAGTGTGCGGGCAACGATACGCGAGCCCCTTGAAGCTCACCGCGCGCGTGACGATGCGCCCGTCGACCTCGGGCAGCGCGATGTGCATCGCGATGTCGCGCGCGTGCAGCCCCTGATTGTCGGCCACCCATGCGTCGCGGTTGCCGCCGGACAGGATCACCTGCAGCACGGGCGCGTCGCCGGCGAGCACGTTGGGCTCGGCGCTGTCGATCGCGCCGGCCGCGAAGGCCGTGGTGTTCAGCACGAGCGCGACGCCGTGCGTGTCGCAGAGCTGCGTGATGACCTCGCGGCTCACCGCGTCCTTCAGCGACGTGACCGCGATCGGCAGCGGATTGAGCCCTTCGCGCACGAGCGCATCGGCCAGCGCGTCGAACACGGCCGTGTTCGCGGCCTGCCAGTGCGCGCGATAGAACAGGATCGCGACGACGGGCGCACCGGGCGTCCAGCGCGCTTGCCAGTCGTCGACGCTCGCCGGGTCGCGCGCCGGGTGATACAGCGCGGCGGCCGGCAGCGGGCGCGGCTGCTCGGGTTCGTCGCCGAAGCCGAGCGTATGGAACGCGATGCTGCGCAGCAACGCTTCGGCATTGTGCATCCCGCCTTCGCGCAGGTAGCGCCACCACAGCCGGCACAGGTCGGGCGCGACCGTGCTCTTCGCGACGAGGTTCGGGTCTTCCTGCAGGTCGCCCGAGAACATCGCGAGCTGCTGCTTGCGTTTCGACGCGAGCGACACGGCCTGTTCGATCCCGTACGGCCAGTATGCTTCGCCGCCGAGGTGATCGATCACGACCGTCTTCGCGTGACGCAGCACGTCGTCGACATAGAAATCGACCGACGCCGGCTGCCGCAGGAACGTGACGTTCGCAAGCCGCACGCTCGGAAAGCCGGCCGGCAGCTTCGGCACGACGCTGGCCAGCAGCGACAGCGTCGTGTCGGCCGAGCTCAGGATCACGATGTCGGCCGGCTGCTGGTCGATCCGGACGACACCCTGCGTATCGTCGACGAAGCCGCCCGGCGTGGTGCGCAGCAGATGCATCGCGCGTTACGCCTGTTGCATTTGCGCCGCGCACGCGGCGTCGAACGCGCGCTGCAGCGCGGCCGCGTCGAGATCCTCGCCGATCAGCACGAAGCGGCTCGTGCGCGGCTCGCCGTCCTGCCAGCGACGGTCGAAATAGCTGTCGAAGCGGCGGCCGACGCCCTGGATCACGAGCCGCATCGGCGCATCGGGCAGCGCCGCGAAGCCTTTCGCGCGATAGATCGTATGTGCCTCGACGACACGCTGCAGCGCGGCGATCGTCGCTTCGCGCGAACCGGCATCGCCCGACACGACGACCGAATCGAAATCGTCGTGATGGTGGTCGTGATCGCCGTCGTCGGCCGAGCCGTGATGGTCGTGCCGCAGATGGATCGTTTCCTCCGATGCCGACTCGAGCCCGAGCAGCATCGCGAGATCCAGTTCGCCGCGCGTCGCGCGCACGATCTTCACCTGCGGCGGGATTTCCTCGCGGATCGCGGCTTCGACTTCGGCGAACTGCGCGTCGGCGACGAGGTCGGCCTTGTTCACGATCACGAGATCGGCGGACGACAGCTGATCGGCGAACAATTCGTGCAGCGGCGATTCGTGATCGAGGTTCGGATCGGCGCGGCGCTGCGCGTCGACGGCCTGCGGGTTCTCGGCGAACTGGCCGCTCGCGGCGGCCGGCCCGTCGACGACGGTCACGACCGCGTCGACCGTGAAGCTGTTGCGGATCGTCGGCCAGTTGAAGGCCTGCACGAGCGGCTTCGGCAGCGCGAGGCCCGACGTCTCGATCAGCACGTGATCGATGTCGGCGCGGCGCTCGACGAGCGCTTCCATCACCGGATAGAACTCCTCCTGCACGGTGCAGCACAGGCAGCCGTTCGCGAGCTCGTACAGCTGGCCCGACGCTTCGCCCTGCGCGCCCTCCGCATCCTCGCAGCCGATCCCGCAGCCCTTGAGGATTTCGCCGTCGATGCCGAGCTCGCCGAATTCGTTGACGATCACCGCGATGCGGCGGCCTTCGGCGTGCTGCAGGATGTGGCGCATCAGCGTGGTCTTGCCGCTGCCGAGAAAGCCCGTGACGATCGTGACGGGAAGCTTGCGTAGGGTCATGGTAGGTCCTGTGGCGAAAATGGAATCAGGCCGGGATCGTCGCGTCGATGGCGGCGCGGCATGTCATTTGGCGAATCGCGGGGATGGCGCGGTGCAGTCCGCACGGACGGCTGCAGAACGGACGGAACGACGAATCGGACATGACGCTTCCTTGCGAACGGTCGACATCGTGAATGCCAACACGGCCGCCGTCGGCCCTGCCCGCGCCGCCTGCCGTTCGTCGCGCCGGCCCGGCGCGCGTGCGGCGGGCGGATCGGCGGGGAAAGCGGGAAACGCGCGGGCGTCGGGCGTGCTGCGGCCGTGGACGATGCGCCGCCTCCCCGCGGCGCTGAACCCCAACGTTTCGGCCGGTATCCGGGCTGACGAACACGCCGCTTCGCCTTCCCGGATGCGCGGCATCCAGTGGCGGTCGTCCGCATGCGGCGGGCATGCGGCGAAGCGGCGCTGCGTGGCGCTTGCGCGCGACGCGTTCGCTTACCGTTGCGGGGGCAGCACAGGTTGGCTCGACTGCGGCGCAGGCAGGCTCCCTGTTTCCCGTTTAACTGCGCACGCCGGAGAGGCGCGTGCGAGCACCGAAACGCGTGCGAGTGTAGGCGGCGGTGCGCGGAGCGTCAAGGCGCAACGGGCCGCCGCGGGAGGCTTCGGCATGACCGCGGCACCGCGCCCGCGGCCGCATCCCGGCACCCGCGCGGCGGGTTCGCGCGGGCCGGGCGCTGTGCTATCGTATGCGCCGCGTTCGGTGCTCGCATGCGCATTCCGCGCACGCAGTTAAACGGGAAACAGGAGGCGGAAGTCCGCCCGGCCTGTGCTGTCCCCGCAACGGTACGCCGCCCGCGCGCCGCGGTTCCCCCCCGCACGCGCCCAGGCCGCCCGCGATGCCACTGCCCTTCAGCGGGTGGGAAGGCTGCGGCCTGGCAAGCGGCCAGCCCGGATACCGGCCGACGCAAGGGGCGAGCCCGAGGCTCGCCGAACGCCCGATCCGCGGGGAACGGATGGGGTGCGCTTTCCGCCCGCGCTCGCGCGGGCTTCGCTCGATCCGTCATGCACTGCCTGTCCGCCGGCCGCCGATGTGCCGCTCGCTGTCCCCTTTCCACCGCTACGACACGGTGCGCGCCGTGCCGCGTCCGATGAGCCGCGCATGGCTCGTCGGCGCCGGCCCCGGCGACGCCGATCTGCTGACGCTCAAGGCCGTGCGCGCGATCGCCGCGGCCGACGTGCTGCTCGTCGACGATCTCGTGAACCCCGACGTATTGCGCCACGCGCGCGCCGACGCACGCATCGAGCACGTCGGCAAGCGCGGCGGCCATGCATCGACGCCGCAGGAGACGATCGTCGCCGCGATGCTCGCGCACCTGCGCGCGGGCCGCAGCGTCGCGCGCCTCAAGGGCGGCGATCCGTTCGTGTTCGGCCGCGGCGGCGAGGAACTGCTCGCGCTCGGCGCGGCCGGTTTTCCGGTCGAGGTCGTCAACGGCATCACGGCCGGCATCGCCGCGCCGGCCGCGCTCGGCATTCCGGTCACGCATCGCGGCGACGCGCAGGGCGTGATCTTCGTCACGGGCCACGGTGCGGGTGCCGACGAACCCGACTGGCGCGCGCTGGCCGCGACGCGGATGACGATCGTGATCTACATGGGCATTCGCCGGCTCGACGCGATCGTGACCGCGCTGCGTGACGGCGGCCTGGCCGGCGACATGCCGTGCGCGGCGATCGAAAACGCGACGCGTGACGGGCAGCGGCACGTGCTCGCGACGCTCGACACGATCGTCGAACGCGTGGGCCTGACCGGCATCGGTTCGCCCGCGATCGTCGTGATCGGCCGTGTCGCGGCGCTCGCCGACGATCCGGCGGTGCGCGCGGCGCTCGGCGGCCGCGCATGATGCGCGTCGCGCTCGGCGTCGGTTTCCGCGCGGGCGTGACGGCCGCCCAACTCGATGCCGCGATCCGCGCGGCGCTGGCGCGTTACCCGGACGTCGAGCCGGCCGTCGTCGCGACGCTCGCCGACAAGGCGCGTGCGCGGCCGCTGCGCACGCTGTGCGCACGGCGCGGCTGGCCGCTCGTCGCGTTCGACGCGGCGCAACTCGCGCATTGCTCCGAACCGCTATTGAGCGGCCCGTCGGCCGCCGCGCTCGCGCGCTTCGGCGTCGCGGGCGTGGCCGAGCCGTGCGCGCGGCTCGCGGCGCCCAATGGCCGGCTGCTCGGCCCCAAATCCATCCGGGACGGCGTGACGGTTGCGCTCGCCGGCCCGCTCTGAACCCTTTGTTTCGCTTTCGACAGGACGATTCCCGATGAAGACCGATGCCGAATCCCATCAGCGGATGACTGAACGCCGCCGCGCCGGCCATGAAAAGAAGCAGGCTGCCGCCACCCAGGAAAAGGGCCTGCTGATCGTCAACACCGGCAACGGCAAGGGCAAGAGCACGGCTGCGTTCGGCATGGCCGTGCGCGTGCTCGGCCACGGCATGCGGCTCGGCGTCGTGCAGTTCATCAAGGGCGCGCTGCATACGTCCGAGCGCGACTTCCTCGGTGCGGTCGCGCAATGCGACTTCGTGACGATGGGGGACGGCTATACGTGGAATACGCAGAACCGCGACGCGGACATCGCGACCGCGCGCAAGGGCTGGGACGAGGCGCGCCGGATGATCGAAAGCGGCGAGTACCGGATGGTGATCCTCGACGAGCTGAACACCGTGCTGAAGTACGAATACCTGCCGCTCGACGAAGTGCTCGCGACGCTCGTCGCGCGACCGGATTCGGTGCACGTCGTCGTCACCGGGCGGCATGCGCCCGATGCGCTGATCGATGCGGCCGATCTCGTCACCGAAATGCGGCTCGTCAAGCATCCGTACAAGGAGCAAGGCGTGAAGGCGCAGCGCGGCGTGGAGTTCTGACCGATGCCGGCCTGCCCCGCGCTGTTCGTCAGCGCGCCCGCGTCCGGCCAGGGCAAGACGTCGGTTACGGCCGGCCTCGCGCGGCTGCACCGCCGGCTCGGCCGGCGCGTACGCGTGTTCAAGACCGGGCCGGACTTTCTCGATCCGATGCTGCTCGAACGCGCGAGCGGCGCGCCGGTGCACGCGCTCGACCTCGGGATGGTCGGTGAAGCCGGCTGCCGGGCGCTGCTCGCCGATGCCGCGCGCGAAGCGGACCTGATCCTGATCGAAGGCGTGATGGGGTTGTTCGACGGCACGCCAAGCAGCGCCGATCTCGCGGCGGCATTCGGCGTGCCGGTCGTCGCGGTGATTTCGGCGAAGGCGATGGCGCAGACGTTCGCGGCGATCGCGTTCGGGCTCGCGCGGTTCCGGCCGGAGGTGCCGTTTCACGGCGTGCTCGCGAACCGCGTCGGCTCGCCGCGTCACGCGGAACTGTTGCGGCAGGCGCTGCCGGACGACTTGCGCTGGCTCGGGCACGTCCCGGCCGATGCGGGCATCGCGCTGCCGGAACGGCATCTCGGCCTGCACCAGCCGGCCGACATCGACGATCTCGATGCGCGGCTCGATCGTGCGGCCGACGTGCTCGCGCAGACGGCGCTCGCCGAATTGCCGCCCGCCGTCTCGTTCGCGGAACCTGACGTCGGCGCTCCGCTGCCGCGTGCGCTGGCCGGCAAGCGGATCGCGATCGCGCGCGATACGGCGTTCTCGTTCATCTATCCGGCCAATCTCGCGCTGCTCGATGCGCTCGGCGCGCAGCTGCGGTTCTTTTCGCCGCTTGCCGACGAGCCCGTGCCCGACGATTGCGACGCGCTGTTCCTGCCGGGCGGTTATCCGGAACTGCATGCGACGACGCTCGCGGCGAATGCCGTGACCGCGCGGACGATTCGCGCACACGCGGCGGCCGGCCGGCCGATCGTCGCGGAATGCGGGGGGATGGTGTATTTGTGCGAGTCGCTGACCGACGTGGAAGGCGCGACGACACCGATGCTCGGGCTGCTGTCAGGCCATGCGACGATGCAGCGCCGGTTCGCGGCGCTCGGGATGCAGCAGCTCGACACGCGCACCGGGCCGATACGCGGACACACGTTTCATTATTCGCGGCTCGACACGCCGCTGGCGCCGGTGGCGACCGCCGCCCGGCCCGATGGAGAGCCCGGCAGCGGCGAAGCCGTTTATCGCGCGGGGGCGATCGTCGCGACGTACATGCACATGTACTGGCCGTCGAATCCGGATGCGGCGGCGGCGTTGTTCAGCGGGGACGTGTTCGAGATATGAGTGGTCAGCTTGCGAGAGCGGCCCATGTTCGGCGGCACGACGCCAACCGCCTTCAAGATCGGGGCAGGAATCGTGTGACCTGACTGACCTTATCCGCCATGCGTTGCCCGCATGCGGGCCAGGAAGATTTCTCCGTCGAACGTCGCGGGATCGCCCGAGGCCTCGCCGGCCTTCAGCGCGTCGCGCAGCACGCGCACCGGTGCTTCAGGTGATTCAAGCAGCCGCGATCTCGCTCGCACGATGTCGCTCTCGGAACATCGCTTCGACCGCACTTCAGCGTCGACGCACTCGGCAAAGTGCTTGTCTCGGGAAACGGTGGCTTTTAGCGACATGAATCACTGCCTTTGAACACGATGGGCATGTACCAACGTCAGGTACATGCCGGATGCAATCACCGCGATCGGCGCACCGATGCCCGGCCCCGGCCCGCACGTCGCCTTCTTCGTCACACCAGAAATGCCTCGGCCAGCTTGACCCAGTACGACGCGCCGGTCGGCAGCGCCGCGTCGTTGAAGTCGTAGCCGGGGTTGTGCACCATGCAGCCGCCCTCCCCGTCGCCGTTGCCGATGATCAGGTAGCTGCCCGGCCGCTTCTCGAGCAGGAACGCGAAATCCTCGCTGCCGGTGAGCGGCACCATCCCGTCGATCAGGTTCGCTTCGCCGACCCACTCGCGCGCGACGCCGCGTGCGAACGCGGTCATCTGCGCATCGTTGACGAGCACCGGGTAGCGGCGCTGGTAGTCGATCGTCGCGGTCGCGCCGAACACGGCCGCCTGCGCATGAACGACTTCCTTGATGCGTGTCTCGAGCAGGTCGCGCACCTCGGGCTTCAGCGCGCGCACGGACAGGCGCATCTGCGCGCGATCGGGAATCACGTTCGGCGCTTCGCCGGCATGGATCGCACCGACCGTGACGATCGCCATGTCGAGCGGCGACACGTTGCGCGACACGATCGTCTGCAGCGCGACGACGATCTGCGCGCACACGACGACCGGGTCGATCGCCTTGTGCGGCACCGCGCCGTGGCCGCCGCGCCCCTGCACGTCGACGATCACGGTATCCGACGACGCCATGAACGGCCCCGGCAGGAAACCGAACTTGCCCGTCGGGAAGCCCGGCATGTTGTGCATCGCGAAGATCGCGTCGCACGGGAACTGCTCGAACAGCCCGTCGTCGAGCATTTTCTTCGCGCCGCCGAGCCCTTCCTCTGCCGGCTGGAAAATCAGGTTCAGCGTGCCGGAAAAGCGGCGCTCGCGCGCCAGGTGCTTCGCGGCCGCGAGCAGCATCGCCGTGTGGCCGTCGTGACCGCATGCGTGCATCTTCCCGGGGATCGTGCTCTGGTACGGCAGGCCGGTCGACTCGTGGATCGGCAGCGCATCCATGTCGGCGCGCAGGCCGAGACGCTGCGTGCCGTTGCCGACCTTCAGCTGCGCGACCACACCCGTGCCGCCGAGCCCGCGATGCACCGTATAGCCCCATGCCTGCAACTGCCCGGCGACGAGATCGCTCGTTGCGAATTCCTCGAAGCCCAGCTCGGGGTGGGCATGAATGCGGTGCCGGATCTCGATCATTTCGTCGGCGAGGCCTGCGGGGATCACGCTGTGCGTCACGGTGTCGTCTCCTGGGTTCGGTGGGGAATGTGCAGGCAAGGATAGTCCGTTGAGCGGCAACCGGGCAGACAGAAAGTCGTCACTGAGACAACCTGGAGTTGCCGTTCCGTGATGGCGGAACATGGCGACTCGCTCGGCGGTCACAAACCGGCCATTCGGGCGACTACCGTGCGCGATCGGGATTCGCGACACTGCATGTTCGGTCTCGATTTTTCAGGCGGGGGCGTTCGTTGATTGCAGTTCGATATTCTTAAATAATTCATTTACCTCAATGGCTTGAGCGAGTTTGTTCATTTTTTGACGGGCGTACATTTTTTGTGTACGCTGATAAAAAAGTGAACAACCGATTCGCCCTGATGCCCAAGAACGCCACCCTGCCGATAGCGGAACAACACGTGCTCGACGAAGCCTGCGCCGCGTTCGAACGCGCGACCCGGCGCTTCAACGCACGGCCCGTGCGCGTGCCGGCCGCCCGCAGCGCGCATGCCGATGCGATGATCCGCTTCGGCATTGCCGGACAGGCCTTCGAGATGCCGGCTGTTGTGAGCGTCGGCGTCGAATCGCTGCAGGGCGCACTCGCCGCGTTACGCCATCGCGCTACCCCGACGCCCGGCGAGCGGCCGCTGATGCTGGTCGCGCCGTATTTTTCAGCCGAACTGGCTGCCCGCCTGATCGATCACGACATCCCGTATCTCGATACCGCCGGCAACGCGTGCCTGGTCCAGCCGGAGGCGACCGTGATGATCTCCGGCCGGCCGAAACCGGTACGCACACCGCGCCGGCCGGCATCGCGCGCGACGACGCCCAAGGGGCTCGCCGTGATGTTTGCGCTCGCGACGCAGCCGAGCCTCGTCGCGCAACCGCTTCGGGCGATCGCCGCCGCCTCGGACGTCGCGCTCGGCACGGTCAATCTCGCGATGGACGACCTGATCGCTCGCGGCCTCGTCGCGCAGCGGCGCAACGGCGAGCGCCGGTTTCCCGACTGGCCGCGTTTCGTGCAGGAATGGGTTGCACTGTACCCGAGCCGCCTGCGCGCGAAACTGCCGAGCCGGCGGTTTGCCGCGCTCGCGCCCGACTGGTGGCGCAATTTCGATTTCGCTGCATTCGACGCACAGCTCGGCGGCGAACCGGCGGCCGACCTGCTCACGCACGACCTGAAACCCGCCGCGATCACCGTCTATACGCACGGCGCCGCGTCGAACCGCCTGCTGCTCCAGGCGCGCCTGCGCCCGGACGAGCACGGCGACGTCGAACTGCTCGAAGCATTCTGGCCACCGTCGCCGGCGCTCGACTGGCGCGAGCAGGACGTGCCGCTCGTGCCGCCGCTGCTGATCTACGCGGATCTCGTCTCGTCCGGGGACAGCCGCAATCTTGCCGCTGCCGAATACATCCATGACCGATACCTCGCCCACCCGCCCGCTTGAAGTCGACGCACGCCGGCCGCTCGAGCCGGCGGCGGTCACGCTGCTGCAGGCGGTCGGCGCAGCCTGCGCGCCACTCGACGCGGCATTCGTCGTCGCCGGCGCAACCGCGCGCGACATCCTGATGTGGCATGTCCACGGCATCCGGCCGGTGCGCGCGACGCGGGACGTCGATGTCGCCGTGTGCGCGGTGAGCTGGCCGTTTCACGAGCGGCTCGTCGATGCGCTCGTCGCGACCGGGCAATTCGCGCGCGCGCCGAAACATCAGCAGAAACTGCTGTTCGACAGCGGGACGCAGGGTTTTCGCACGGAGCTCGATCTCGTGCCGTTCGGGCCGCTCGAAACGCCGCCCGGCGAAATCGCGTGGCCGCCGGGCGGCGACTTCGTGCTGAACGTGCTGGGCTTTCAGGAGGCGGTCGATACGGCGCTGGCCGTGTCGATCGGCGCCGGCATTGTGGTGCCGGTGACCAGCCTGCCGGCGCTCGCGCTGCTGAAGTTGCTCGCGTGGAAGGACCGGCGCGCGCGCCAGAACAGCGACGCGTACGATCTGCTGTTCCTGCTCACGCATTTTCACGACGCGGGCAATCGCGAGCGCATCTGGGACGTTGCGCCCGATCTGGTCGAACTGCACGATTTCCAGCCGGAGCTGGCAGCGGCGGCGCTGCTGGCACGCGATGCGAAGGGCATTGCTTCACCGAAAACGTACGATGCGATCCGCGCGCTGTTATCCGACGAAGCGATTTACGCGACGCTCGTGCAGGATCTGCAGGCTCGTGCGTTCGCGTTGCTGCCGGGTGAATTCAACGATGACGCGGACCGGTATCTCGACGCGTTCCGCTCGGCTTTCCTCGCGGATCCGCCCGTTCCGCGGGCATGACGTGCTGGCGCGCCGCGCGACAGCAGCGCCATCGTGCATTCGCCCCTATGCCGAGGCTGTCCAGTCTTCGAGCGACAACCCCGCTACACGGCCGAACTCGCGATGGTTGTTCGTGACAAGCACCGCACCGGCCGCGATCGCGTGACCGGCGATCGACGCGTCGTTCGCGCCGATCGGCGTGCCACGTGCGGCAAGGTCGACGCGAATCGCGGCCGTCGCATCGACCGCTGCGGTATCCCACGACAGCACGCCGTCCAGCCGCGCGACAAAGGCCGTCACGAGTTCGGCATGCTTCGGCGAAGCCTTTCTGCCGACTGCGCCGAACCGCATGTCGGCATAGGTAATTGCCGACACGACGATCCGGTGCTGCGCATTGACGCACGACTGCAACCGGGACAACACCACGGGCGGCCGCTCGCGCATGATGAACGAACAGATGTTCGTATCGAGCATGTAGAGCGTGGTCACCGGCCGGACTCCGTCGGTGCGTCGTCATCGGCGCCGGACAGGTCGAAGCGGCCGGGTTCGACGATCGCCGGGCGCTCGACGAGGAAGTCGGCATCGGCCAGTGGTTCACTGGCGAACGACAGCCACGTCGGCCGCACCGGACGCAGCAGCAGCGTGTCGCCCTCGCGGCGAATCTCGAGTTCCGTGACACCCTCGAATTCCATGTCCTTCGGGATGCGGATTGCCTGGTTACGGGCGTTCTTGAAAATGGAAACGGTGCGCATGAGCCACTCCACGGGAGTACGATGCGCCCATTTTAGGCATATGCCGGCATATGTCAATGTCGGGGAACGCGGATCGGGGAGCGTGCCCGATGCGATCGCGGATGTGCTTGCCATGTCGTCATGACCTGTGCGTGATGAGGATGCGATCCATTCTTCCTCATGCCGCCCGCCCGATCCATATCCCGAACGGCCGATGCCCGCGGCCATTCGAGCCGCGCGAAACGTCGCCGCGTGCGAATCCGCGCACCGACGCTTCGCGCCGCCGTCCCGTCACGGCAACCGGAAAGTGTCGAAGAATGTCTCGCGCTCCATCACGGTAAGCGCCGCGCGCTTGTGCGGGAAGTCGAACTCCTTTAGCGTGTAGAACCCGAGCCGGTGCATGTATGCGATATGCCGCACGTGATCGACGCGCGGCTCGCCGACGAGCCGCTGCGTGCGCGGTTCGTCGACGAACATGTAGTGCAGCACCCCGCTCCACCATGCATGCAGCTTGCCCGCGCTCTGGAAGCGCGAGTCGCCGATCAGCAGGTGCAGCCCGCGATCGTAGTCGTGCGCGTCGTAGAACGGCGCGAGGCGGTCCTCCTTCGCCCAGTAGAACTCGAAATAGCCGAACGGCGTATCGTCGAAATAGCCGATCATCGGATGCATGTGCGGATCGGCAAGCCGCTGCGCGAGATACGCGGCGTGCTCGTCGAGCGTGCCGCGCTGATCCCAGAAATGCGCGACGCGATCGAGGTTCATCCAGTCGCTGAACAGCCGCGCATGCGCATCGATGTCGACGGTGCGCAGGCTGAACGTCATCCCGACTTGCGGCATGTCGCGCGCATAGATCTCGCCGGCCGGCGACGGCGGTCGCACCGGATGCCGATGGCCGTTCGTGATCGTGTAGCGCAGCGGCATCCCGCCCGATGCGGGCGCCTTCAACCATGGCTGCGGGTTCTGCCAGAACGTCGCGCGCGATGCGCTCAGGCGCAGCCGGTCGCCCGCGACCTGCGCGCCGTCGATCACGCCTTCGCGCACCGCGCGCTCGACGTACGACCCGACGGCCGCCGGATCGGCGTCGCCGAGCGGCACGGACACCGTCGCCGTGTCGTGCCGCGTGTCCGTGTTGAACAGTGCGACGAATTCCGCGAGCAGCGCGGCCGGCGGGTCGCCGGGCCGCCACGCGTCGAGCGCGTGCTCGGCGGCGGGCGTCGCCTGCGCGTGCGCGGCGCCGTCCAGTGCCGCGGCCACCTCGCCTTCGACGGTATCTGCCGTGCCGGCCGGTTTCGTCAGCGTGTCTTCCATCACAGTGCTCCCGCGTCGTGGCGGTCGGCGAGGACGTGCAGCCCCCGCTCGAGCGCCGGAAACAGGCTGCGCTGGAAGTTGTTCCAGCGCAGTTCGAGAATCGTGTCGTCCGGCGCGATCGGCGTGTCGAGCACGTCGCAGATTACCTCGCCGGAATCGATGCCGTTGTCGACGTAGTGGAACGATGCGCCCGTCATCGTCACGGGTTCGACGCGCGAGGTCGCACCGCTTGCCCAGTCGACCCGTTCGCCGCGCGCGCCGTGCAGCGCGTCGAGCGTTGCCCACGCGCCGCGCCGCTGGTACGGCGAATCGTCGGCCGTGATACCCGGGTGGATGTTCGCGATGCGGCGGTGAAAGCGCGCGCCCGGACGCACGAGCTCGTCGAGGATCACGAGCAGTCCGTCGAGCACGACCACGTCGGCGTCGAGTTCGAGCAGGCGTTCGAGCAGGCGGCGCTCGAACGCCTGTTTGCCCGTCACGCGCTCGCGCGCGTCGCGCGGCAGCCGGCGGTATGTCGACGCAATCGTGCAGAACAGTTCGTCGACCGGCCGGCCCTGCACGGTCAGCCCGTCGGGCAGGATCCACGGGCGGCCCGGCGTGCGCGCGAAGCCGTAGTCGGCGACCTTCGCGCGATCGGCCGGCGAGCCTTCGTCGTCGTCGACGATCACGCCCTTGAGCGCATAGCGTTCGCCGAGCGGCGAATCGTTCAGGCGCTCGACGAGGAATTCGAGCGGCGCCTTCATGTAGCGCGTGCCGCCCTGGTAAGCGACCGGCTGGCCCGCGCGATCGGCCGCGCCGTTGCGCAGCGACTGGATGTAGACGAGATTTTTCTTCGGCATGGAGGCGTCGTGGAAAAAGCGGACGACGGCGCCGCGGCCCGCCCGCACCGGCCCGAAGGCCGGCCGGCACGCCGCGGCGCACGGCGTCACCAGTTGTATTTCGCGGTGGCGATCACCGTGCGGTCGGTACCGAAAATGCAGACGCTCGTCGACTGGCAACCGCTGATGTAGTGGCGGTTGAACAGGTTCGTCCCGTTCACGGCAAAGCGCCAGTTGCGCGTGTCGTAGTGCACGCCCGCGTCGAACAGCGTGTAGCTCGACACCGTCAGCGAGTTGTCCGCCGCGCCGGCCGACGCGCTCTGGTAACGCACGCCGCCACCCAGGCCGAAGCCGGTGAGCGGCCCCGTGTGCCACGTCCAGTCCGCCCACAGCGACGCCATCTGGCGCGGCCGCGGAATGTCGACCGGCCAGTTGTTCAGCGATGCGTCGTTCGCCTTCACGTTCTTCACGTCCTGGTAGACGTAGGACGCGATCAGCGACAGGTTGCGCGTGAGCTTGCCGGTCGCGTTCAGCTCGATCCCGCGCGAGCGCACTTCGCCGGTCTGGATCGACGTCGTGCCGGACGGATCGAGATTCGTCGGCGTCGGCGTAAGCACGTTGGTCTGGTTGATCTGGTAGATCGCCGCGCTCAGCATCAGGTTCCGGCCGGCCGGCTGCCAGCGCAGGCCGGCCTCGATCTGCTTGCCGCGCGTCGGCTGCGGCAGGCCGCCGCCGTACAGGTTCACACCGATCAGCGGATTGAACGACGTCGCGTAGCTGACGTACGGCGACAGCCCGTAGTCGCCCTGGTACGTAAGGCCCACGCGGCCGGTGAACGCCGTGACGTCGGCCTTCGACTGCGTGCCGCCCTCGCGGTCGTCCATCCGCTGGTTGACCCAGTCCTCGCGGCCGCCGAGCGTCAGCGTCCAGCGGTTCCACTTGACCTGGTCCTGCACGTACAGCCCGAACGTGTTCATCGTCGTGTACGTGTTGGTGCGGTACGTGGTGTTCGGCGGCGAGAACACCGACAGCGTGACCGGCGTGTAGACGGGGTTGTAGATGTTCAACGTCGACGCGGCGGCCAGCCATTCGCTGTCGGTCGCGGTCTGCCGGTTGTACTGGAAGCCGAGCAGCAGCGTGTGCTCGAGCGGCCCCGTGCCGAAGCGGCCCTGCAGGTTGTTGTCGATGTCGAAGCGGCTGTAGTTCGTCTGGAACACGCCGGCCCAGCGGTTGATGTCGGTCGTGCTGCCGTCGGCCAGGCCCGCGCCGAACACCGAGCCGTTGTCGAGCGACAGGTGCATCCAGCGCACGTTCTGCCGGAACGTCCACATCGCGTTCAGGTTCCGCTCGAACTGGTAGCCGAGCGACCACTGCTTCTTGCGGTAGTAGTTGAAATCCGGATCGCCGCCGTAGACGTCCTTGCCGAGCTGCCCGTTCGGGTTCGGCAGCACCGTGCCCTGCGCCGGCAGGAAGTTCGACGAGATGTCGCCCCAGTCCTGCAGGTACGTGGCCGACAGCGTCAGCGACGTATCCGCATCCGGGCGCCAGCGGAACGACGGCGCGAGCGCGACGCGCTGGTCGTTGTTCGGGCCCGTCAGCGCGTTGCCGTCGCGCGCGACGCCGACGAACCGGTACGCATACTTGCCGTCCGCGTCGAGCTTGTCGCCGACGTCGATCATGAACTGCTTGCGCGCATAGTTGCCGAACTGCACGCCGGCTTCGCGCACGCGTTCGCCGTCGGCCGTCTTGGTCTGCACGTCGATGATCGCGCCCGGGTCGCCTGCGCCGTACAGCACCGACGTCGGCCCGCGCAGCACGGTGATGCTGTCGATCATGTACGGATCGACGCGCCAGCTCGACAGGTTCAGCGTGTTCGGCACCTGCAGGCCGTTCACGTAGGCAGTCGGCGTGAAGCCGCGCAGCGCCGCGTACCAGTCGGAACGGTTGTCCGAGCCGTACGACGAGAAGCCCGGCACGTAGCGCAGCGCCGCGTTCACGTCGGTCGCGCCGGTCATCTCGATCTGCTGCGCGGTGACGACGTTGATCGTCTGCGGGATTGCATCGATCGACGTATCGGTCTTGGTGCCGGTCCTGCTGCGCTTCGCGACGAGACCGACCGTGCCGTCTCCTTCCGCGCCCGCGTTGACGTTGATCGCCGGCAGCGTGCCGGTCGTCGAGCCGTTCGGCGCACTCCTCGACGCATTGGCCGCCGCACCGTTTTGCGCACTGCCGGCCGACGCCGCGGCGCCCGCGTTCACAGCCGGCGCCGTCTGCGCGAATGCGTGGCCTGCCGCCATCCCGAACGCCACGCCTGCCGCGGCTGCGATCGCACGCACACGCGTGCCTGTTGCCCACTCCATCTTTCTCTGCTCCACTTTTTCGATGCGGTCTCCGACCGCGCCTTTGTCAAAGAGCGAAAGCCATGCGGCCCGCGCTCGCCCCGTTTTGATGTCGTTGTTCATGCAGTGCCCGGGCCGCGCCGTCGTCATGGGCGGGCGCGGTCCCTTCCTCGATCGACGCGCAGATCTCGTCCGCGCGGCGCGCCAGTACCGACAGCAGCGTGTCGGACAGGCCGTGGCTGTCTTCGCAGCAGCCTTGCAGGTAGATGCGCGGCGCGAAGTGCTCGGGCGTCGCGAGCAGGTAGTCGCGCGTGACGTCGCCGCGCGTGAGCGCATCGCCGAGATACGGCGCGAGCCCTTCGAGCAGCGCCGAATGCGTGTCGCGTCGGTAGCCGGTCGCGAGCACGAGCGCGTCGAAGCGTTCGACGCGCGTGGCGCCGTTCATCCGGTCGCGCAGCGTCAGCTCGATGCGGCCGTCGGCGGTGCGCACCGCGGCCTCGATCGCGCTGTTCGCGAGCAGCGCATGACGCGGCGTGCCGTCGATGCGCTGCAGGTACAGCATTTCGTAGATCTGCTCGATCAGCGGCCGGTCGACCACCGCGTAGTTGGTGTCGCGGTAGCGCTCGAGCAGCGCGCGGCGCGCATCGTGCGGCTGTGCGTAGACGACGTCGGTGAACTCGGGGCTGAAGATCTCGTTGACGAACGGGCTGTCGTCGGCCGGCTTCAGCGCGCCCGCGCGCATCACGAGGCTCGCGTCGACGTGCGGGAAACGGCGCGCGAGGTCGATGAACACCTCGGCCGCGCTCTGCCCCGCGCCGATCACCGCGACGCGGCGGCGCTCGCCATCCGGCGACGCGACCAGCCGGTCGATGTCGGTCAGGTACGACGACGAATGGATCATGCGATCGCGGCCGAGCGCGGCGAACGCGTCCGGCACCGCCGGCGTGCCGCCGACGCCGACCGACAGCGCACGCGTCGCGCGCCGGCGCTCGTGGCCGGCCGCGTCGCGCGACACCACGCGCAGCGCGTCGATCCGCGCGCCGTCGCCGCGCACGGGCTCGATCGCCGTGACGGTTTCGCTGTAGTGGACGTGCTCGTCGAATGCGTCGGCGACCCAGCTCAGGTAGTCGTGGAATTCGACGCGGGTCGGATAGAAGTTCTTCAGGTTGACGAATTCGTTCAGCCGGCCGCGTTCGAACAGGTAGTTGATGAACGTGTAGCGGCTCTTCGGATCGCGCATCGTCACGAGATCCTTCAGAAACGAGATCTGCATCCGGCAGTCGTCGAGCAGCATTCCGCGATGCCAGCCGAATTCCGGCTGGCGTTCGATGAAGCAATGGGCGAGCGGGCGTGCCGCACGCCGCTCCTCGAGGCGCACGGCCAGCGCCAGATTCGACGGCCCGAAGCCGACGCCGATCAGGTCGAATACGGTTTCTCTCTGCATGTCTCTCAGCTCCCTTGTCGGTGAAACCGGCCCGTCAGACGTGACGGCCGGTGAAGAAGGTCTCGCGCTGCGTGCACATCCACAGCGGCTGCGTGTCGGCGAGCGCCAGACGACGCGGCCGCGCGAAGCCGTGCCGCGCGAGGGTATCGACGATCCGTGCACGGCCGGCCGGGACCGCGCAGCCGACCGCTTCGGTGCGCGGGTCGTCGAGAAACAGGTAATGAACGACGGACGGCAGCCAGCCCGCCACGCAATGCGGGCCGCGCCAGCGCGGCTCGCCGACCAGCATCCGCAGCCCGCGGTCGTAGTCGCGCGCGCCAACGTGCGGTGCGAGCGGGTCTTCCTTCAGCCAGAACGCCTCGACATAGGCGAACGGTTCGCCGTCGAAGCACCCGACGAGCGGGCTCACGTGCGGATCGGCATCGGGCCCCGTACCGTCCGCGCCGGGCTGCGTGCCCGGCCAGCCGTCGCGCACGCGCGGCTCGTCGAACCAGCGCGCGACGCGCGCGGCGTCTTCGGCCGGCTGCCAGCCGCGCAGCGTGAAGCGCACGCCGAGCGCCGGCAGGTCGCGCGCATACACGTCGCCGCGCGGCGCGGGCGGTCGGCGCGGATGACGGCGGCCGTCGGTCAGCATCGGCAGCGTCGCGCACGGCAGCGGCGTGCCGACGCGCCACAGATCGGCCTGCTGCGCCCAGCCTTCGCGCATGCACAGGCCACCGTCGGCGAGCACGCCGCTCGCGCGCAGCGCATCGAGCGCGACCGCCGGCCACGCGGCCGGGTCGAGACGGATCGC
The DNA here is from genome assembly GCF_003857965.1 of Burkholderia sp. Bp9031. Lineage (NCBI taxonomy): Bacteria > Pseudomonadati > Pseudomonadota > Betaproteobacteria > Burkholderiales > Burkholderiaceae > Burkholderia > Burkholderia sp. Bp9031. Next base: position 190,575 of record NZ_QTPW01000005.1, read on the forward strand.
CGCGCGGCGCACGTCGTCGGAAAACGCCGCGGCGAGTGCGGCCAGCAGCGCGCGGCGCTGCTCGGCCGGCGCCGCACGATGGTTGTACGCGACGAGGCGCAGCGTGCCGTCGTCCGCGAGTTGCGCGCGCAGCAGCTGCGCGCCGATGCCGTCGCCCTGCGCGACGCGGATCTCCGCGCCGTCGCGCGCAGCGACCAGGCCGTCCGCGAACGCGAGACGGCAGGTGTCGGGCATCGTGAATCCGTCCGGACGCACTTCAGCCAGCATCGCGCACCTCCTGCGCCGCTTCGGCCGATGCCTCGACATGCGCGCCGAGCGCCGCGAGCGTCGACGACGCGAACACGTCAGCCACCGTCAGCGCGTGACCGGCGCGGCCGGCCGCGTCAACGAAGCGCACGACGTCGAACGACGTCGCGCCGGCTTCGAACAGGTCGGCGTCGGGCGCCGGCGCGGCCGTCGCGAATGTGTCCGACCACAGCGCGGCGAGCGCGGCCGCAGCGTTCGGGGCATGCGATGCCGTCTTGACGGGCGTTGCTTGGCCAGTGGCCGGGCCGACTGCAGCCGCTGCCGGCGCATCGAACAGCGCATCGGGCACGCCGAGTGTCGCTTCCGGCGCACCGGCGAAACGCGCGAGTTCGTCGTGATAGCGCTCGACGAGCGCATCGACGAAACCGCCGTCGAGCAGTTCGTCCGCATACGAGAACGCGGCGCTCACGCGGCCGTCCGGATGCTCGACGACATCCAGCTCCAGCGTGAACACCACGCGATGGCGCACGTCGTCGAAGTCGGCGAGTGACAAACCGGCCCAGTCGCGTGCGGCGGCACCGGTCGGGCGCAGGTAGTTGAACATCACCTGGAACAGCGGATTGGCGTGCGCGGCACGCGGTGCGCGCAGCGCCGCGACGACGTCGGCGAACGGCACGTCGGCATGCGCATAAGCGGCGAGCGCCGTATCGCGCACCTGCGCGAGCACGTCGGTGCGGCTGGCCGCCGTGTCGATCTGCGTGCGCACGACCACGGAATTGATGAACAGGCCCAGCGCATCGCGCGCCGCATCGCCCGTCAGCTCCCGCGTCGATGCGAGCACGCCGACCGGCTGGTCGGCTGCGCCGGTCACACGGAACAGCGCGGTGTTGAGCGCCGCGTGCAACAGCATCGGCAACGTCGCGTGCGCAGCCGACGCGGCGTCGCGCGCGGCACGGATCAGCGACGCGTCGAATTCGAACGCGATGCGCGCCGCGCGCCATTGCGGGACGGCCGGCGCGTGTGCGCGCCGCGGCAGCATGGGAGATGGCAGGTCGGCCAGCGCGTCGCGCCAGTACGCGACGCGAGCCGGATGGCACGGGGCGGGCAGCACGAGCGACGTGTTTTCCGCCGTCGTCGTCGACGCTGCCGACGATGCCGATGCCGATGCCACGTCACCCCGCACGAGCGCGACATAGCGTGCGCGCACCGCATCGAGCCACAGCTCGATCGATTCGCCATCCGACACGATGTGATGGATCGTCACCGACAGCACGTGATCGTCCGCGCCGAGCCGCAGCACGCATGCACGCCACAGCGGCGCATCGGCCGCGATATCGAACGGCGCGAGCGCATCGGCATCGGTCAGCGCCGCCGCGCGGGCGAGCGCGTCGGGCTGCGCGGACAGGTCGACGAGCGGCAGCGCGACGGACGCCGCGGCGTCGATCCGCTGGCCCGGCAGCATGCCGTCGCGCACGACGAGCCGTGCGCGCAGCGCCGGGTGCGCGGCCGCCGCCGCCGAGAACGCCGCGCGCAGTGCCTCGAGGTCGAGCGGACCGCGCACGCGCAGCGCGACCGGAATGTTGTACGCGGCGCTGTCCGGCTGCGCGCGCCACAGGAACCACAGGCCGAGCTGCGCGGGCGACAGCGGCCACACGCCGTGCGCATCGGGTTTGACCACCGCGACGCCCGGCGCCGTGGCGCCGGCGTGTGCGGCGCGCGGCGCATCGGCCACCTGGCGTGCGTATTGTGCGAGCACCGGCGCTTCGAACAGCGCACGCACCGGCACGTCGCGGCCGAGCCGCTCGGCGACGCGCGTCGCAACGCGCACCGCCGCCAGCGAATGGCCGCCGAGTTCGAAGAAGTGGTCGCCGCGGCCGACGCGCTCGACGTTCAGCACGTCGCGCCAGATTGCCGCGAGCGCGGTTTCGTCGCCGTCATGCGGTGCTTCGTAGGCGCGTTCGACGCGCACCGGCGCCGGCAGCCGTGCACGGTCGACCTTGCTGTTCGCGTTGCGCGGCAGCGCGTCGAGCACGATCAGCTGCGCGGGCACCATGTAGTCGGGCAGCGTGCGGCGCAAGTGCGCGTCGAGCGTCGCCGCTTCGACCGGTTGCGCGGCGGCCTGCGCGTCCGAGGTCAGTTCGACGTAGGCGACGAGCTGCGCCTGCGCGCCCTGCCCGTGCACGACCGCGCACGTTTCGCGCACCGCATCGTGCGCGGCCAGCTGCGCCTCGATCTCGCCGAGTTCGATGCGCAGCCCGCGCAGTTTCACCTGGTGATCGACGCGGCCAATGAAGTCGAACACGCCGTCCGCGCGACGCCGCACGAGATCGCCCGTGCGATAGAGGCGCGCACCCGGCGCGCCGTACGGATCCGGCACGAAGCGCTCGGCCGTCAGCGCGGGACGATCGAGGTAGCCGCGCGCGACGCCGATCCCCTCGCCGCCCAGATATAGCTCGCCGATCACGCCGACCGGCAGCGGATGCAGCCGCGCGTCGAGCACGTGCGCGGTGCGCGCGCCGACCAGCGTACCGATCGGCAGATAGGCGGCGTCGCCAAGCTTCGCGAGATCGTCGCCGGGACGGAACATCCACAGGGTCGGCGTGATCACGGTTTCGGTCGGGCCGTAGCCGTTGACCACGCGCACGTTCGGCATCGCGCGGCGCAGCATCGCGAACGCTTCGCGCGACGTCGCTTCGCCGCCGACGGTCAGCGAGCGCAGCGTCGGCGGCGCGCCGTGCGCGAGCGCCCATTCGGCGAGCTGCGCGGCGCAGCCGGGCGGCACGTAGGTCATCGTCACGCCGTCGCGGACCATCATCGCGCAGGTCTGCGCGGGCGGCCATAGCACGTCGGCCGTCACCGACACAGCGGCGCCCGACAGGTATTGCGAAAACCACCCTTCGTGCGCGCCGTCGAAGTTGACCGACTGGAACAGCAGGAACACGTCGTGCTCGCCAGCACCGTAGCGCTCCGCGATCGCCACGCAATGCCGCGCGAACGCCGCGTGATCGACGATCACGCCCTTCGGCTTGCCGGTCGAGCCCGACGTGTAGATCGCGTACGCGGCATGGCCGGGGAGCACGTCCGGCAGCGTCACGTGGGCCGCCTCGTCGAGCGCGTCGACTTCATCCGCGCGCCACACGCTCAGGGCCGGCAACTCGGGCAGCGATGCAGCACTCGCGCCATCGGTCAGCACGTGCGCGATGCCTGCGTCGCCGACGATCTGCGCGAGCCGTTCGCGCGGATGGGCCGGATCGAGCGGCACGAACGCGGCGCCCGACTTCAGCACCGCGATCAGCGCGACCAGCAGGTCGACCGAGCGCTGCAGCGCGACGCCGACGCGCATTTCGGGCCGCACGCCGGCCGCGACGAGATTGCGCGCGATGCGTGCCGCGCGCGCGTCGACCTCGCCGCGCGTCAGCGCGCGATCGACGTCGGCGACGCCGCGTGCGTCGGGCCGTGCTTTCGCATGCGCGGCGATGCGCGCGTGCACCGGCACGAACGGCTCGGCTTCGGCCGCGCCTGCCGGCGCATTCCACGCGAAGAGCTGTGCTCGTTCGTCCGCCGGCAGCCAGTCGAGATCACCGACCGGCGTGTCGGGACGCACGAGCGCATCGCCCAGCAGCGTGACGAAGCGTGCGGCCAGCCGTTCGATCGCGTCGCCATCGAACAGGTCGAGCGCATGAATGAAGGCGGCGTCGAACGTGCCGTCGGGCGTCGCCTCGACGGCAAGCGTCAGGTCGAATTTCGCGGACGGCGTGCCCGACGGCAGCAACGCTGCCGACGCCGCGCCGAGCGCCGGCAGCGCGCGGCGCTCGCCATACGCGGCCATCACCTGGAACAGCGGATGGTGGCTTGCGCTGCGCGGCACGCCGAGCGCGTCGACGACCTGCTCGAACGGCACGTCCTGGTGCATCTGTGCATCGACGAGCGCGCGCTGCGTGCGCGCGACCAGCGACGAGAAATCGCCGTGCGCCGGCACGTCGACGTCGATCGCGAGCGTGTTGACGAAGAAGCCGATCAGGCCGGCCGTTTCCGCGCGCTCGCGGTTCGCGGCCGGCACGCCGACGCAGATCCGCGCATCGCCAGTCGCGCGCGCGAGCAGCGCGTCGAGCGCGGCGAGCAGCACCGCGAACGGCGTCGCGCCCGACCCGGCCGCGAAGGCGCGCAGCTGTGCACTGGTGCGGGCGTCGAGCGAAAACACATGACGTGCCCCGCGCGCGCTGCGGCGAGCAGGCCGCGCGGCTGCGCCGGGCAGCGTGAGTACGCCGCGCTGCGGATCGAGCCGTTCGCGCCAGAACGCCAGCTGGCGATCGCGCTCGCCGGCATCGAGCCAGCGGCGCTGCCACAGCGCATAGTCCGCGTACTGGATCGGCAGCGGCGCGAGCGGCACCGGCTGGCCCGACGCATACGCACGATAGAACGCCGCAAGCTCGTCCAGCATCACGCCCGACGACCAGCCGTCCGACACGATGTGGTGCACGGTCAGCGCGAGCCAGTGGTGCGTCGCGTCGAAGCGGATCAGGTGTGCGCGCACGAGCGGCGCCGCGCCGAGATCGAATGCGCCGGCTTCGTCGGCCGCCGCGATACTTTCGGCGCGCGCGACGCGCTGCGCGTCGGGCAGCGCGTCGAGATCGGTCTCGCGCCACGGGCAACGCAGCGGCGGATGAATCGTCTGTGCGACGCCGCCCTCCGCTTCATCGAAGGTCGTGCGCAGCGCTTCATGGCGCGCGATCAGCGCATCGCACGCGAGCCGCAGCGCGTGACCGTCGAGCGGGCCCGTCAGCGCGAGCCGCTCGGTGATGTGATACGCGTCGGGCGCGTCGATCAGCCGCGCGTGCAGCCACAGCCGCGTCTGCGCGAACGACGCCGGCACCCGATCGCTGCGCGGCGTGCGCGGCGGGATCGGCAGCACGCGAAAGTCGATGCCGGCCGCGCCGAGCCTGTCGATGAACACCGCGCGCTGCGCGTCGGGCAGTTGCGCGAAACGCGTCGCGAGCGCGAGCCAGTCGGGTTGAACCTTCGTCATCCGTCGTCCTTATTGGGTTTCCAGTTCGCCGAGCAGCGCATCGATCGCGCTCGCCGCGTCGGTCTCGCCGCGTGCCGCGCAGGCCGCGTCGATCGCGTCCGCGCAGCGTTCGAGCGTGCGGGTGTCGAACAGCGTGCGCAGCGGCAGCGCGAGACCCCAGTGCAGGTTCGCCTGCGCATGGGCCTGCGTCGCAAGCAGCGAGTGGCCGCCGAGCAGGAAGAAGTCGTCGTCGCGGCCGATCGCGTCCACGTGCAGCACGCGCTGCCAGATCGCCGCGAGCGCGCGCTCCGTGTCGGTCGCGAGTTCGACGGCCGCGGCTGCCTCGCGCACCGGCGCGGGCAACGCATGGCGATCGCACTTGCCGTTCGGCGTGACCGGCAGCGCGTCGAGCTCGATCAGTTGCGACGGCACCATGTATGCCGGCAACTGCGCGCGCAGCGAATCCAGCAGTGCCGCACGGTCGAGCGGCCCCGCGTCGCCGCGGGCGACATAGCCGATCAGTTGCTCGTCGCGCACGATCACGACCGCGTCGTGCACGCCCGGCGCCGCTCGCAACAGCGCCTCGATTTCACCGGGCTCGATCCGCTGGCCGCGCAGTTTCACCTGCGTGTCGACGCGGCCGAGGTAATCGAACGCGCCATCGGCGCGGCGCCGCGCGAGGTCGCCGGTGCGATACATGCGCGCGCCCGCCACGAACGGATCGGGCACGAAGCGCTCAGCGGTCAACCCCGGACGGCCGAGATAGCCGCGTGCGAGGCCCGCGCCCGCCAGATACAGTTCGCCGGTCGCGCCGGCCGGCACCGGTTGCCAGGCCGCGTCGAGCACGTGCAGCTGCAGGTTCGCGATCGGATGGCCGATCGGCACCGCGACGGCGCTCGCGTCGCTGGGGCCGCAGGTCCAGTGCGACACGTCGATCGCGGCTTCCGTCGGCCCGTACAGGTTCACGAGCGTCGCGTCCGGCATCAGCCGTGCGACCTTCGCGACGAGTTCGAGCGCGAGCGCCTCGCCGCTCGCGACGATCAGGCGCACGCTGTCGCATTGCGCTGCGGCCGTGAAATCGTCGAGATATGCGGCGAACGCGGCCAGCATCGACGGCACGAAGTGCAGCACCGTCACGCCGTGTGCGTGGATCGCGGCCGCGAGGCGGGCCGGATCGCGGTGATCGCCGGGCGCGGCGATCGCGAGCTTCGCGCCGATCGCGAGCGGCCACACGAATTCCCATACCGATACGTCGAAGCCGAATGGCGTCTTGTGCAGCACGACGTCGTCGCGCGTCAGCCGGTACGCGTGCTGCATCCACGCGATCCGGTTCGCGAGCGCGCCGTGCGAGTTGCCGGCGCCCTTCGGCTTGCCCGTCGAGCCGGACGTGTAGATCAGGTATGCGAGCCGGGCGTCGTCGATGTCGGTCGCAGCGTCGGTGGCGGTATCGGCCGCTGCATCGCCATCGTCGCCATCGACGCCGTTGTCGGTGCCGTCGGCGAGCAGATCGGCTACCGTCAGCAGTTGCGTCGTCGCGTCGTTGCCGAGCGCGGCCTCGACCTGCTCGCGCAGATGGGCCTGCGTGATCGCGACCGCCGGCCGCGCGTCGCGCAGCAGGTACGCGATGCGCTCGGCCGGATAGTCGGGATCGACCGGCAGGTAGGCCGCGCCGGCCTTCAGTACGCCGACGAGTGCCGTCACCATGTCGAACGAGCGCTCGACGCACAACGCCACGGGCGTATCTGGCAGCACGCCGCGCCGGCGCAATGCGGCGGCGACACGCGTCGTGTTCAGGTCGAGTTCGCGATAAGTCGCACGTTGCACGCTGCCATGGGTATCCGTGTATTCGAGCGCGATCGCGTCGGGCGTCGCCCGTGCAGCGGCCGCGAATTGCAGGTGCAGCGGCTGCCGTTGCGCGTCCGGCCACATCCGCGCCGTGTCCTGCGCGAGCGCCAGTGCGTCGCGCGTCGCGTCGTCGGCGATCGACAGCGTGCCGAGCAATGCGTCCGGCGTGCGGGACAGCGCGTCGAGCGCGCACGCGAACGCGCGGTGCCAGGTCTCGACCTGGCGCGCATCGACGCGCGCGGTGTCGTAGCCGTAGTCAATCGTCAGCTCGGCGCCGCTCTCGATCACGAGCGTCAGCGCGAAATCGGTCGCTTCGATGCTGCGCACGTCGCTCAGTGCGAGCGCGCGCGGATCGGTGTCGCGCGCCGTGTCGTCGACCGGATAGTTCTCGAACACGACCAGCGTGTCGAACAGTGCGCCGCCGGCGCCGCGTGCCCAGCGCTGGATGTCGGCGAGCGGCGTGTGCGCATGCTCGGCGGCGGCCGCGTTCTCGCGCTGCAGCGCTTGCAGCCAGTCGGCCGCGCGTTGCTGCGGCGCAGGCGCCGTGATCACCGGCAGCGTGTTGATGAAGAGGCCGAGCACCGTGTCGACGTCCGCGAGCGCATCGGGACGGCCCGAGACGGTCGCGCCGAACGCGACGGCTGGCTGGTGCGTCATGCGCTGCAGCGCGAGCGCCCACGCACCCTGCACCAGCGTGTTGACGGTCAGTTTCAGCGCACGTGCCGTTCGTGCGACGCGCGTCATCGCATCCGCATCGATCGTCGCGCGCCACGTGACCATGTCGGCATCCGCACGGTCGGCCACGCGCTCGGCGATCAGCGTCGGTGCGTCGAGACGCGCGAGCCGATCGGTCCAGAAGCGCTCGTCCGCCGCTCGGTCGCGTGTGCCGAGCCATGCGATGAAGTCGCGGTAACGCAGCGTCGGGCGGCTCGCGAACGGCGACACGGCATCGGGGCCGCGATAGTCGCGCAGCATGTCGGCGAGCAGGCGCGCGGTGCTCCAGCCATCGAGCAGCACGTGGTGACGCGTCCAGACGACCCGCCATGCGTCGTTTGCGACGCGGATCAGCGTGAGCCGCATCAGCGGCGGCTCGCGCCAGTCGAAGCCGCGTGCGCGGTCGGCCGCGAGCCATGCGTCGAAATCGGCGTCGAGCGTGTCGCCGCGCGTGCGCCAGTCGAGCTGTTCGATCGGCATCTGCGCATGGCGATGCACGCATTGCAGCGGTGCGGCCTCGTCGGGCATCACACTGGTGCGCAGGATGTCGTGGCGCGCGACTGACGCGCCGAATGCGGCCGCCAGCCGGTCGGCATCGAGCGCCGTCGCGGTCGCGACGAGCTGGTTCACGTAGCTTGCGTGGCCGGGTGCGAACAGTGCGTGGAACAGGATTCCCTGCTGCATCGGCGACAGCGGATACACGTCGTCGATCGTGCGCCAGTCGAGCGGCGCGCGCTCGATCGCGGCTTGCGTGAGACCGGCGGCCTGCGCGAGCGGAAAATCGCCCGGCGTCGCGCCGCCGCCGCGATGCGCGACACGCGACGCGCATGCGTCGGCGAGTTCGCGCAGTGCGACGGCGAAGCGTGCCGCGAATGCGTCGATCGTCGCGCGCTCGAATTGCGGCGCGCCGTATACCCAGTGAACCTTCAGCGTGCGTGCGCCATCGCGATCGGTATCCAGATAGGCGTGGATCGCGAGCGTGTTGCCGAGCGGCCCTTGCGGGTCGCGCTCGATGCCGGTACCGCCGAAGCGCGGCACGAGCATCGCGTCGCGCGGTGCGTCGAACTGGCCAAGATAGTTGAACGTGACGTGCGGACGAGGCACCGCGGCCAGCGCCGCGCGCGTCGCCGCATCGCCGTAGTGCGCGAGCACGCCGAAGCCCAGCCCCTTGTGCGGCACCGCGCGCAGCGTGTCCTTGACCGCGCACAGCGTGTCGCGCGCCGTGGCGGCGACCGGCAGCGTCACCGGATAGTGGCTCGTCAGCCAGCCGATCGTGCGGCTCGCGTCCGCATCGTCGAACAGCGCCTCGCGGCCATGCCCTTCGAGTTCGACCCGGCACGATGCGGCGCCACCGGCACCGGCACCGGCCAGCGCCAGGGCGAGCGCCGTGCCCAGCAGTTCGATCGTCTGCGTGCGATACGCGGCATGCGCATCGGTCAGCGCGGCGCGGGTCAGTGCCGCGTCGATCGTCTGCACGACGACGGCCGCGTCGGCGTTCGTCGCCGGTGCGTCCGGATGATCGGGCACGAGGTCGTCGCCCTGTGCCATGCCGGTCCAGTATGCGACTTCGGCAGTGAGCGGCGACGCCGGGTCGGTCGCGGCACGCGCCAGGCGTGCTGCCCATGCGTCCGCTCGCAGGCCCGGCTGCGACAGACGGACCGGCGTGCGCTCGCATGCAGCGCGATACGCGGCGTCCAGGTCGTCGAGCAGGATGCGCCACGACACGCCGTCGACGATCGCGTGGTGAATCGCCAGATATAGCTGCGTCGCACCGTCCGGCAGCCGCGCCGCGCATGCGCAGGCGAGCGGCCCACGGCCGAGATCGAGGCGGCGCTGCAGTGCGTCGAAGCGCGCCAGCGCGTCGGCATCATCGCGTGCGGCGACTTCGACGAACGGCAGCGCGTCGTACGGCTTTGCCACATCGCGCGCGTGCCACTTGCCGTCCGCGCCACGCGCGAAGCGCTGGCGGAAAGCATCGTGATGGGTCAGCAACGTATCGAATGCACGCGCGAACGCATCGGCGTCGAACGGGCCGCGCACGTCGAACGCGACCGACTGGTTCCAGTGGCCCGGACGCGGCACGTCGAGCGCGAAAAAGCGCTGTTGCGCGGGCGTCAGGATCGCCTCGGCAGCCGGTGCGGACTGATCTGGCATGGGCGTTGCGGAAGTCGTTGCCGACATAGCAGCGGCAACGTCCCCGGTCTTCGCGATGCGCGCGAGTTCGGCGACCGTCGGGCCGTCGAACAGCTGCTTCGGCGTGAAGCGCACGCCGCGCTTGCGGGCGCGTGCGATCACCTGCAGCACGAGGATCGAATCGCCACCGAGTTCGAAGAAGTTGTCGTCGCGGCCGACATGCGGCGCCTTCAGCACCGCTTGCCAGACTTCCGCGAGCGCCGTTTCGACCGGGCCCTGCGGCGCGTCGCCGGAGGCCGTCGCCACCGGCGCGGCCGCCAGTTCGCGCAGTGCCGCGCGATCGATCTTGCCGTTCGCGGTCACCGGCAGACGTGCGAGCGCGACGAACTGCGCGGGCACCATGTAGTCGGGCAGCGTCGTGCCGAGCGCCGCGCGCACGGCGGCTTCATCGAATGCCGCGCCGTCGCGCATCACGACGAACGTCGCAAGCCGCAGACGGCCGTCGTGCTCGATCGCGAGCGTCTCGGCCTGCGCAATCGGGCCGCACGCGCGTACCGCCGCGCTCACCTCGCCCGGCTCGACGCGATAGCCGCGAATCTTCACCTGATCGTCGATCCGGCCGAGGAACGCGAGACGGCCGTCCGTGCGCAGACGCACGCGGTCGCCGGTGCGATACAGGCGCGCGCCGGGCGTGAACGGATCGGGCACGAAGCGCTCGGCGGTCTGCGCCGGCCGGTTCAGGTAGCCGCGCGCAACGCCCGGCCCGCCCAGATACAGTTCGCCCGTCGCACCGGCGGGCACGCACGCGCCGAACGCGTCGAGTACCAGTGCGCGCGCATTCGGCAGCGGCGCGCCGAGCGGCACGCCGCTCGCCGGATCGCGCGCGTCGGCCGCGATCGACGCGGTGTCGCACGCGATCGCGCCAACCGTCGCTTCGGTCGGCCCGTAATGGTTGATCACGCGGCAGGCCGGCGCGAGCGCGGCCAGACGCGCGACGAGCGCCCACGTCAGCGCTTCACCGCCGGTCACGAGCGCGTGGCGCGGCAGCACGTCGGCCGGCACGCGCGCATCGAGCAGCGCCTGCAGGTGGCTCGGCACGATCTTCAGCACGCCGACGTCGCGGCGGCGCATTTCTTCCGCGAACAGGTCCGGATCGAACGCGCACGCGGCCGGCAGCAGGTGCAGCGTGCGACCGGCGTACAGCGCGCCGAATAGCGTCGTGTGGCCGAGGTCGGCGGCGACGGTCGACACCATCGCGAACGACGCGTCCGGGGCGAACGCAAGTTCGTCGAGCATTCCCTGCACGTAGTCGGCCAGCGCGCCGTGCGACACGACGACGCCCTTCGGCGTACCGGTCGAGCCCGACGTATAGATCAGATAGGCACCCTGTTCGGGATGCCGCGCGACGCGTACGCCGGCCGCGTGTGCGAGCGTCGCGTCCTGCGCGAGCGTGTCGACGTCGAGCGGCTGCGCGTCGATGCCGGCCGGCCACGCGGCCGCGTTCGCAACCAGCGCCCAGCGTGCGCGGCTATCGGCGGCGGCCGCGGCCAGGCGTGCGTCCGGTTGGGCCGGGTCGAGCAGCACGGCCAGCGCGCCGGCCTTCAGCGCGCCGAGCAGGCCGACGACGAAGCGTGCCGAACGCTCGATGCAGACGATGACGGGCGCGTCTGCCGTCGAGCCGCGCAGTGTCAGTGCGTGCGCGATGCGGTTCGACGCGTCGTCGAGTTCGGCGAACGTCAGCGCCGCCGACGTATCGGCAAGCGCGACGCGATGCGGATAGGCAGCGGCCTGCCGCGCGAATGCGGCGACGATGTCGGTGTGCTCGACGCTCAGCGCGCGGCCGTCGCGCGACTGGCGCGATGCCGGCGACGCATCGCACGGCAGCGCGGCCGTCGTGCATTGCGGTTCATGTGCGGCGGCGGCGACGAGCGCCGCATAACTGTCGAGCCATGCGCGCGCGGTATCGGCATCGATGCAGTCGGTCGCATAGGCGGCGACGAGTTCGATCCCGTTCGCGTCATCGGTGAAGTCCAGCGCGAAATCGAAGCGCGCGGCGAGATCGGGCCCCGGCGTCGCAACCGCGGTCGCGCCCGGCAGCACGCTGTCGTGCCGCGCATCGAACTGCTGCGCGAATTTCACGCGCAGCCATTCGTCGCCGCGCTTGACGGGCGGCTTCACCGCATCGACGACGCGTTCGAACGGCACATCCTGATGCGCGACCGCGTCGAGTGCCGCCGTGCGTGCCGCGTCGACCAGCGCGCGAAACGGCAGAGTCGGCACCACGCGCACGCGCAGTGCGACCGTATTCAGGAACAGGCCGAGCAGCGCGCGGGTTTCCGGACGCTGACGATGCGCGACCGGCACCGCGACGACGACGTCCGTCTCGCCGGTCAGGCGCGACAGCCATGCGTCGAGCGCGGCCAGCAGCACGGTGAAGACCGTGGCCTGCGCGTCGCGCGCGAGACGCCGCACATCGGCCGTGACCGTGTCGGGCAGGCGAAGCGACGCACGCGCGCCCTGCAGCGTGCGCGTCGCGCCCGGCTGGCGGTCGACCGGCAGCGCGAGCGGGCCCGGCACGTCGCGCAATGCGCCGCGCCAATATTCGAGCTGACGCTCGCCTTCGCCGCCAGCGAGCATGTCGCGCTGCCAGTCCGCGTAGTCGGCGTACTGGATCGGCAACGCGGGCAACGACGGCTCGCGGCCTTGCGCGTACGCGCCGTATGCGGCCGACAGCTCGTCGAATGCGCAGCGCGAGCTCCAGCCGTCGGTGATCGCATGATGCGCGGTCAACAGCAGCCGCTGGCGCTCGTCGGCGAGCACGACGAGCGTCGCGCGCAGCAGCGGCCCGTGCGAGAGATCGAACGGCGCGCCCGCGTCGCGTTCGGCAAGACGAGCAGCCTCTGCATCGCGTGCAGCCGGCGGTTGGTCGCGCAGGTCGACCGTGGCGATCGAAACCGGCAGATGCGCGTGGATACGCTGCATCACGATGCCGTCGTCATTGTCGACGAGCGTCGTGCGCCACGCCTCGTGCCGCCCGATCACGTGATCGAGCGCGCGCTGCAGTGCAGCGCGGTCGAGCGCGCCGTCGATCGTCCAGTGCGCGGCGATGTGATAGGCGGCGCTGGCGTCGCGCGTTTGCGCGAGTACCCAGAAGCGTTGCTGCGCGAGCGATGCCGCGCGATCGACATGCGCCGCACCCGATGCGGCCGCATCAGCCGGCGCACGGCGCGCGGCGATCGCGGCCAGCGGCTCGCCCGTTTCGCGTTCCGCGCGATCGACGTGCGCGGCCAGCTCGCCCAGCGCCGGATCGGCGAACAGCATGTCGAGCCGCAGGTTCACGCGCAACGCGGCGCGGATCGCGGCCTGCAGTTGCATCGCCGCGAGCGAATCGGCGCCCAGCGCGAAGAAGCGGTCGGCTCGCGACGGCGTCGCGTCGAGGCCGAGCAGCGTCTGCCAGAAACCGGCGATCTGCGCTTCGGTCGGCGTGCGCGGTGCGTCGCCAGCGTGTTGTTCGGTATCCCGTGCTGCGGCGATGCACTCGCGCAGCGCGGCACGGTCGAGCTTGCCGTTCAGCGTGTACGGCAGCGCATCGCAGCGCACGAACCGGTGCGGCTGCCACGCGGCAGGCAACTGCGCGCCCACGTGCGCCTTCAGCGCCGCATCGTCGGCGGCCGCGCGCAGCGCGACGCACGCGGTGAGCCGCGTCGGCCCGTTGCCGGTTTCGGCGATCACGGCCGCGTCGGCCACCGCCGGATGCGTGCGCAGGCACGCGGCGATTTCGGCGGGCTCCACGCGCACGCCGCGCACCTGGACCTGGTCGTCGAGACGGCCGAGATAATCGAAGGCGCCGTCGGCGCGCTGGCGCGCGAGGTCGCCGGTGCGGTACACGCGTGCACCGGGCTCGCCCTGCGCATCGGGAATGAAGCGTTCGGCCGTCAACGCCGGGCGGCCGTGATAGCCGCGCGCGATGCACACGCCGCCGAGCAGCAGTTCGCCGCCCTCGCCCGATTCACCCGATTCACCCGATTCGCCCGCCTCGTCACCTTCGATACGCGCGACGCGCGGGCCTATCACGTGGCCGATCGGCAGCGACGCATACGCATCGTGCGCGGCCAGCACGGGCGTTTCGCCCGGTTCGACCGGCCACAGCATCGGCGAGATCACGGCCTCGGTCGGCCCGTAGCCGTTGATCAGGCGTACTGACGGGAACGTGCGGCGCACGAATTCGAAGGCCTGTTGCGGCAGCGCTTCGCCGCCGAACGCGAGCACGCGCAAGGCCGGCGGCACGCCGTCGCGCGCGGCGACGGCCGCGAATTCACGCAGGTAGGCCGGCGGGAACGCGGCGACGCTGACTGATTCGCGCACCATCAGCGCATGGGCGGCGTCCGGCGCGAACGGCTGCGGCGGTGCAATCGTCACGCTCGCGCCGACCGCGAGCGGCGCGAGCCAGCATTCGTGCGCGGCGTCGAAATTGACCGACGCGAAATGCAGCAGGCGATCGCCGCCTTCGATCGGCAGTGCGGCCGCGAGCGCGTCGCAATGCGCGGCGAGTGGCCCGTGCTCGACGACCACCGCCTTCGGCGTGCCGGTCGAGCCCGACGTATAGATCATGTAGGCGGCCGCACGCGGATGCACCGGCACGTCTTCGTCTTCTTCGTCGGCGAAGGCGGCGGCATCCGCGCCGTCATCCACCGCCGACGTCGCGTCGAACGCGTGTTCGAACGACGCGCCGAGCGCCGCGCGGCCCGCCGCATCGACGATCCCGTGGCGCAACTGCGCATCGCGGACGATCCAGTCGAGGCGCGCGGCCGGATGACGCGGATCGAGCGGCACGAACACGCCGCCCGCCTTCAGCACGGCCAGCAGCGCGACGAACAGCTCACACGAGCGTTCGACACAGACGCCGACCCGCACTTCCTCGCCGACACCGGCAGCACGCAACTGGCGAGCAAGGCGCGATGCACGCGCGTCGAGCGCGCCGCGCGACAGGCGCAGGTCGTTCTGGAAAGGCGCGGCGAGCGCAGGGGCGGCTGGCGCGCGGCGCGCCAGTTCGCGGATTCGGTGGTGCAACGCAGTCGGGAAACTCGTCATGTGCGTGAAGTCCTTCGGTCCGGCCGCTTCGGCCAAGTCTCGGGGCCGCTTGGGGCGGCTTCACTGGTGTGACGAACGGCGCGGCCGATTTTTTACCGTTCTGCGCGCAAAGTCCGAACGGATGCATTTTTTGACGGCATGGCTAAATATTTGCGCGGCCCGTTCGTCTATCAGGGAGGAGCGCCGCAACCGGGCCCGTCCCGCGCGCCGCTTTCGCGTCAGTTTTGCCGTTTCCGCACGGTTTGCCTGCCCTTCATTTACCGACGTTGCCGATGACCGCCGCCCACGAGCCTTCTTCCCCGCCGTCCCTCGACGCCTCCCCCGGCCGCCCCGCGGCCCGCCTGATCCTCGCGCTGCTGCGCGAAAGCCGCGCATCGCTCGCGCTTGCGCTCGTCGCCTGTGTGCTCAACGGCGTCGCGAGCGTGCTGCTCGTCGCGACGCTGAACCGCGCGCTCGCGCAGCCCGGCGCGGCCGACGCGTCGCTCGCGTGGCGCTTCGCGCTGTGCGCGGTGATCGCGCTCGTCACGCGGATCGTGTCGGGCACGTTGTTCGCCCGGCTGTCGCAGGACACGATGGCGCGTCTGCGCGTGCATCTCGCGCGGCGTGTCGGCGCAGCCGAACTGCGCGACATCGAGCGGATCGGCGCGGCGCCCGTGCAGTCGGTGCTGACCGACGACGCGACCAACGTGTCGATGCTGTTCTTCGCGCTGCCGAACCTGGTGATGCACGGCTCGATCGTGTTCGGCTGCCTCGGCTATCTCGCGTGGTTGTCGTGGCCGGTGTGCCTGCTCGCGCTGACCGCGATCATCGCGGGCTCGCTCGGTTATCACACCGGCGACCGCCGCGCGATCGCGTCACTCGAGGCGGCCGGCCACGCGCAGGACCGCCTGTTCGGCTATCTCGGTTCGCTGTTCTCCGGCGCGAAGGAGCTGAAGCTGCACGACGCGCGCGCGCGCCAGTTCGTCGACGGCCAGCTCGGCGCCGCGATCGGCGAGGTGCGCGACCACCGCCGCCGCGCGTTCAGCGCGTATGCGGTCGGTGTCGGCTGGATCATCTTCCTGTTCTACGTGTTCCTCGGCGCGGCCGCGTTCTGGCCGCAGCTGGGCGTGCATGCCGACGCCGGTGCGGCGGCCGGCTACGTCGTCGTGTTCCTGTTCATGCTGGTGCCGCTCGACGGACTGCTGAACAATCTGCCGACCGTCAATGCGGCGCGCGTGTCGCTCACGCGGATCGAAGGCGTGATGGCCGAGTTCGGCGCGCTGCGCACGGTGCCGCCCGCCAGCGACGCGCCCGACGTGCCGCCGGCCGGCGCCGTCACGCTGCGCGGCGTCACGCATGCGTACTTCCACGAGCGCGACGAACGAATGTTCCGCATCGGGCCGATCGACCTGACGATCCAGCCGGGCGAGCTCGTGTTCATCGTCGGCGGCAACGGCAGCGGCAAGACGACGCTCGCGAAGGTGCTGACGGGGCTCTACGAGCCGGAGGAAGGCACGATCGAGGTCGACGGCCTCGCGATCGGCTGGCGCGAGCGTGCGGCGTACCGGCAGCGCTTCAGCGCGGTGTTCAACGATTTCCACCTGTTCGATGCGCTGCTCGGCATCGTCGATCCGGACGATCCGGCGCGTGCGCAGGCCGATGCGCGCGCGAACGCGCTGGTCGCGAAGCTCGCGCTCGATCACAAGGTGAAGGTCGTCGACGGCGCGTTCTCGAACCGTGCGCTGTCGACCGGGCAGCGCAAGCGGCTCGCGCTCGTCGTCGCGTATCTGGAGGACCGCCCGTTTTACCTGTTCGACGAATGGGCGGCCGACCAGGATCCGTCGTTCAAGGCCGTGTTCTACGAGCAGCTGCTGCCCGAGCTGCGCGCGCGCGGCAAGGCCGTGATCGTGATCACGCACGACGACCGCTATTTCGATCTCGCCGATCGCCTGCTGAAACTCGACAACGGGCAGATCGTCAGCGACACGACGCCCGCGCGGTCACGCGCGCGGGATGGTGCCGACGCGCTGAGCGCGTGAGCATGCGTCAACACCGGCGGCCTGCGTGCAGCGATTGCGGCGCGCAGGCGTTGTTCGGTTCGGAGGTTCGGAGGTTCGGAGGTTCGGAGGTTCGGAAGATCGGAAGATCGGAAGATCGGAAGGATTCGGATGAATCGGAAGGATTCGGATGAATCGGAAGGAGATATTGTTCGGCATACTTGCATACGGCGTAATGCCACCGCAATGCCGCGGCCCGTTCGGGCGGTACGCGAATGACAACCCAATTCCCGGCCACGCGCTGCCCCGCCCGCTCACGACGATCTCCCCGTTCAGCGCACGATCGGCAGCTTCAGCATCGTATCGGTCATCACGTCGGCCAGTTTCAGCGCCGACATCGGACCGCCGAACCCCCAGATATTCCGCTCGACGAGCGCGATCCGGTGTTCTCGCCGCGCGGGCACGAAACGCCACACCGGCGAATCGAGCTTCGACGACAGCGGCACGTCCATCCCGGTCGCGGTGACGAACAGCACGGCGAGATCGCGTTGCCGGAGCAGGTCGGCGGAGGTCACGTAGAGCGTGCCTTCCCGTGTCGGCTTCTTCGGCCACGGCTCGAGACCGAGCGCGCGCGCAAGGCCCGCCGACGTGCTGTTGCCCGTATAGGCCCAATAACGGTCGGGCAGCCCGAGATCCTGCAGCAGTGCGATGCGTTCGCCGCTGCGCCCGGCCGCCTCGAGCCGCGACGCATTGCGCGCGATGCCCGCGTCGAGTTGCGCTTCGACCGCTTTCGCACGCGCGTCGCGTCCGGTCACGGCGCCGATCGTCCGGAAGATCTGCCGCATCCAGTCGAGCTGCGTGACGGGCACGCCGTCTTCGGACACGTTCGGGCTGAACTGGAACAGGATCGTCGGCGCGATGCGGTCGAGCGCGGCGAAGATCGGCGCATGCCGAAAGCCGACGCCGATGATCAGATCGGGCTTCACCGCGGCGATCGCCTCGAGCCCCGGCTCCTGCCGCGAGCCGATGTCGGTCACGTGCGCGAGCCGGTCGCTCCGGTAGCCGAGCCAGCCCGGATAGAACGCCGTATCCGCCATGCCGACCGGCACGATGTCGAGCGCGATCACGCTTTCCGCGAACATGAAGTCGAGCGCGACCACGCGCTGCGGCCGCACGGGCATCGTTGCACTCGCCTGCGATACGACGGGGTTGCCGGCGAGCAAGCGGCTCGATGGCGAGGCCGTGCTGCCCGCTCCGCCGCGCGCGTCGCCGGCGACCGCGACGGCCGGTGTAACCAGCGCGCCGCAGCACGCGGCGCCGAGCGCGGCCAGTGCGCCGAGCGCATGACGGCGGCCGGCATGCGTCACCGGCACGCGTCCTGCTCGGCCAGCGCCGCGTCGTCCATCGTCAATAGCAGGGGGCAGCTTCCACACAGTTGCGTTTCTCCAGGAATTTCATAGCGCAGGCAACACACGCGGCGCGCGCGAAACGGCGTCGGCAGCAACGGCGAGCGCGGCACGGCGTCGCGCACCGGCAGGCGCAGCGGATTCGGCGCGCCCTGAACGCAGGACGCGCCGAACAGCCAGTCGGCATCGCGAACGGGATCGGCCGCACACGGCAGCGACCGGTACGTATCGAGCAGATAGTCGAGCAGGTTGCCCGCGTTGCTCCACAGCACGCGCGGCGTGACACGGCCCATCGCCGCGAGCAGGTCGATCACCGCGCCGAGATGCGCGACGAGCCCCGCATAGCGCGGCGCGGGATCGGCGCACGGCGCGCCGAGCGCGTTTGGCGCGAAATACAGTGCGGCCGGCATCCCGTCGTCGAGCGCGACGAACGTGTGTTCCGGCGCCATGTCGAGCGGCCGGCCGAGCGTCAGCGCGGCGACCACGCCGGCGGGCGCCGCGCGGCCGAAGTAGTACTTGCTCCATTGCGACATCAGCGCGCGCGCATGCTGCGCCGGATCGCCGCCGTAGCGCCGCACCATCGCGTCGAGCACCGCGTCGCGATGATCGGGCAGCGCGCTCACCGGCACGACGATCCGGCACGGCGCGTGCGTGTCGTCGGGCACCCCGAGCCACACGTCGTCTAGATGCGCGGCGAACGGTTCGGGCGAGAACGCGGAGAAGCACGTGACGCGCGCGCCGTCGAGCGCCGGCGTCATCGCCCCGCGCGCCGGGCGCGGCGCCCCTCGAGGATCAGCAGCCCGAGCAGGTACGGCGCGCCGATCAGCGCGGTCAGCACGCCGGCCGGCACTTCGCGCGGCGCGACGACCGTGCGGGCCGCCAGATCGGCACATCCGAGAATCAGCGCGCCGCATGCGGCCGCCAGCCACAGACGCGTGCGATGCCGGCGCGCGCCGAGCATCGTCGCGACGTGCGGCGCCATCAGTCCGATGAAGCCGACCGGCCCGACCGCCGCGACGGCCGCGCAGGCGGCGAGCGTCGCGATCGTCAGCGCGAGCGGCCGCAGCGCGGCGACCGGCAGGCCGAGCGCGGCCGCCTGGTCGTCGCCGAGCGCCAGCATATCGAGCGGCCGCGCGAGCCATGCGAATACGGGTATCGCGAGCACGCACCACGGCAGCAGCATCGACACCTCGCCCCAACTGCGACCGTAGGTGCCGCCGACGAGCCAGACGACGAAGCGCGCGGGCTGCACGCTTTGCTGCGTGATCAGCCATTGCGCGAGCGTGGTCCACAGCGCGCCGATCACGATGCCGGTCAACGCGACCGCGAGCGGTGCGTAACGATGCCGGTGATTCAGCGCGAGCGTGATCGCGAGCGACAGCGCGCCGCCGGTCAAGGCGGCTACGGCAAGCGTCACATGGCCCATCAGCGGCCACGTCGACAACGCGAACAGCGTGACGAGCCCCGCGCCCTGCGTGACGCCGAGCACTTCGGGCCCGGCGAGCGGATTGCGCACGACGCTTTGCATCGCGACGCCGCTCGCGGCCAGCAGCGCACCCGCGAGGAGCGCGCACAGCAGCCGCGGCATGCGCAGGTCGATCAGCATGCGCGCGAGCGCATCGTGGCCCGACAGCGCGGCGGACCAGCGCGCGAGCGACAGCCATTCGGGGCCGGTCGACACGCCGACGAACACCACGAGCAAGCCGGCCGCGACGAACAGCGCGGTGCGCAGCGGCCAGCCGAGCCGTTCGAGCCAGCCGACCACGCGCGTCGAGCCGCTGCCGGCCGCGCGTTCGGCTTGCGCGTGCAGCACACCCGACCACGCGGCGCCGCGCCGGATCATCGCGAGCATCAGCGGCGTGCCGACGAGCGCGATCGCGACGCCGGTCGACAACGTCGCGTCGAGGCCCGACGCGAGCACCGCGCTGTCGGTGACGAGCACGAGCGCACCGCCCGCGAGCGCCGACAGCGGCACCAGCACGCCGAGCCGCGCCGCGCGCGCACCGCGCACCTGGCGCAGCAGGTTCGGCGCGACGAGCCCGACATACGACAGCGGGCCCGCGATGCTGACCGCCACGCTCGTGAACGCGACCGCGACGATCGTCGCGGCGAGCCGCGTCGCATCGACGCGCACGCCGGCCGCGGCCGCCGCCTCGTCGCCGAGCGCGAGCGGATTCAGCGGCCGGATCACGAACGGCAATGCCAGCAGCGGCAGGACCAGCCAGCGCGCGGCGAGCGCGAGCCCGGTCGCGCCCGGTTGATAGAGACTGCCGTTGGTCCACAGCGCGGCGCCTGCAATGTTCTGCTCGAAGAACGCGAGTACCAGCGTCGACAGCGCCGCGAACAGCAGCATGCACACGCTGCCCGCGAGCACGAGCCGCAGCGGCGTCGCGCGCCAGCCGCCGGCCGCGACGATCGCGCACGCGGCGGCGATCAGCCCGCAGACGAACAGCAGCGGCACCGACGCGACGCCGGCGAGCGCCGGCACCAGCATCGCCGCAAGCAGGCCGAGCTGGGCACCGCCCGTCACGCCGAGCAGGTCGGGCGACGCGAGCGGGTTGCGCGTGAGCGACTGGAACAGCGCGCCCGCGATGCCGAGACAGCCGCCCGCGACGAGCGCGGCCGCGACGCGCGGCAGGTTGAGGTCGAACAGGAACACGCCCGCGAGCGCGGCAGCGTCGCTGCCCGGCACCGCGTTCCACCATACGTGCAGGTCCGGCGCGACGCGCAGCACCGCCAGCACGGCGATCAGCACGACAAGGCCAAGCGCGATCGCACCGGCACGGCGGCCGGATGCCGCGCCCTGCCCGCTCGCCGCGAGCCGCTTGCGCATCGCGAACGTCGTCATACGGCGATATCCCGATCGACCGCGCGATCGAACGCGTGCTGCGTGCCCGATGCCGGCGGCCCGTAGGCCGGCACGCACATCGGCGCACCCGTCTGCGGATGCGCGAGCTTCAGCATGCCGACGCCGAACGCCGCGCGCAGCTGCGCCGGTTCCAGCATCGCGTCGGGCGCCCCCTGCGCGACGAGGCGGCCGGCACGCATCAGCACGATCTCGTCGCTGTACGCGGCGGCCTGGTTCAGGTCGTGCAGCACCCACACGATCGTCAGCCCGCGTGCGCGGTTCAGCGCGCGCAGCGCGTCGAGGATGTCGAGCTGGTGATGGATGTCGAGATAGGTCGTCGGCTCGTCGAGCAGCACGATCGGCGCCTGCTGCGCGAGCGCCATCGCGATCCACGCACGCTGGCGCTCGCCGCCCGACAGCGCGCCGACGTCACGCTCGGCGTCGCCGGCCAGGCCGCTCGTGTCCAGCGCCGCGTCGATCGCCGCCTGGTCGGCGCGCGACAGCCCGCGCAGGAAGCCGCCATACGCGTATCGCCCGTACGCGACGAGCTCGCGCACGGTCAGCCCCGACGGAATCTGGTTGAACTGCGCGAGCATCGTGAGTTCGCGCGCGAGCGCGCGACGGCGAAACGACGCGAGCGGCATGCCGTTCACGTCGATGTGGCCCGCACGCGCGGGCTGCAGCCCCGCGAGCGTGCGCAGCAGCGTGCTCTTGCCGCAGCCGTTCGGGCCGCACAGCGCCGTTACGCGGCCGGCCGCGATCGACAGGTCCAGCCCGTCGATCACGACATGGTCGCGATAACCCACCGTCAGTCCGCGCGCGGCAAGCGCGGCGGGACTACGCGTCATCGGTCCTCCGTTCGGTCGCGCGCCGGACCGTGTAGCTCTGCGCCATCGCGACGACCACCTTGCGCGGCCCCTCGAACGGGTCGCGCGCATGCGCGGTCAGCATGTTGTCGAGCATCAGCACGTCGCCCGTCTGCCACGGGAACACGATGCGCTGGCGGTCGAGCACGCCGCGGATTTCCGCCAGCGCGTCGGCCTCGAGCGGCTCGCCGTCGCCGTAGTACACGTTGCGCGGCACGTTCTCGAGCCCGACCGCGTCGACGAGCGCTTCCTGCATGTCGTCGTCGAGCGCCGACAAGTGAAACAGGTTCGCCTGGTTGAACCACACGCGCTCGCCCGTGCGCGGATGGCGCGCGACGGCCTGGCAGCGTTCGCGCGTGCGCAGCAGCAGCTCGCCGTCGTCGGTGCGCCACGCGCATTCGATCCCGCGCGCCGCGCACATTCGCTCGACCTCGGCGGGATCGTCGGTGCCGAACGATTGCTGCCACGGCAGGTCGAGCCCCTGGCCGAAGTTGCGCACGTACAGCAGCTCGCGCTGTTCGAAGCGCGCGACGAGCGCCGGATCGAGCGCGCGATAGACGGCGCGGCTGTCCGCTATCGGCGTCGCACCGCCCTTCGGCGCCGCGAGCGCGCAATGAAACCAGATCCGCAGCGGCCACTCGCGCGTGTACGACTGCTCGTTGTGCAGCGGAATCGCGCGATGCGGCGGGTATTCGGTCGACGTGTAGACGGCGCCTGCGACCTGGCTGCGCGGCGTCGATGCGTATTCATAGCCGATCAGCGGATCGCCGAACGACGCCGCGAACTGCTGGAACGCATCGATCGACGGCACGTTAAAGCCCGTGAACAGCACGCCGCCCGACCGTTCGAGCGTGTCGGCCGCGATGGCATGCGCGAGCGGCGCGACTTCGTCGATCGACATGCCGTCGGCGCCGCGCGGCGACACGACGGTGGGCAGCCCCGGCTCGATACGCAGGTCGTCGAGCGTCGGCAACGAAAGCAGGGTCATGCAACGTCCTCTTCAGGTGGCGCGCCGCAAGCGCGGCGCAGCGGGTCAAGACGCGCGCGTCGCGCGCTCGCCGTCCATCGCGCGGCGCAGGCTCGCGGGGCGCATGTCGGTCCAGACGGTCTCGATGTGCGCGAGGCAGTCGGCTTTCGGGCCGCGCACGCCGACCTCGCGCCAGCCGGCCGGCACGGGCCGGAACGTCGGCCAGATCGAATACTGTTCTTCGTCGTTGATGACGACCGTGTAGACGAGGTCGTCGGTGTCCGCGGAAGGCGTCGTGGCTTGCGTCATGATCGGAAAAAAGCGGGAGACGGTTGAAGGATGCGAAGCGGCGCGCTGTCGATTCGGCCGCTCCTGTCTTGAAGACGATTGGCCGGCGCGATTTTTTACCGCCGCCGTGCGCGGCCGCCGAGAAACACCGGACACGCGACGCCGCGCTGGCATGCGTCGAGACACTCCACGCAGTGCCGCTCCGCGTCGCGCACCATGAAATGCACCAGCGTCTGCGACACGTTCAGCGCGCGCGCCGCGGTCTGCAGCGTTTCCTCGCGCAGCCGCACCATCTCGAACGCCGCGCGGCTGCGCGCCGGCAGGTCGTCGAGCGCGGCCCACACGCGGCGCAGCGTGTCGCGCGTCATCAGCGCGGCCTCGGGCGTCGGTTCCGGCGACGGCACGTCGAAGCCGTCGTCCTCTTCCGTGTGATAGACGTTCTCGAGGCTTTGCCGGCGGCACGCGTCGATCGACGCGTTGCGCACCATCCGCGTCACGTACGCGACCGGCTGGCGCACCGCGTCCTGGTTCGGGAATTCGACGAGCTTCACGAACACGTCGTGCACGACGTCCTCGGCGCGGCTCGCGCAGCCGACGAAGCCGCGCGCGACGTTGACGAGCATCGCGCGATGGGAAATCAGCACGTCGAGCAGCGCGCCCTGCGCACGCTGCTCCGCGGCACGGCACGCACGCGGCACGGAGCGCGACGGCAAGCCCGGATAACTGCCGAGGAACGGGTTCGCCGCTGCCGCTGCCGGTCGTTCAAGCACTTCCGCCATTGCCATCGATCTGCTCCGTCAAATTCTGAGATAGCGCAATCTAACGTAAACGCAAATCATTCTCAATACGATTACCGA
The DNA here is from genome assembly GCF_003857965.1 of Burkholderia sp. Bp9031. Classification (NCBI taxonomy): domain Bacteria; kingdom Pseudomonadati; phylum Pseudomonadota; class Betaproteobacteria; order Burkholderiales; family Burkholderiaceae; genus Burkholderia; species Burkholderia sp. Bp9031. Next base: position 214,817 of record NZ_QTPW01000005.1, read on the forward strand.
AAGCCCCTTCCGGTTGCCGGGATTTGTCTGATTAATTGGCAGAGCCGATGTCTCGACGAACGGGACGGGAACAGCGGATCCGTGGCGTGCGGAAAGCTTTCCGCATGAAAGGAAGGCGGCCGGCGCCGGAAACGGCCCGACGCTCATGGCAGGCGCGCCGCCGCACGGGGCGAGCGACGCATTCGCGCGCCCCCTGCTGCTTGCGTGACGTCGGCCCGGTCTTTCACGCCCCTGACGAAACGCGTACGGCTGTCATTTGCCGTAGCAACTTATTACCACGTGAAATTTTGGGGGCTCGTACGATCGGCTTGCTGTTTCCAAGGGAGAACAACATGAAATCCATCGTGTTATCCGCTGTCATGGTTGGCGCGCTGTCGAGCGTGATGCTGACCGGCTGCGTCGCATACCCTGGCCAGGCTCAGGTCACGATCGGCTGGCACGGCGATCGTTACTGGGACGGACAGCGCTACTGGGAGCGCCGCGACTGGGAAGCGCAGCATCCGCGCGGTCATGACGACCGCCGGGACGACCATCGCTACGATCGCCGTGACGACCAGCGCCCGCAGTGGTAAAGCCTTCCGCCTCCCGTGACCCAATACTGAACGACAGGACCTCGACATGAAGACGCTACTGAAAACCCTGACCGCCGCCGCCGTTGCCGCCGCCGTGCTCGTGCCGGCCATCGCCGAAGCGCATCCGCACCGCGTGTGCCACTTCGAGCATCACCATCACAAGATGTGCCGCTGGGTGCGTTGAGCATCGCGCAGCGGGTTTGAAAAGGAAGCGCCGGCATGCCGGCGCTTTTTTCATGGCGTGCGGTGCGCCAGGCTGCGGCCCGGCTGCACCCGTGAGCATCACGTCAGTAGATGAACAACCGGATCGTTGCGGTCGCATCGAATCGCCCGATCTTCGGCGGGCCGAACGATTTCAGCACCGCGTCCATCAACACGCTTTGATTCATCACGTTGGACGCAAACTGAGCCAGCGTGAACTGCTGATTGAACGGAATGGCCTTGCCTTGGCTGTCCTCGATGCCGATACCGAAATTGCTGTCCTTCGCCGACACGAGCAAACCGTTCTGCACCGGAAAGCTCGTTTCGAAATACCCGTCGACCCGCACCGCGACGTTGCATTTCTTGGTCAACGACAACGAAAACCGCTTGCGCGGCACCGCCGGCATGAAGCCGTTGCCCACCGCCTGCACCTGCCCGAAGTTGACGATGCCCGGCTCGGGCGTCACGAGCACGTCGACGAAGCACGGCGTCGGCTGGAGGTTGCGTAGGCCGCTCAACCGGTACTGGAAGCTCGGGTTGTACGCATTCAGCCCGAACTCGCCGTCGAACTGGAATACCGTGTAGATATCGCTCGGCGGCTGGACCCAGTTGCCTTTCTTGCGCACGACGACCTGGTAGTCGATGCTGATCCGGGTCTGCTGACAACGCCCGCGATCGAAGTCGTACTTGCTGCACGGTGGCACCGCATACCCGGTAAACACGCCGCCGCCACGATTGCTCGTCTTGTCGAAATAGTCGATCCCCTGGTAGCGGATGCCGATCTCGAGCCCCCACGCGGCCGGGTTCGTGCGATTCGGGTTCGCGTAGAAATAGATGTTGTCGACGACTTTCAGGCTGCCGGCATCACCGAGGTCCTTGTAGCAATACCCCGACGTCGTGCGGACCGGAGAGACCCAGATCACGTATCCGTCCGGCGCGTCGGTCGGATACGACGCCACGCCGCCGATCGGTTCGGTCAGCGAGGTCGCACCGCTGTTCGTCAGGCACCGCAACGCCCACGCGGGCTGCGCCGCCGCGACCAGCAAAGCAAGCACGATCCAGCGTAGCCATGCCGCCGGCAATTGCCGGTCATGCGCGGCGCCGCTCATTTCTTCACGCTCTTGCAAGCGCCCGCGTCACACGCATATTCGACCGCCACCTGGCCGCCGTAATCGTCGATATGCGTGACGAACAGCGTTGACGGCGTCGCGGCCTTGAACGGCACGTCGGCCGTGCTCATCGGGTTCACCATCACGGGCTCGATCGGCACCGGCGTCTTCTGCGCGCCCGTCGTCATGTCGACCACCGTCACGTGGTACGGCGTCGGATTGTCGAACACGAGCCGGTGCGTGGCCGCGTCGACGCGCAGCGTCATCGGCAGCGTCCAGTCCTCGTCGCGCGCCGGCTGCACGCCCTTCGGCCGGTAGAACAGCTTCATCTGCGTATGCAGCGCGATCTGCAGCGTGTTCGGCGTATCGGTTTTCGGCGGCACTTCGCGGATGTTCAGGTAGAACACCGTTTCGCGATCGGCCGGCAGCGCGGCACCGGGCAGCTTCGCGATGCGCAGCACGTTGCGCTCGTTCGCCTCGACGCGCTGCAGCGGCGGCACGACCATCAGCGGCGACGCGATCTTGTTGCCTTGCGTATCCTCGAGCCACGACTGCACGAGATACGGATACGTCGTGCTCTTGTTGGTGATCGTGACGATCGCGGCCTGTTCGCCTTCGTTGAAGATCACGCGCGTGCGGTCCGGCACGATCGCCGCGTGCGCGACGCCGGCGAGCAGCGCGCCGGCCGCGGCCAGCATGCACGACGCGCGTCGCCGGAAGGAAAAGGAGAAAGCATGGTTCATCGCGGGTTCCGTCAATTCAATGTTCGACCCGTGCGGCCGCTGCATGCGACTCGCCGGGCGGCTGGCACGTCACCGGAATCGGCGTGCCTTCGAGTTGAAGCTGGCTCGGCAGTGCGTTCACCGTGCAGAGCGTGCGTTCGCCGGCACGCACCGCGAGGGCGGATTTCGGCTGCACCTGGGTCAGGAACGCGGCACCGGCCTCGCCGACGATGCCGAGTTCCTTGCCGTTCGCCGCGTCCTGCACGGATGCGCCGAACGGCAGCGGCTTGCCGGCCGCATCGGTCAGCGTCAGGTACAGGTTGCTGCCGCGCGCGACGGAGAACTTCGCGAAGCCGATCGCGCCGTCGGTCAGCACCGTGCGCTGGATCGGGTTCGACACCTGCACTTCGAGCGGCAGCTTCTCGACGTTGACGGTCGCGTCGTACACGTTGTACGGCGAGATCCCGTCGAGCACCGCATAGCCGCGCGAGTCGGTGTGCGTCAGCGTGCCGGACAGCGGCACGTCGGGCACGCCGTCGGTCGATACCAGCAGGCGCGTATCGCCCGCGTTGCCGTTCGCGTGCGCGGACACCCCGTACTGCGTCGCGACGAACGAGCCGTCGACTTCGAGCGACGCGGCCGCATACGCATTGGCGAGCGTCGACGCCTGCGCGCTCAGCTGGTACGTCGACGTGCGCTGGCGGAAGCTCGCGTTCGCCGACGCGCGGCCGTCGGTCGCGCCCGCGTTGATCTGGTAGGTGCGTCCGGCCGGGTCGTCGTAGATGTAGCCCGCGTTCATGCTCGTGCTGCCGCTGCCCGTCGTCAGGTTCGACGTGACGGTGTGGCGACCGCCGATCGGCAGCGTCGCGGTCACCGAGAACTGGTTGCCGCTCGCGCCCGCGCTCTGCGTGCGGAACGCTGACACGCTGACGTTCAGGTTGCGCAATGCGCCGATCGAGAACGCGCGCGTCAGCGTGAGGCCGACGCGTTGCTCCGACGCGCGGGCCCAGTAGGTCGTCTGGTCGTACGAGAAATAGGTCGATGTGTCGCCGAAGCGCTTCGACATCGTCGCCGAGTAGCGCTGCTTGCTGTTGGCGAGGCCGTACGCGGTCGGGTCGCCCGAGAACTGTGCGAAGTTGGTGTACTCGCGTTCGGAGAAGCGATAGCCGAAGAAGCGCACGTCGGCGTCGAGCCCGTCGAAGTGCTTCGAATAGTTGATGCGGTACGAGTTGCCGTTGCGGGTCGCACCGTTCCACCACAGCCGCGCGCGCGCATGCGTGACGTCGGCCGAAACCGCGCCGAACGTACCGAAATCGCGGCCGACACCGAGCGCGATCGACGTATAGCCCGCAGCGGTGATGAATCCGCCGTACACCGTGATGTCGAACGGCAAACCGTACGCGGCTTCACCAAAGCCGAAGAACGGCGTGATGCCTGCGCCGCCGAACTGCCGCGGCTTGCCGACGGCGGCCTTGTAGCGCAGTTGTCCCGTGCGCGCGAGGAACGGCACGGCGGCCGTCGTTACCTGAAAGCGCTGCACGCTGCCGTCCTCTTCCTCGACCGCGACGTCGAGCGTGCCCTGCACGCTCGTATTGATGTTCTGCAGCGCGAACGCGCCCGGCGAGACGCGCGTCACGTACAGCACGCGTCCCGCCTGCGACACGGTCACGGTCGCGTTGGTGCGCGCAACGCCCGAGATCAGCGGCGCATAGCCGCGCAGCGAAGGCGGCAGCATGCGGTCGTCGCTGCGGATCGACGCCCCCGTCAGCGCGAACGTGTCGAAAATGTCCGAGCTCAAGTAGTCGTCGCCGAACGTCACCGTCGACTGGATCGACGGCAGCGCGCGAAACGCGTAAAGCCGGCTGAAGCGGAACGTGCGGTCCGCATACGCCGTGTTGCCCACGTTCGACTGCGCCTGATAGTCGCCGCGAAAACGCCATGCGTCCCAGTTCGCGCCGATCGTTCCGTAGGCCTGGATCGCATTCGTCTGTTGGCCGCCCGAACCGAAGCTGCGGTTCGTGTTCGCGATCACGCGATAGTCGAGCATCGCGCCCGGAATCCCTTCGGACCACCGCTCCGGCGGCAGATAGGTCGAATCGGTGAATTCGAGCGCGGCCTGCGGAATCGTGATCTTCAGCCGCCCGTCACTCTTCAGATAACGCACGGTCGCGCCCTCGATCGCGCCGAGATCGACGCAACGGCCGCCCTGGAAGCGCGGCAGGTCCTTCGCGAGCGACGGCTTCAGCCCGAACTGCGCGACGAGTTCCGGGGGCAGGCACGGCTTGCCCGCACCGGACGCGTCGAGCGCGATGAACTGGATCGCCCGCAGCCCGTAGAACAGGTCGTTGACCTGCACGTCAAGCATGTACTCGCCCGGCAGCGTGAAGTCGGCCTGCGAGAACTGCGACAGGTCGACGTTGCTCGTGCCGTCGATGTCGAGGAATGACGAATTGAATTCCGTCGCATGGCTCTGGCTGCCGACGACCAGCACGGAGACGCAAAGGAAGGAATGTCTGATTCGCACGCGGCGCTACCGGAAATCCGAGGAAGAAGAAGCGGGAAGGCAACGAGGATGGAGAAAGGGTGCGCGCACCCCTTCCCCGGTACGGACGCTTACTGGTAGCGGACCGTGAAGTTCGCGACGCCGTCGGCGGTACCCGGCGTCACGCCGGCTGCCGTGGCTTCGTACATGGCCGCGAAACGTGCGATGTTCGTGCCGTTTTGCAGCACGGTCGGCGCCTTCTGCTCTGCGCCGTTGTCGAGGTATTCGCCCGATGCAGCCTGCAGGCGGATGCCGACGTTGGTTGCCGAGCCGATCGTGGCGAGCAGCTTCGGCTGGCCCGCGCTCGACGTGCCGGTAAACGTGAAGTACGCGTTCTGCGCGATGCTGGTGTCGCAGTCGGTCAGCTTGATGTCGAAGTTGGTCGGCGTGGACTTGTCGCCGGCCTGCTTGAACGTGTGGGTCGGCACCTTGCCGAGGTTCACGGTCTGGTTGACCGAGCCCGAATCGATGCCGCATGCGCCCGCGACGATCTCGCCCGTGAAGTTGATCGTGCCGGTGCCGTCTGCGAAGGCGGAGGTGGACAGGACTGCGAGTGCGACAGCGGTCAGGAGGGTTTTTTTCATGGCGTTTTCCGTGAGAATTGCAAAGGGAATGGACGACGTGGCGGATACAAAAGGCAGCGTGTGGTGGCTCCCGTCCGTCACGAGGCGGCATTATCGAGATATGAATGAAAGAATTCTGTAAATCATTGTCAAATAGAGCATGACAATGTCGGATTTACGTATTTTCAAGCACACTCTTTCTCTGAGTTTATCAATCCACCTTTTTCTTCCGAAGCCCTTTCCCATTTCACGGAATCGCTTGAAATATAAAGACATTTTCCCGTCGCCAATACTCCGACCTTGCTACCCATTGCCGGTCAAGGCTTTGATGGATAACCACTTTGAAATGACGAAATTCTGTCCAATCCCGCCATCGTTGGCCGACCACAACGAAAACATTTGGCGATTTTCAACTGACAGGAAATTAACGAGTGATTTTCGCCGCCTCGAATTTTCTTCGCAAACGATTGCGCACCATACAAACGTTTTACCGCGGCAGTTTGTCGCCCTGCATTATTCATGATGCACGAATTAATCGATGCGTCAATTCCGGATTAAAAGTCGCGCGTAATGCCGTGCGCCATCGCGGCATACGGCGCACTGCGCACGCACGCCCGAACGCACGAACGCACGAACGCACGAACGCATTGGATGGAATCGAAAAGAATGAAGTCCGGCACGATCGGCGGCCGGGCGGCGACGCGATCGGTCGCCGGGATGCAGGTCGATCTGAAGATGGCCGTTCAGCTCGACAGCCAGGAGAAACGACGTGGGCGACGGCGCGCGCGGATGCGCTCGTCGTCGACGCTGACGGTATCACGGCAGAAGCGATACACGCCGGAACAGCGGCAGCGCATCGCAATGCGCCGCCACCCCGGCCACGACATCACGCGGCAGCCTCCCCTGCCGCTGTCGGCGCCCACCCGCCGCCGAGCGCGCGATACAGCGCAATCGCGTTCGCGAGCCTCAGCTCCTTGAGCCGGATCAGCTCCTGCCCGGATTCGTACGTGCTGCGCTGCGCGTCGAGCAGTTCGAGATACGTCGCGACACCGCCCGCATAGCGGCGCTCGGCGAGCTTCAGCCGCGCGCTGTCGGCCGCGTCGACGTCCTGCTGCGCGGCAAGCTGGCGGTCGATCCAGTCGCGCGCGGCGAATGCGTCGGCCACCTCGCGGAACGCGGTCTGCACGGTCTTCTCGTACTCGGCGACCGCGATGTGCTTGCGCGCATTCGCGACGTCGAGATTCGCGCGATTGCGGCCGCCCGCAAAAATCGGCAGCGTGATGCGCGGCGCGAACGTCCATACGCTCGTGCCGCCCGCGAACAGGCTCGAGAACGCGTCGCTGACCGAGCCGTAGTCGGTCGTCAGCGCGATGCGCGGGAAGAACGCCGCGCGCGCGGCGCCGATCTGCGCGTTCGCGGCCTTCAGCCTCGACTCGGCCTGCCGGATGTCCGGCCGCCGTTCGAGCAGCGCGCTCGGCGCGCCGGGCGCCACTGGCGCGATCGCGAGCGTGTCGAGCGCGGAGCCGTCGGCGGGCACGTTACGTGCGAAATCGCCGGCGAGCAGTTGCAGCGCGCGCACCGCTTGCGCATGCTGGCGCTGCAGCGCGGCCTGCGACGCCCGCGCGGACGCGACCAGCATCTCGGCCGAACGCAGCTCGATCGCATCGCTCGTGCCGGCCGCGTAACGGCGCTGCGTGAGCGCGGCGATGCGCTCGCGCGCGTCGAGCGTGCGCTGGGCCAACGCCAGTTGCTCGCGCAACGATCGCTCCGACACGTACGCCCCTGCGACTTCGGCAATCACGCCGATGCGCACTGTGCGCTGCGCATCGGCCGTCGCGAAATATTCGGCGAGCGCCGCATCGGACAGGCTGCGCACGCGGCCGAACAGGTCGAGTTCGTACGCGCTGATGCCGACGCCCGCGCGATACAGCCCGCTGATCGCGCTTTGGCGCACGACCGGATCGTACTGGCGCGCGCGTTCATAGCCGAGATTCGCGTCGACCGACGGCATCAGGTCCGCGCGCTGCACGCCGTACAGCGCGCGCGCTTCGTCGAGCCGGCCGGCCGCGATCCGCAGGTCGCGATTGTTCGCGAGCGCCGCGTCGATCCATGCCTGCAGCGCCGGATCGGTGAAATACGCATGCCAGTCGTCGAGCAGCGCGGCGTCTTGCACCGCAGCCGGCTCGGCAGCCGACGCCGTGCTGCCGTCGACCGGCGCGTAGCTGGCCGGCACCGGCGCCGCCGGCCGCTCGTAACGCGGCGCGAACGCGCAGCCCGCGAGCGCGAGCGCGGCGGCGAGCGCGAGTTGAACCCTCAATGCGGCGCGTGCATTCAACGCAAACATCAATGCGAACCCTCCATCGTCGTCGGCTGCGGCCCGCCGCGCCGGCGCGGGCCGACGTCGAACAGGCGGCCGACGATCACGAAAAACAGCGGGACGAGGAACACCGCGAGCACCGTCGCCGTGATCACGCCGCCGAGCACGCCGGTGCCGATCGCCGTCTGCGCGCCGGACGCGGCGCCCGATGCGAACGCAAGCGGCAGCACGCCGACGCCGAACGCGAGCGACGTCATCACGATCGGCCGCAACCGCAGGCGCGCGGCCTCGAGCGCGGCGTCGACGAGCGACATGCGCTGTGCGACCAGATCCTTCGCGACCTCGACGATCAGGATCGCGTTCTTCGCGGACAACCCGATCGTCGCGATCAACCCCACCTTGAAATAGATATCGTTCGGCATCGCGCGCAGCGTGACGCCGAGCACCGCGCCGATCACGCCGAGCGGGACGACCAGCATCACCGCGAACGGAATCGACCAGCTTTCGTACAGCGCCGCGAGCGCGAGGAACACGACGAGCACCGACAGCGCGAACAGCATCGGTGCCTGCGCGCCCGACAGCCGCTCCTCGAACGACTGCCCCGACCACGCGTGGCCGATGCCGGCCGGCAGCTTCGCGGCGACCCGCTCGATCGCGGCCATCGCGTCGCCGCTGCTGTGCCCGGGCGCGGCCGAGCCGTTGATCGCGAACGACGGATAGCCGTTGTAGCGCGTGAGCTGCGGCGGTCCGAGCGTCCAGTGCAGCGTCGCGAACGCCGCGAGCGGCACCATCTCGCCACGCGCGTTGCGCACGCGCAGCTTCTTCACGTCGTCCGGATCGAGCCGGTGCAGCCCGTCGGCCTGCACGATCACGCGGCGCACCTGCGTGCCGTGCATGAAGTCGCCGATATAGTCGGAGCCGAACATCACCGCGAGCGTCGTGTTGATCTCGTCCATCGATACGCCGAGCGCCGATGCCTTCGCGCGATCGATATCGAGCTTCAGCTGCGGCGCGTCCTGCGTGCCGGCGAACATCAGGTCGGTGAGCGCCGGGTCCTTGCCGCCCGCCGCGAGCAGTTGCTCGCGCGCGGCGCTGAACGCCGCGTAGTCGAGCCCGCCGCGATTCTGCAGCCGGAAGTCGAAGCCGCTCGACGAGCCGAGATCGGGCAGCGCCGGCGAGTTCATCGCGAACACCGTGGTGTTAGCCGTGCCCGCGAAGCGCGCGTTGATGCGCGCGACGATCGCCTGCACGTGATCGCGCGCGGCCTTGCGTTCCTTCCAGTTCTTCAGCGTGACGAAGATCATCCCGCCGTTCGGCCCTTCGCCGTACAGGTTGAAGCCGCCGAGCGCGAACGTATACGCGGCCGGCTCGTCCTTGCGGATATACGATTCGACCTCGCGCACGCTCTGCATCGTTTCCGCGAGCGGCGTGCCTTGTGGCCGGATCACCATCACCATGAAGTTGCCCTGGTCCTCGTCGGGGAGGAACGCGGTCGGCAGTTGCGTGAGCATCAGCACCGCGGCCGCGGTCAGCGCGCCGTACACGACGAGCCAGCGCAGCGGCTTCTTCAGCATCGCGCCGACGCGCGTCGCATAACGCTGCGTCGAACGCGCGACGAACCGGTTGAACCAGCCGAAGAAGCCGCGCTTCTCGTGATGGTCGCCGGACACCGGCTTGAGCAGCGTCGCGCACAGCGCGGGCGTCAGCGACAGCGCGAGAAACGCCGAGAAGCCGATCGACACCGCGAGCGACAGCGCGAACTGCCGGTAGATGTTGCCCACCGCGCCGCCGAAGAACGCCATCGGCACGAACACCGACGTCAGCACGACCGTGATGCCGACGATCGCGCCGCTGATCTGCTTCATCGCCTTGACGGTCGCTTCGTAAGGACCGAGCCCCTCCTCGACCATCAGCCGCTCGACGTTTTCGACGACGACGATCGCATCGTCGACGAGGATGCCGATCGCGAGCACCATCCCGAACATCGTCAGCACGTTGATCGAGAAGCCGGCTGCGTACATCACGCCGAACGTGCCCGCGAGCGCGACCGGCACGACGAGCGTCGGAATCAGCGTCGCGCGCAGGTTCTGCATGAACAGGAACATCACGAGGAACACCAGCACCCCGGCCTCGATCAGCGTCGTGACCACCTTGTTCATCGACACGCGCACGAACGACGACGTCTCGTACGGGATCTGGTATTTCACGCCCGGCGGGAAATACGCGGACAACTCGTCCATCGCCGCGCGCACGCGCTTCTCGGTGGCCACCGCGTTCGAGCCCGGCGCGAGCTTGATGCCCATGCCGGTCGCCACCTTGCCGTTCACGTACGACGGATAGTTGTAGTCGTTGCCGCCGAATTCGACGCGCGCGACGTCGCGCAGGTAGAGCGCGGAGCCGTCCGGCTGCGTGCGCAGCGCGATCGCGCCGAAATCGGCCGGCGTCTTCAGCGGCGCATCGGCGAACACCGTCGCCGCGATCGGCGCGCTGTCCGGCACCGCGCTGCGGCCGATGTCGCCGACCGTCACGCGCGCGTTGTGCGCGCGCACGGCCGTCGCGATGTCCGACGCGGTGAGGCCGTGTCCGGCCATCTTCACCGGGTCGGGCCAGATCCGCATCGCATACTCGGCACCCCAGAACTGCACCCGGCCGACGCCGTCGACGCGGCGCAGCGCCTGCACGACGTTCGCCGACGCGTATTCGCCGAGCTGTACGTCGGTCATGCGGCCGTCGTCCGACGTCAGCGACACGACGAGCTGGATGTTGTCGGCGGCCTTCTCGACCTGGATGCCGTTGCGCCGCACCGGTTCGGGCAGGCGCGCATCGACCGCCTTCAGCCGGTTCTGCACTTCGACGGCCGCGAGATCGGCGTTCACGCCCTGCTTGAACGTCAGGTACAGCGACGCCATCCCGGCGCTGCTCGTCGCGGACGTGTAAAGGAGCCCCGGTGCGCCGTTCATCTCGCGCTCGATCAGCGCGGTCACCGATTCCTCGACGACCTGCGCGGACGCCCCCGGATACGTCGCATAGATGCTGACGACGGGCGGCGCAATGTCCGGGTACTGCGCCACGGGCAGTGCGCGAATCGCAAACGCGCCGCCCAGCATGATGAAGAGTGAGATCACCCACGCGAAGACGGGGCGATCGATGAAGAAACGTGCCATGTTGGTCTGTATGAACCGGTCAGGTTTGACGGGCGGCCGCCTGCGTCGCAGCCGCTGCCGGCGCCGTCTTCGACGGCGGCGCCTTCTCGACGGGCTTGACGGCGGTATCGGGCGCGAACCGCGCGGCGTTGTCGACGATCACGCGCTCGCCGCCCGCGAGGCCGCGCGTGATGCGCCAGCCATGGCCGCTCATCTGGCCGACCGTGACCTCGACGTCCTTGACCTTGCCGTTCGCGCCGACCACGCGCACCGACGTGCTGTCGGCCGTGCGCAACAGCGCGTCGCGCGGCACGAGGATCGCGCGCTGGTCGACTGCCGTGTCGAGCGCGATCCGCACATACGCGCCCGGCAGCAACTCGCGCTCGGGATTCGGGAACAGCGCGCGCATCGCGACGGTATCGGTGGTCGGATCGACCGCGAGATCGCTGAACAGCAGCTTGCCCTTCAGCGGATACGCGGTGCCGTCGGCGCGCAGCAGCGTCACCGCGACATCGTGCTGCGCGATACCCGTCGCGCGCCCGCTCTTCACCGCGCGACGCAGCGCGTCGACATCGGCCGCCGGCTGCGAGAAATTCACGTAGATCGGATCGAGCTGCTCGACGGTCGTGAGCGGCGTCGCCTGGTCCTGACCGACGAGCGCGCCTTCGGTGACGAGCGCGCGCCGTGCGCGGCCCGAAATCGGCGCGGTGACGGTCGCATAGTCGAGCTGCAGTTGCACGCGTGCGAGTTCGGCCTTCGCGGAAGCGACGTCGGCCTTCGCCTGCATGTCGGCCGCGACGGCCTCGGTGTGATCGCGCTCGCTCACCGCGCGGTCGCGCACCAGGTCATCGTAACGGCGGCGCTTGTCGCTCGCCGCGAGCGCGGCGGCCTGCGCCTTCGCGAGCGTACCCTGCGCGGCGTCGCGCGCAGCTTTCAGCGGTGCGGGATCGATGCGGAACAGCACCGCGCCCTGCTTCACTTCCTGGCCTTCCTCGTAAGTTCGAGCGGTGACGATGCCCGCGACCCGCGCGCGCACTTCCGCCTGCCGATACGCATCGAGCCGGCCCGGCAGCTCGACGGTCATCGGCACGGCCGTCGGACGCACCGTCACGACCGTCGCGCTCTGCATGGCCTCCGGCGCCTTGTCCCGTTCGCCCTTTCCGCATCCGGCCACGGCCAGCATGGCCGCGAGCGCGAACGGCGCCAGCCGAAGGCGGCGCCACAGGGAGCGTTTGTCATTCATGTGAGACCTCGGATCGTTCGCCGCCGATACAATGCGGCGGCTCAGGGTGGCCGATTATAATCAGTCACGACTGATTAAATACATGCGGTTGCCACTCGACCGCCCCTCTGTCTCAATAAAACGACAGCGAACTGTAAGGAAATTCACGACATGGCCCGCAAGACCCGGGAAGAATCGCTCGCCATCAAGCACCGGATCCTCGATGCCGCCGAGCTCGTACTGCTCGACAAAGGCGTCGCGCAAACCGCGATGGCGGACCTCGCCGAGGCCGCCGGGATGTCGCGGGGCGCCGTGTACGGCCACTACCGCAACAAGATGGAAGTGTGTCTCGCGATGTGCGACCGCGCGTTCGCGCGGACGTCGGAAGGCTTCGACGCGCTCGACAGCCTGCCCGCATTCGCCACACTGCGCCGCGCGGCGTCGCACTACCTGCAGCAATGCGGCGCGCCGGGCGCGATGCAGCGCGTGCTCGTGATTCTCTATACGAAGTGCGAGCAGAGCGAGGAGAACGGCGCGCTGCTGCGGCGCCGCACGCTGCTCGAGCTGCAGACGCTGCGCATCACGAAGGCGCTGCTGCGCCGCGCGATCACGGCGGGCGAAATCGCCGCCGATCTCGACGTGCATCTCGCGGCCGTCTATCTCGTGTCGTTGCTCGAAGGCGTGTTCGCATCGATGATCTGGACCAATCGCCTGCGCGGCAACCTGTGGAGCGATGCGGAAGCGATGCTCGACGCCGGTTTCGATGCGGTCAGGACCTCCGGCGCGCTGCGTGTGCACACGCAAAAATTGCCTACCTGACGAAAAGCCGCGCAATAAATGCTGATTTAACCCGATTTACCGCACTGCGAAACGACGACGCTGACCCTCTTTAAAATTTTTAACATTCTGCGGAACATCGGTAGACTGACGCTGTCATCTTTCTTTAGCGTCTTCGTGATAAACCGGGTTCGACCCGGAAAGTTCACGCCGCCGTTCGAAGCGGGCCCGCCCGCGCGTTGGGTCGAACGGGAACGACACAGGCCCCTGGCGGGGCCTGTTTTGTTGCACGCCCGTCGCCCGCCCCGTCGCCGCCCGACGGATGTGCCGCCGATGGCTACTGCCCACACCTCTTTGAACCGCTTTCCTGGATGTGGACACCTTTGGTCAAGCCTGCCGCAACCCCTGATGCTTTCGCGCCCGGCCGCGCGCAGCGCCTCGCGCGCGCGCTCGTGCCGGCCGTCGTGCTCGGCGCCCTCGCCGCCTTCGGTCTGGCCGCCGCGCTGCCAGCCGTCTCGCAACTGCCGGGCGCCGTCGATTCGGGCACGGCCGCGCTGCCGCAGCGCGTGCTGTCCGACACGCCGTTTCCCACCGCACAGCATTTCGTGACGAGCGAACTCGCGCGCACGATCGGCGAGCACAATGAACTCGACGAACACGGCCATCGCAACCCGCAACCGGGCCTGTTCGCGCCGCTCAGCGCGCACCGCAACGACATGCTCGGCTATGCGAGCCTGTTCCAGTACGCGGCGCCCGAAAACCAGCACGGGATGCGCGCCGGCGACATCGAACTCACGCTGTCCGATACGCTGAACCGTCTCGACGTGCCGCCCGAGGTGCGCATCCAGCTCGGCGATCTCGTCACCGGCAAGGTCGCGCTGCGCGCCGGCGCACAGCGCGGCGACTACTACCGCATCGCGTACGACACGAACAACGGCACGCCGCACCTTACCGCGCTCGAGCTGCGCGTCGCGGGCCGCACGTTCGGTGCGATCTGGTTCCGCGCACCGGGCGCCGACCACGGCGCGTACTACACGCTCGACGGCGCACCGCTCGAAGCGGCCGCGTTCACGATGCCGGTGAAGTGGACGCGCATCAGCTCGTTCTTCGGCGAGCGCATCCACCCGCTGTCGCAGGCGATGGCATTCCATACGGGCGTCGATCTCGCCGCGCCGTCCGGCACGCCCGTCAACGCGGCGGCCGACGGTGTCGTGTCGTTCGTCGGCACCGATCCGGGCGGCTATGGCCACTACGTGATCGTCGATCATGCGGACGGCTATTCGACCTACTACGCACACCTGTCCGCGTATGCGCGCGGGCTGAAGACGGGCGAAACCGTGAAACAGGGCCAGCGCATCGGCTCGGTCGGGATGACCGGCGCGGCCACCGGCCCGCACCTGCACTTCGAGGTGCGCGTCGCGAACGATCCGGTCGATCCGCTCGTCACGCTCGCGAACGCACAAACGGGGCTGTCCGACATGCAGCTCACCGCGTTCCGCCAGGAAGCGGCGCAATGGCGCTTCCGCCTCGCGTCGATCAATACGTCGCCGTTCGCGTTCGCGCAAAGCGACGGCCCGCTGTGGGGCGACTTCGCGACCGACCCGTCGACGCTGCGTGCGGTCTTCAATACGCATTACAGCGCGTCCTGACGCTGACGCACCAACGCGCTGAAGACGTGTCCTTCACGAGTGCGCCCCACTGGTTGACGAGCGACGGCGTCATGCCCCGGATCGCATGCGGCAGCGGCACCTAGCGCATCGTCTGCCAGTACGTGAGCCCGAGCGGTAGCCCGGCCTGCCGCTGCCCGTCGCCAGCCGCGTCACGTCACGTCACATCGCGAGCGTGTGGGTTTTCACGAGCACGACCTGATTTGTCATGAAGGCCGCCGCGGATCGCGCGGCGGCCGGTTCGAGGAACATCGCGACGCTGTGTGCCGTCGCGAAGCCGCGAACATATCAGCGCCTGCGTCGATTCCGAACCAACGAACGATGCTTTGCTCCGCGGGTTTCGTGATGAGCCGCGCTCGCCGCATGCAATGTGTGCACGCAAAAAAACGCCCGCTGCACGCAGCGGGCGCGAATCCCAGTCAAGGAAGTGTCACACGAACTATGGGTTCAGGATAAGCGCATCGCGTGCGACGGACAACGAAGCGATTGCGATATCGATATCGCGCGGCCGGCGATGAGCTTGCATGCGCCCCGATGCGAAGCTGCCGCGCATGAAAAAACGGCGCGCCGCCTGCGTGGCAGAGCGCCGTCCTGTTGCATGTTGCCGGTCGATGCAGGCAGCCCGGCCGGGCTGCCCTTCCATCACGGCTCGTGACGCAGATACCCTTCCTTGCTCGGATCGCGCATCCGCCACGACACGATCAGCGAGATCGCGCACAGCACCGTCACGTACCAGTAGAAGGTTTCCTCGCTGCCGATCGACTTGAACCACAGCGCGACGTATTCGGCCGAGCCGCCGAAGATCGCGTTCGCGACCGCATACGACAGGCCGACGCCCATCGCGCGCACTTCGGGCGGGAACATCTCGGCCTTGATGAGGCCGCTGATCGACGTGTAGAAGCTCACGATCGCCAGCGCGATCGTGATCAGCACGAACGCGGCCGTCGGGCTCGTCACGGTCTTCAGCGTGTGCATCAGCGGCACCGTGCCGATCACCGCGAACGTGCCGAACAGGATCATCGACGTGCGGCGGCCAATCTTGTCGGACAGCGCGCCGAACACCGGCTGCAGCAGCATGTAGACGAGCAACGCGACGGTCATCACGTTGCTGGCCGTCTTCGCATGCATGCCGGCCGTGTTCACCAGGTACTTCTGCATGTACGTGGTGAACGTATAGAAGATCAGCGAGCCGCCGGCCGTGAAGCCGACCACCGTGAAGAAAGCGCCCTTGTGCTGCCACACGCCACGGATCGTCCCCGCGTCCTTCTTGTCGCGCGATGCGCTCGTCGACGTCTCGTCGAGCGATTTGCGCAGGTACAGCGAGACCAGCGCGGCCGCCGCACCGCAGACGAACGGAATGCGCCAGCCCCACGCCTTCAGTTCGTCATGCGACAGCGCCTGCTGCAGGATCACGAGCACCAGCAGCGCGCACAGCTGGCCGCCGATCAGCGTCACGTACTGGAACGACGCGAAGAAGCCGCGCCGCCCCTTCAGCGCGACCTCGCTCATGTAGGTCGCGCTCGTGCCGTATTCGCCGCCCACCGACAGGCCCTGGAACAGGCGCGCGACCAGCAGCAGCGCCGGCGCGAGCGCGCCGATCTGCGCGTAGGTCGGCAGGACCGCGATCACGAGCGAGCCGCCGCACATCATCAGCACCGAGATCATCATCGCCGCGCGTCGGCCGTGACGGTCGGCGATGCGGCCGAACAGCCAGCCGCCGATCGGACGCATCAGGAAGCCGGCCGCGAACACACCGGCCGTGTTCAGCAACTGCGTTGTCGTGTTGCCGCTCGGGAAGAACGCCGGCGCGAAGTACAGCGCGCAGAACGAGTAGATGTAGAAGTCGAACCACTCGACGAGGTTGCCCGATGAGGCGCCGACGATGGCGAACACGCGCCGCCGGGTGTCATGCGCGGACAGCGCAGCTTGGTCGGTCTGGACGTCCATGGGTTGGTCTGTTCCTTTTAGTGCTTTCTGGGCGAGACGGCTGGGGGGCCGCCGCGTGCGGTCGCACGTGGCACCGGTTCCGGCGCACGGCGCTACGGGATTTTAGCGAAATGTAAAGTAACAGGCTTTCCGGGTTCGTCCGGATGTAGAAGAATTTTCTCTCGCCGCGCGTTCGTCATATGAAAACGCCAGCCGTCAGGCTGGCGTCCCATGCAAACTATTTTCGGGAAATTCAGACACGCACTTCCGGCGGCACGTAGCGGCACTCGTAGCGCTTGCGCACGGTACCGGCCTCGTCGACGCTTTCCAGGTACACATCGAACTGCCAGAGGCGCGCCATGTGCTTGAGCACTTCCTCGCTGTCGTTCGACAGATGGCGGTTGTCGGTCATGAAGTGGCGCAGCGTGAGGCTGCGGTCGCCACGCGTGTTCACGGCCCACACCTGGATGTTCGGCTCGCGATGATGAATGTCGTACTGCCGCGACAATGCCTGCCGAACATACTGGTAGCCGGACTCGTCGTGGATCGCCGACACCTCGAGCGAATCGCGCATGTCGTCGTCGAGCACCGAGAACAGCCGCATCTCGCGGATCAGGTTCGGCGACAGGTACTGCGCGATGAAGCTCTCGTCCTTGAAGTTGCGCATCGCGTAGTGCATCGCCGGCAGCCACGGGGTGCCCGCGATCTCCGGGAACCACTTGTAGTCCTCTTCCGTCGGCGCTTCGCAGATCCGACGGATGTCGCTCATCATCGAGAAGCCGAGCGCATACGGGTTGATCCCGCTGTAGTACGGCTTCGTGACGGGCGGCTGGTAGACCACGTTGCTGTGCGAATGCAGGAACTCCATCATGAAGCCGTCTTCC
Organism: Burkholderia sp. Bp9031; assembly: GCF_003857965.1. Lineage (NCBI taxonomy): Bacteria > Pseudomonadati > Pseudomonadota > Betaproteobacteria > Burkholderiales > Burkholderiaceae > Burkholderia > Burkholderia sp. Bp9031. The sequence continues at coordinate 232,462 of NZ_QTPW01000005.1, forward strand.
AGCTTGCCCTGGTTGTACAGCGTGTTCAGCAGCGTGTAGTGCCAGAACGTCGCCCAGCCTTCGTTCATCACCTGCGTCTGGCGCTGCGGATAGAAGTACTGGCCGATCTTGCGCACGATGCGGATCACTTCCCGCTCCCACGGCTCGAGCAGCGGCGCGTTCTTTTCCGCAAAATACAGCAGGTTTTCCTGCGGCTCCGGCGGATAGCGCCCCTCCTGCTCCTCCATCAGCTCGGGCTTCTTGCCCGGCAGCGTGCGCCACAGTTCATTCACCTGCGACTGCAGATACGCCTCACGCTCGCGCCGCAGCGCGGCCTCCTTCGACAGCGACGGTTTCTGCGGCCGCTTGTAGCGGTCGACGCCGTAATTCATCAGCGCATGGCACGAATCGAGCAGTTCCTCGACGCGGTCGAGCCCGTAGCGCTCCTCGCATTCCGCGACATAGTTCTTCGCGTACACGAGATAGTCGATGATCGCGTGCGCGTCGGTCCACAGCCGGAACAGGTAGTTGCCCTTGAAGAACGAGTTGTGCCCATACGCCGCGTGCGCGATGACGAGCGCCTGCATCGTCATCGTGTTCTCTTCCATCAGATACGCGATGCATGGGTTCGAGTTGATGACGATTTCGTACGCGAGGCCCATCTGGCCGCGTCGATAGCTCTTCTCGGTCGACAGGAAATGCTTGCCGAACGACCAGTGGCGATAGTTGACCGGCATCCCGACCGACGCATAGGCATCCATCATCTGCTCGGCGCTGATCAGTTCGAGCTGGATCGGATAGATGTCGAGCTCGTATTGCTCGGCGACCTGCGCGATGTGCGTGTCGTATTCCTCGAGCAGTTCGAACGTCCAGTCGGACGGGCACGGCAGCGGCTTGCGTTCGGCAACGTTCATACGCGCTTCCTTCTGCCCGGCACCGGGCAAGTCGGCGGCCGGCGGCGCCGGTTCGGTCCGGCCGCTTTGCTGCGATGCGGCAGGACCGGCCGTGTCGTCGCCGGAAGGGCGCGGCTCGTAGCCGCGCGACTCGTTGTGCAGATGGCGTGTCGTCATGACATTTCCACCTGCTTTTCGAACAATTCGCGAAATACCGGGTAGATGTCGGCAGCCGATTCCACTTTTTTCATCGCGAGATGCGGTTGCGACAACGCCAGTTGCGCGTACTCCAGCCACAGATTCTGCTCTTCCGGCGCGACCTGGATATACGCGAAGTAACGCGTCTTCGTGAGGATATCCTCTTCCAGGATTTTGCGACACTTCGGCGAATCGTCGGTCCAGTTGTCGCCGTCGGACGCCTGCGCGCCGTAGATGTTCCACTCGGTCGGCGAGTAGCGCTCGTTCATCACCTTGCGCATCAGCTCGAGCGCGCTCGACACGACGGTGCCGCCGCTTTCGGTCGAATGGAAGAAGGTGTCCTCGTCGACCTCCTCCGCACGCGTGTGGTGACGAATGAACACCACCTCGATGCGCTCGTAGTTGCGCTTGAGGAACAGGTACAACAGGATGAAGAAACGCTTCGAGAGATCCTTGCGCTGCTCGTCCATCGAGCCCGACACGTCCATCAGGCAGAACATCACGGCCTGACTCGACGGCTGCGGCTGCTTCACGCGGTTGATGTAGCGCAGGTCGAACGGATCGATGAACGGGATCCGCCAGATGCGCCCCTTCAGGTGATGGATCTCGGCCTCGAGCACGGCGATTTCCTCGCGACGGTCCTCGGTGTCGCTCTTCAGCGCCTCGAGTTGCGCTTCCAGCTCGCGCAGCTCGTTGACGAGCGGCGAGCCGAGCGCGATGCGCCGGCCGAGCGCGCTGCGCAGCGAGCGCACGACGTCGATGTTGTTCGGCGTACCTTCCGCCGACCAGCCCGCCCGCACGTTCTTCCAGCTCGGCACCGTCAGCAGGTGCGTCTTCACGAGGCGCGGCAGTTCGAGATCGTCGAAGAAATACTGCATGAATTCGTCGCGGGACAGCTCGAACACGAAGTCGTCCTGCCCTTCGCCCTCGTTGCTCGCCTGACTGCCGCCGCCGCCCGAGCCGCCCTGCGGACGCGGAATCTTGTCGCCGCGAACGTAGTCCTCGTTGCCCGGGTGCACGTATTCACGACGCCCGCCCGGCGCGTGCCGGAAGTTCGGCTCCGCGATGTCCTTGCGTGGAATCGTGATGCTTTGCGTGCTCTGGATATCCTTGATGCTACGATCGCGCACCGCGTCGGACACGGCACGACGAATGTAGTTCTTGACGCGACGCAGAAAGCGTTCGCGGTTGGCGATGCTCTTGTTCTTGCCGGCCAGCCTGCGGTCGATGATTTGATGAAGCACTCCCGGTCTCCCGCTCGAAAGTCGATCTGCCGGGGCACTCGCCGCGCATGCCGTCTGCCGTCATGCGGGTGGCGCCTCTGAGGGTGCCCGTGCGAACGACTCGCACGGGCACGGTACCGCGCGTGTCATGACGACTTGCGCACGCGCAGGTACCAGTCGCAAAGCAGCCTCACCTGCTTCGGCGTATAGCCCTTCGCGACCATCCGGTTCACAAAGTCCTCATGCTTGCGTTGTTCCTCCGCCGAGCCCTTCGCATTGAACGAAATGACCGGCAACAGTTCCTCGGTATTCGAGAACATCTTCTTCTCGATCACGACGCGCAACTTCTCGTAGCTCGTCCACACGGGATTCTTGCCGGCGTTCGCCGCCCGCGCACGCAACACGAAGTTCACGATCTCGTTACGGAAATCCTTCGGATTGCTGATGCCGGCCGGCTTCTCGATCTTCTCCAGCTCCGCATTCAGCGCGGCGCGATCGAAGCTCTCGCCCGTGTCGTGATCGCGGAATTCCTGATCCTGGATCCAGAAATCCGCGTACGTGACGTAGCGGTCGAAGATGTTCTGCCCATACTCGGAATACGATTCGAGGTACGCCGTCTGGATCTCCTTGCCGATGAATTCCGCGTAGCGCGACGCGAGCACATCCTTCACGAACGACAGGTACTTCTGCTCGGTTTCCGGCGGGAACTGCTCGCGTTCGATCTGCTGCTCGAGCACGTACATCAGGTGCACGGGGTTCGCCGCGACCTCGCTCGAATCGAAGTTGAACACGCGCGACAGGATCTTGAACGCGAAGCGTGTCGACACGCCCGTCATCCCTTCGTCCACGCCCGCGTAGTCGCGATACTCCTGATACGACTTCGCCTTCGGATCGGTGTCCTTCAGGTTTTCGCCGTCATACACCTGCATCTTCGAGAACAGGCTCGAATTCTCCGGCTCGTGCAGGCGCGACAGCACTGAGAACTGCGACATCATCTTCAGCGTGCCCGGTGCGCATACGGCTTCGGCGAGCGACGAGTTGCGGATCAGCTTCTCGTAGATCTTGACCTCTTCCGACACGCGCAGGCAGTACGGCACCTTCACGACGAAGATCCGGTCGAGCAGTGCCTCGTTGTTGCGGTTGTTGCGGAATGCCTTCCACTCAGACTCGTTCGAGTGCGCGAGGATCACCCCGTCGAACGGAATCGCGCCGAATCCTTCGGTGCCCTTGAAGTTGCCTTCCTGCGTCGCGGTCAGCAGCGGGTGCAGCACCTTGATCGGCGCCTTGAACATTTCGACGAATTCCAGCAGCCCCTGGTTCGCCAGGCACAGGCCGCCCGAGTAGCTGTACGCATCGGCATCGTCCTGCGCGTACTGTTCGAGCTTGCGGATGTCGACCTTGCCGACGAGCGAGGAAATATCCTGGTTGTTCTCGTCACCAGGCTCCGTCTTCGCGATGCCGATCTGCCGGAGGATCGACGGATAGCGGCGCACCACGCGGAACTGGCGGATGTCGCCGTTGTATTCGTGCAGGCGCTTGACGGCCCACGGACTCAGGATGTTCTTCAGGTAGCGGCGCGGAATCCCGTATTGCTCTTCGAGGATCGGGCCGTCCTCGTCGTAGTCGAAGAGCCCGAGCGGCGATTCGTTGACCGGAGAACCCTTCAGCGAGTAGAACGGCACGCGCTCCATCAGTTGCTTCAGGCGCTCGGCGATCGACGACTTGCCACCGCCCACCGGGCCGAGCAGGTAGAGGATCTGCTTCTTCTCTTCGAGCCCTTGCGCAGCGTGGCGGAAGTACGCGACCACCTGCTCGATCACTTCCTCCATTCCGTAGAACTCACGGAACGCGGGATAGACCTTGATAACCTTGTTCGCGAAGATCCGCGACAGGCGCGGATCGATGCGGGTATCGATTTGTTCAGGTTCCCCGATTGCAGCCAGCATGCGTTCGCCTGCTGTGGCGTACGCTGACGGATCGTTCTTGCAGAGCGCGAGGTACTCCTCCAGCGAGAATTCTTCCTCTCGCGTTTTTTCGAAGCGGTTCGCGAAGCTGCTGTAAATATCCATGCTACCTCCCTCGCCTGAGTCTGAAGACGTGCTTGCCTTCGTATGACTGCGCAGAAGCAAGCGCGTTCGAATTCATCCTAAACCCTTTCTTATTTTTTTTCACGAACTCTTCGTATGAAGTTCGTCATTCTCGACAACACCGCTTGGACAACGCATTTTGACGCTTTACAATTGATCTCCCGAGCCGCAGAAACTGCATCCGCCGCGTCTCGTCGAGCATCGGAACGTCTCGTGCACCGGACACCTCCGTCGTCGTCGCAGCCTCTCCACTCTCCCCTTCATCCCTAGACGTTCGAGCAGACGTTTTCGACGACACGCCGCGCGCACCGTTACAAATTTTTCTCGCATCGTCCGGAGATACCCGTAGCGCGGATGCGCGCATGCAACGCGAGGCGATGCACGAACGTTCACACGCGCTGTCACATTTCATCGCGCGCCGAAACGACGACGCCCGCACGTCGCGGGCGTCGTATGTTGTCAAATGGGGATAGATACGCGGCGCGCGAATCAGAACGTCTCCCAGTCGTCGGCGCCGGCAGCCGCGGCGACCGGTGCCGGCGCTGCAGACGCAGCCGCCGGCTTGCGTGCCGGCGCCGTGCGCTTCGGTGCTGCCTTGCGATCGTCGCGCGCAACGCCCGGTGCGGGCGACGCAGCGGACGCAGCGGACGCAACAACCGGCGCGGACACCGCGCGCGGCACCTGGCGTGCTGCCTCGGCAGCCACCGGCCGCGCCGCGTCGTCGTCGATCCGGAACACCGACGCCGTTTCGCGCAGACGCGCGGCCTGTTCGTCGAGCGACTGCGCAGCGGCCGCCGCCTCCTCGACGAGCGCGGCGTTCTGCTGTGTGACCTCATCCATCTGCGCGACCGCACGCGCGACCTGATCGATCCCGCCGCTCTGCTCCTCGGACGCCGCCGCGATTTCGCCCATGATGTCCGTGACCCGCTGCACTGCACCGATCACGTCGATCATCGTGCGACCGGCTTCGTCGACCAGCGACGACCCCGCGCGGATGCGCTCCACCGACGCATCGATCAGCGCCTTGATCTCCTTGGCCGCGCTCGACGATCGCTGCGCGAGGCTGCGCACCTCGCCCGCGACGACCGCGAAGCCGCGCCCTTCCTCGCCGGCGCGCGCGGCCTCCACAGCCGCGTTCAGCGCCAGGATGTTGGTCTGGAACGCGATTCCCTCGATGAGCGCGATGATGTCCGCGATCTTCGCGGAGCTGTCGTTGATCTCGCCCATCGTGCCGACCACCCGGCCGACCACCGTATTGCCCTTGTTTGCAATCTCCGACGCATTCGCGGCCAGCGAGCTTGCCTGCCGCGCATTCTCCGCGTTCTGCTTCACGGTGCCGGTCAGCTGTTCCATGCTCGACGCGGTTTCCTGCAACGCAGCCGCCTGTTCTTCCGTGCGCGACGACAGGTCGATGTTGCCGGCGGCAATCTGCCGGGCCGCGGTCGCGATCGATTCGCTGCCGCCGCGCACGGTGCGCACCGTGTCGACGAGGCCGCGCTGCATGTTCGCGAGGCCGTCGAGGAGCAGGCCCATTTCATCTCGTCGGTGCACGAAGATCGAGCGGCGCAGGTCGCCCGCGGCGATTGCGTCGAAATGCGCGAGCGCGTCCGCGAGCGGACGGCCGATCGCGCGGCTGAGCGTCAGCCACGACAGCACCGCCGCGACCAGACCGGCCGCCAGCACGACGATCGACAGCACGCGCATCGTTTCGTACGCGGATTCCGAATGATCGAAGCTCGTCTGCACCGCGCTGAACTGGACATTGCGCAGCGCCTCGCTCGCAACCGCGAGATCGTTGTAAAGCACCTGGAGCTGCTTGGCGCTATCGCCGATCCGGACGTGGTCGCCTGTCGCGAGAAGGTCTCCGAACGTGTCGCAACTGCGCTGTAGCGCCTGCCGCTTCGCGGCGACATCCTGCGCGAGTCGGTCCTCCTGCGCATCGCGCGGCAGCGCAAGGTACTTTTTCCACCACGAATCGGACTGCGCACGCATCGCCCGGCTACGCTCCACTGCGGCAGCCGAATCGGGTGTCCCGGCCAGCAGCGCGGCGCGATCGAGCGCAAGGCGCTCGCGCGCCGCATACATTTCAGCAACGGCCACATCGACCGTGCCCGGCATCCGGTTCGTGAAGATTTCGCGCGTCGAGTCGTTCGAGCGCGCCATCCCGTACAGACCAAGCCCGCCGATCACCCCCAGCAGTACCGCGAGAAACGCCATCGTCAAACCGATGCGCGCACGTATCGTCAGGTTTCCGATCACCATCATTCTTCCTGTGTTGCGTCGTCATGGACGGGCCGGGCCCGTTTTCGGAACATTGTTTCGTTCCGATGCATTTACGACCGTCTGCTGCGCAACTTGATGGTATTGACGTCAATTTTCCTCGGAATCCGTCTGTTTATTACATATTGCTGAATAATTGGTGCGGAACATTCGAGCCCTCGCTGTGAAATAACAGGGCGAATGTCGAATTCCGGATGGTCAGCGAGAGCGGGCCGGCCGCCTGTTGCCGCAGGCGCCGGCCGGGATGCGCGAACTAGCGCTGTTCGGCCAGTTCGGCGAGGGTGGGAATCGACGGCTGCGCGCCTGCGCGCGTGACCGACAGCGCTGCTGCGCGTTGCGCGAAGCGGATTGCGGTGTCGACGTCGTCGCCGGCCGCGAGCCGGGCGGCGAAGCCGCCGATGAAGGTATCGCCGGCCGCGGTCGTGTCGACCGCCTGCACGACGGGCGCCGGATAGTGGCGCGCTGCGCCGTCGGCCGTCAGTGCGAGCACGCCGCGCGCGCCGAGCGTGATCAGTACGTTGCGCGTGCCGGCCGCCTGCAGCGCCCGCGCCGCGGCTTCCGCCTCGGCCGGATCGCGCACCGGCAGCCCGGTCAGCGCGGCCGCCTCGACTTCGTTCGGGATCAGGTAATCGACCAGCGGCAGCCAGCCGTGCGGCAGCGGTGCGACGGCCGGCGCCGGATTGAGCACCACGGTGCGGCCGAGCCGCCGCCCGGCCGACAGCGCGGCGAACACGGCATCAGGCGGCGTCTCGAGCTGGCAGATCAGTACGTCGGTCGCGGCCAGCGCGGCCTCGTGCTGCGCCACCGTATCGGTCGTGACTTCGCCGTTGCCACCCGCGACGATCACGATCGTGTTCTGGCTCGCATCGTCGACGACGATCAGTGCGACGCCGGTCGATGCCGCTGCGCTCGTCGCGAGCCGCGAGCAGTCGATGCCTTCGGCCTCGAGGCCGGCCCGCAGCGCGGTGCCGTGCGCATCCGCGCCGACGCAGCCGATCATCGTAACCTGCGCACCGAGCCGCGCGGCCGCGACGGCCTGGTTGCCGCCCTTGCCGCCCGCCGCCTGCGCGTAGGCATGGCCAGCGAGCGTTTCGCCCGGCAGCGGCAGCCGCGGCGCCCGCACGACGAGATCCATGTTGAGGCTGCCGACCACCGTCACGCGGCCGGCGAGCGCTGCGCGGGCCGTCATGCGCGACCGCCGGGCACGGCCGGCTCGTGGTAGACCGCCGTCGATTCGCGCAGCACGAGGCGCGGCGACACGACGCGACGGCGGCTCGGCGCGGCCGTCGAGCCGCCGCCGATCCGCTCGATCAACGTCTGCGCGGCCATTTCGCCGAGCGCGCGCACCGACTGGCCGACCGTCGACAGCGCCGGATACGTGTAGCGGGAGAATTCGATGTCGTCGAAGCCAATGATCGAGCAGTCGTCCGGCACGCGCATCCCGCGCTCGGCCGCCGCGCGCAGCGCACCGACGCCCATCAGGTCGTTGCCCGCGAAAATCGCGCTCGGACGCACCGACTCGAACAGTCGCGACGCCGCGTGATAGCCGCCGAGGCACGAAAAATCGCTTTCCGCGATCGCGCCCGGCACGATGTCGATCCCGCGCTCGGCCATCGCGCGGATGAAGCCATGCACGCGCATCGCACTGACGGCCGTGTCCGTCGGCCCGGTGATGCAGCCGATCTTCGCGTGCCCGAGTTCGAGCAGGTGACGTGTCGCCAGGTACGCGCCGCGTTCGTGATCGATCTGCACGAGGTCGGCCGCGAGCCCTTCGATGTTGCGGTCGACGACGACGAGTGGCGCATGGGCGTCAGCGAGCGTCTGCGCGAGCACCGCATCCTCGCCGGCCGACGCGACGATCAGCCCGTCGATGCGCTTTTCCTGCAGCACGCGCAGGTAGTTGCGCTGCTTCACGGGATCGTCGTCCGAATTGCAGAAGAACACGCAATAGCCGTTGGCCGCGCACTGGTCCTCGATGCCACGCGCAAGCTCCGCGAAGTACGGATTCGTGCTGTTCGGCACGACGAGGCCGATGGTCGCCGTCGAGCGCGCCTTCAGCGAGCGCGCCACCGCCGACGGCACGTAGTTCAGCTCGCGGATTGCGCCCTCGACCTTCGCACGCACATCCGCGGACACCGGCCGCGAATTGTTCACCACGTGCGAGACGGTCGTAAACGACACGCCCGCCATGGCCGCCACATCCTTGATCGTCGCCATTTCCCGTTTCTCTCTGGTCTGCTTTCTGTGTAGTTCTTACCGGGCGCGCGCGCGCCGGCTGCGATACGTATCGAGCACGACCGCCACCACGATCACCGCCCCGGTGATGATCCGTTTGGTCGGCTCGTTCGCGCCGATCTGCGCCAGCCCTGCGGCCAGCACGGAGATGATCAACACGCCGAAGAACGTGCTGATCACCGAGCCGCGCCCGCCCATCAGGCTCGTGCCGCCAATCACGACGGCTGCGATCACCTGCAGCTCGAGGCCCACGCCCGCGTTCGGGTCGGCGGCCTCGAGCCGCGAAATCTGGAACAGCGACGCGAGCCCTGCGAGCGCGCCCATCAATGCGAATACGATGATTTTATACGGCCGCGGGTTAACCCCGGCAAGCCGGACAGCCTCTTCGTTCGTGCCGATCCCGACCAGATAGCGCCCGAATACGGTGCGCGTGAGCACGAACTGCGCCGCAAGCATCACCGCAACCGCGATCAGGAACGCCGGCGAGATGCCCAGCGCGATGGGGTTCGACAGGAAATCGAACGCGTCGCCGATGTAGGCCGTGCGCGAATTCGTCAGCTGGTATGCGACACCGCGCGCGGCCTCGAGCACGCCGAGCGACACGATGAACGACGGAATCCGCCAGCCGACCGTGATCGCACCGGTCAGCGAACCGGTCAAGGTCGCGATCGCGATCCCAATCAGCGCGGCCGGCAGCGGCCCCCACTGCCATTTCAACGCGGCCACGCTGACCATCGACGCGGCCAGCGCCAGCACCGAGCCGACCGACAGGTCGATGCCCGCGATGATCAGCACGAAGGTCATTCCGACCGACATCACGACGAGATCGGGAATCTGGTTCGCGATCGTACTGAACGTATCGTAGGTCAGGAAATGCGAGCTCAGCACCGAAAACAGCGCGATCATCGCGGCGAGCGCGCCGGCGAGCCCGAGGTAGTTCGACAGGCCGAGCCGCGTGCCGGACAGCGTGCGCGCGCGGCGCCCCGTCACGTCCTGCTGCGCGCCTGCGTCGGTCGGGGATACGGGAGGCTGGGTCATTGCGGTCGTCCTGTCGTCGAAGTGCCGGAAGCCGCGCGCGGCGCGCTTTCCGCATCCGGATGCCGCGTGCCTTCCGGCAGCGCTTCGCGGCCGAAGCCGGCGAACGCCGCGGCCAGCAGCGCATCCTGGGTCCAGTTGCCGCGTTCGAACACGGCGGTCATGCGGCCGGCCGACATCACGCCGATCCGGTCGCAGATCAGCATCAGCTCGCGCAGGTCGCTCGATACGACCACCAGCGCGCGGCCGTCGCGCGCGAGCGCGCCCATCAGCGTGTAGATCTCGAATTTGGGGCCGACGTCGATTCCGCGGGTCGGCTCGTCGAACAGCAGCACGCCCATGTCGCGCGCGAGCCAGCGGCCGATCACGACCTTCTGCTGGTTGCCGCCCGACAGTTCGCCGACCGCCTGCGCGGCGCCGTGCGTGCGGATCCGCAACGCGTCGATCTGCTGCTCGGCGAGCGCCGTCTCGCGCGCCGTGTCGACGATGCCGCCGCGCGCCAGCCGGTCAAGCTGGCCGAGCGACACGTTCGACGTGACCGACTGCGACAGCAGCAGCCCTTCGCCCTTGCGGTCCTCGGTGATCAGCGCGATGCCGTGCCGCACCGCGTCGACGGGCGACCCGATGCGCGCCGGCTTCAGCGGATCGCCGACCGCGATCATCCCGGCGTCCGGCGTGTCCGCGCCGTAGATCAGCCGTAGCAATTCGGTGCGCCCCGCGCCGATCAGCCCCGAGATGCCGAAGATTTCGCCCGAGCGCACCTCGAGCGACACGTCCTGCACGGCCGTGCCGCGCGTCACGCCCGACACGACGAGTCGCGGCGGGCCGATCCGGCGCGTGCCGAGATCGATGTGCTCGCCGATCTCGCGCCCGACCATCAGCGTGACGAGCCGGTCGGACGTCGTCGCGGCCATGTCGCCGACGTGCACGAGCCGGCCGTCGCGCAATACCGCGACGCGCTCGGCGACGCGCGCGAGCTCCTCGAGCCGGTGCGAGATGTAGACGATCGCCACGCCGCGCGCCTTCAGCCGGTCGATCTGCTCGAACAGCAGCTCGACCTCGCGTGCAGTCAGCATCGCGGTCGGCTCGTCGAGGATCAGCACGCGGCAGTCGCCGATCAGGTTGCGCGCGATCTCGACCATCTGCTGGTGGCCGATGCCGAGCGCACCGACCGGCGTATCGGAGTCGACCGCGTCGAGCCCGACCTGCGCCATCGCGGCACGCGCATCGTCGCGCAGCCGCGCGCGATCGATGATGCCGAAGCGGCGCGGCAGACGATTCAGGAACAGGTTTTCGGCGACCGTCAGCGTCGGCAGCAGGTTCAGCTCCTGCATCACCATGCGCACGCCGAGCGCCTCTGCCTGCGTGCGGCTCGCCGGCGCATAGGCCCGGCCGCCGAGCTGCATCGTGCCGGTCGTCGGGTCGACGAGCCCGCCGATGATCTTCGACAGCGTGCTCTTGCCCGCGCCGTTCTCGCCCGTCAGCGCAAGCGCTTCACCCGGCGCGAGGGTCAGCGTGACGTCGGCGAGCACGGGTTCGGCGTAGGTCTTGCCCACGCCCGAGACGGACAGCACGGGAACGGCTGAACGGGAGGGTTGGAAGGTCGGTTCCATCGCGATCCTGGTTGCGGCCGCGCGCACGCGGCGCGCGGGTATGACGCTCACAAGTGCAGCAGTGGCCGTGATCGCGCTCACACCGTATAACGGCCGCCAGCCCGGATTCTTGAGGGCGGCGGCCGTGACGGGGCGGCGTTACTTCGTCACGAGATCCACCGGCGTCTCGACCACACCGGACATGTCGGCCTGCTTGCGGTGCTCGGCGATCGCCTTGAGCGCCGTGTCGATGCCGAACACGGCCTGCTTCGCCGCGTACTGGTCGGCGGTCGCGAGCACGCGACCGTCCTTCAGCATCGGCTTGATCGCGTTGATGTTGTCGTAGCCGACCACGAACACCTTGCCCTGCTTGCCCGCCGCCCGCACGGCCGACACGGCGCCGATCGCCATGTTGTCGTTGCCGCACAGCAGCGCCCGCAGGTTCGGGTATTCGTTGAGCATCGCGGACGCGACCGCATTGCCCTTGTCGATCTCCCATTCGCCCGACTGCACCGACACGACCTTCATCCCGCCCGCCTTCATCGCATCCTCGAAGCCGGCCGTGCGCTGCTGCGCGTTGGTCGTCGTCGACACGCCTTCGACGATGCCGACCTGATCGCCCGCCTTCAGCCGCTTCGCGAGGTAGTCGCCGATCTTGCGCGCGCCCTTGCGGTTGTCGGGGCCGACGAACGGCACGTTCAGGTTCTTCGACTTCAGCACGTCCGGATCGAGCCGGTTGTCGATGTTCACGACGATGATGCCCGCGTCGACCGCCTTCTTCACGACCGGCACGAGCGCCTTCGAATCAGCCGGCGCGATCACGATCGCATCGACCTTCGACACGATCATCTGCTCGACGATGCGGATCTGGTTCGCGGTATCGGTCTCGTCCTTGATACCGTTCGTGATCAGGTCGAACTGGCCGGCGTTGTGCTTCTGGTATTCCTTCGCGCCGTTTTCCATCGTCAGGAAGAACTCGTTGGCGAGCGACTTCATTACGAGCGCGACCTTCGGCTTGGCCGTGGATTGCGCATGGACGGCCGGTGCGGCGGCGACCGCGACTGCGGCAAGCGCGGCGGTCAGGAATCGACGGCGAAAAAGGACATTCATACACATCTCCTGGCGACGGGCCCGAGGGCCGGATTATTGTTCGACTGTTGTTTTAATGTGAGCAAACGTTTGCGTCACACTACCCACACATTGGCCATCGATGCTGCTTGTCGGTACCACGGAATGGAAGCGAGGCAGACGGCCGACTGCCTGGCGCGTGCTGTCGTCGACGCGCCACCGCCGGCGGGACGCCGGCGGAGTGAAGGCTATGCTGTACCGTTTCGGTTCGACGCGCAACCCGTCTGATCAATAATTAAGGGTTTTTTCGGAGCGCGCGGCTGCGCATGCCGATTGCGGTGTGTTATACCGAGTTCCGCGGCGTCGCTTCGTCGCGATCGTCCGACGGCGGCTCGCCGAAGCGATTCGCGTGCGGCGTGCCGGCAATGAAGCCGTTCATCACGAACAGCGCGATCGCGCCGACGATCGGCAGCATTCACCACCCCGGCTTGTCGGTGTCGTGCAGGCGCTTCACGCCCACTGCTATCGACGACCACCCCGAAACGACCGCGATCGCGAACAGCACGAGCATCGAAAGTGCGCCGCGCGGGCACACCGTGACGGCACGAAACCGGCGTCATGGCGGCCCGCATGCAACGCGTCCGGCGCGCGCTTGCCGCGCCCCCGAAACGTCGCCCCGCCGTCAGACCGCTTCGCGCAGCAGCCCGGCGATTTCCGCCTCGGTCAGGTGCGGCGCGAACATCTCGATCAGCCGGTACGCATACGCGCGCAGGAACGCGCCCTTGCGCAGCCCGACACGCGTCGTGCTTGCTTCGAACAGGTGCTGCGTGTCGAGCGCGACGAGCCCGGTGTCGCGCTGCGGATCGAAGGCCATCGCCGCGACGACGCCGATCCCCATCCCGAGCTCGACGTAGGTCTTGATCACGTCCGCATCGATCGCGGTCAGCACGACGTCGGGCACGGCGCCGGCCTGCGAGAACGCCTGGTCGATGTGCGAACGGCCCGTGAAGTCCTGGTCGTACGTGATGATCGGGTACTCGGCGATTTCGTCGAGCGTCAGGTTCTCGCGGCCGACGAGCGGATGCCCCTTCGGTACGACGACCGTGTGGTGCCACGAATAGCACGGGAACGTGACGATGTCCGGATAGCGATCGAGCGCCTCGGTCGAGATGCCGAGATCGGCTTCGCCGTTCAGGATCATCTGCGCGATCTGCTGCGGGCTGCCCTGACGCAGCGCGAGATGCACCTTCGGGAACACGTCGGTGAACTGGCGGATCACCTTCGGCAGCGCGTAGCGCGCCTGCGTGTGCGTCGTCGCGACGACGAGGTGGCCGCTGTCCTGGTCCGCAAACTGGCGTGCGACGCGGCGCAGGTTTTCCGCATCGAGCAGCATCCGCTCGATCAGCTGGTGCACGGCCTTGCCGGGCTCCGTGAGCCCCGTGAGCCGCTTGCCGCGCCGGATGAAGATGTCGACGCCCAGTTCATCCTCGAGATCCTTGATCTGCTTCGACACGCCCGACTGCGACGTGTACAGCACGTTCGCGACTTCCGTCAGGTTCATGTTCTGGCGCACGGCTTCGCGCACGAAACGCAATTGCTGAAAATTCATGGGTATGCCTCTTAGGCTGTCGTTGTTCGAATGTCGATTCGGAGCGGTAGCCGCCCTCTTCTCTTTACCGGGTTCGGGCGTCAGTGTGCGGGAAATACCCGCACCGCGCGCGGCACGGCCGTCGCGCCGTCGCCGACCTGCAGCGCGAGCGCACGCCATGCGTCGCGATCGAGCTCCGCTTCGAGTGCGCCGCCGGTACGCGCCTCGAGTTCGACCCGCACCGAGCCGCCGAGCGGGATCACGCGGCGCACGTCGACCGCGATGCCGTCGCGATGGCCGTCGCCGGCCGGCCACAGCTGCAGGTCGTGCGGCCGCACGTACGCGTTCGCGGGGCCCGCGAAATCGGCGTCGACCGCGATCGGCGCCGCCGCCCCCTCGGCGACGAAGCCGCGCCCGGCGACCGTGCCCGGCAGCCGGTTCGCCGCACCGAGAAACTCGTAGACGAACGCGCTTTGCGGATGATCGTAGACGTCCTGCGGGCTGCCGGCCTGCTCCACGCGGCCGCGGTTCAGCACGACGATCCGGTCGGCCACTTCCAGCGCCTCTTCCTGGTCGTGCGTGACGAAGATCGTCGAGATGTGCAGGTCGTCGTGCAGGCGCCGCAGCCAGCCGCGCAGTTCCTTGCGCACCTTCGCGTCGAGCGCGCCGAACGGCTCGTCGAGCAGCAGCACCTTCGGCTCGACCGCGAGCGCGCGGGCCAGCGCGATCCGCTGGCGCTGGCCGCCCGACAGCTCGGACGGATAACGCTGCGCGAGCCAGTCGAGCTGCACGAGCTTCAGCAGTTCGTGCACCTTCTCGCGGATCACGGCTTCCGACGGCCGCTCGCGGCGCGGCTTCACGCGCAGCCCGAACGCGACGTTCTCGAATACGGTCATGTGACGAAACAGCGCGTAATGCTGGAACACGAAACCGACCTGGCGATCGCGCGCGCCGACCGACGCGACGTCGAGCCCCTGCAGCACGACCTGTCCGGCGTCCGCGTGCTCGAGGCCCGCGATCACACGCAGCAGCGTGGTCTTGCCGCAGCCGGACGGCCCGAGCAGGGCGACGAGCTCGCCCGGCGGGAAGTCGAGCGACACGTTGTCGAGGGCGGTGAAATCGCCGAAGCGCTTCTGAAGGTGACGGACGGTGATACCCATTCTGGTTGCCTCTTTACGATTTCGACGAAATGGCGGCGACGGGGCCGGCATGAGCGGGAACGTCATCGCGTGCACCGGCCAGTTCGGCGGCCAGATGACGCTCGGCGAGCAGCTTCAGCCCGAGCGTGACGAGCGCGAGCAGCGCCAGCACCGATGCCACCGCGAACGCTGCCGCGAAGTTGTATTCGTTGTACAGAATCTCGACGTGCAGCGGCATCGTGTCGGTCACGCCGCGAATGTGGCCGGACACGACCGACACCGCACCGAACTCGCCCATCGCGCGCGCGTTGCACAGGATCACGCCGTACAGCAGGCCCCATTTCACGTTCGGCAGCGTCACGCGCCGGAAGATCTGCCAGCCCGACGCGCCCAGCACGCGCGCGGCCTCTTCCTCGTCGGTGCCCTGCGCCTGCATCAGCGGGATCAACTCGCGCGCCACGAACGGGAACGTGACGAAGATCGTCGCGAGCACGATGCCCGGCACCGCGAAGATGATCTGCACGTCATGGTCCTGCAGCCACGGCCCGAGCCAGCCCTGCGCGCCGAACAGCAGCACGTAGACGAGGCCCGAGATCACCGGCGACACGGAGAACGGCAGGTCGATCAGCGTGGTCAGCAATGCCTTGCCGCGGAATTCGAACTTCGCGATCGCCCACGACGCGCACACGCCGAACACGAGATTCAGCGGCACCGCGATCACGGCGACGGTCAGCGTCAGCTTGATCGCCGACCAGGCGTCGGGATCGGCGAGCGATTCGAGATAGAAGCCAACGCCCTTGCGCAGCGCCTCGAAGAACACCGCGGCGAGCGGCACGACGAGGAAGAACGCGAGGAACGCCAGCGCGACGCCGATCAGCAGCCAGCGCACGGCGCGCGGCTCGCTGACGGGGTCGAGCCGTTTCGCGGCGCTCACGCGCGCGGCGGACGGATTGTTCAGCACGGCACTGGACTCCTGGCTCATTGCTGGCCTCCTGCTGCCGAGGTGACGGTGACGGTCGACGGCGCGGGGCCGCTCGCCCCCTTGCCCGTCCGGCGCTGCAGATGCCACTGCAGCGTGTTGATCAGGAGCAGCATCAGGAACGACACGACCAGCATCACGACCGCCAGCGCGGTTGCGCCCGCATAGTCGTACTGCTCGAGCTTCGTGATGATCAGCAGCGACGTGATTTCGGATTTCATCGGCACGTTGCCGGCAATGAAGATCACCGACCCGTACTCGCCGAGCGCGCGCGCGAACGCCAGCGCGAAGCCGGTGAGCAGCGCCGGCAGCACGGCCGGCAGCACGACGCGGCGGAACGTCAGCCAGCGCGATGCGCCGAGGCACGCCGCGGCCTCCTCCTGCTCGCGCTCGAAATCCTCGAGCACGGGCTGCACGGTGCGCACGACGAACGGCAGCCCGATGAAGGTCAGCGCCACCAGCACGCCGGCCGGCGTAAACGCGATCTTGATGCCGAACGGCGCCAGATACTGGCCGACCCAGCCGTTGGTCGCATAGACGGCTGCAAGCGAGATGCCGGCGACCGACGTCGGTAGCGCGAACGGCAGGTCGACGATTGCGTCGACGATGCGCTTGAACGGAAACGTGTAGCGCACCAGCACCCACGCGACGAGAAAGCCGAACACGGCGTTGATCAAGGCGCCGCCGAGCGCGGCGGAGAACGTCAGCCGGTACGACGCGAGTACGCGCGGCGACGCGACGGCGGTGACGAACTGGTCCCACGACAGCGTCGCGGTCTTCAGGAACGTGGCGGCGAGCGGGATCAGCACCACGAGGCTCAAATAGGCCACCGTGATGCCGAGCGTCACGCCGAAACCGGGCAGCGCGCTCGGCTTGCGAAAGGTGTACGTCGTCATCGGATGCTCTTGCTGGGTCGTTGCTGCTCACGGGTCCGACGCAAACGCCGGCGCGAGGCGTCGCGCCCGCGGACCGTCGGGGATGCGGCGCGCTGTCGTGGCACGCCGCTGTCGTTATGGGTTGCTGCCTGGCGTTACTGCGGCTTGTAGATCGAGTCGAACACACCGCCGTCCGCGAAATGCGTCTTCTGCGCATTCGTCCAGCCGCCGAACGTGTCGTCGACCGTGTACAGCTTCAGCTTCGGGAACTGCTTCGTCAGGTTCGCCGGCACGTTCTTCGAACGCGGACGGTAGTCGTTGCGCGCCGCGATCTCCTGGCCCTGCGGGCTGTACAGGAAATTCAGGTAGGCCTCGGCCAGCTTGCGCGTGCCCTTCTTGTCGACCACCTTGTCGACCACGGCAACGGGCGGCTCGGCCAGGATGCTCACCGACGGCACGACGATCTCGAACTTGTCGGTGCCGAATTCCTTGACCGACAGGAACGCCTCGTTCTCCCACGCGATCAGCACGTCGCCGATCCCGCGCTGCACGAAGCTCGTCGTCGCACCGCGCGCGCCCGAGTCGAGCACGCCCGCATTCTTGTAGAGCTTCGTCACGAATTCCTTCGCGGTCTGCTCGTTGCCACCCGGCTTGTGGACGGCGTACGCCCATGCGGCCAGGTAGTTCCAGCGCGCGCCGCCCGAGGTCTTCGGGTTCGGCGTGACGATCGAGATGCCCGGCTTCGTCAGGTCGTCCCAGTCCTTGATCCCTTTCGGGTTGCCCTTGCGCACCAGGAACACGATCGTCGACGTGTACGGCGACGCGTTGTCCGGCAAGCGCTTCTGCCAGTCCTTGTTGACGAGCCCCTTGTTGGCGAGCGCGTCGATGTCGTAGGCCAGCGCGAGCGTCACGACGTCGGCCTGCAGGCCGTCGAGCACCGAGCGCGCCTGCGCGCCCGAGCCACCGTGCGACTGCTTGAAGTTGACCGTCTCGCCCGTCTTCGCCTTCCACTCCTTGCCGAACGCCTGGTTGAAGTCCTGGTACAGCTCGCGCGTCGGGTCGTAGGACACGTTCAGGAACGTCGTATCGGCCTGGGCATGTGTCGCGACGCCCAGCGCCGCCGCCGCGCCCAGCGCGAGTGTTGCGATCAGGCGGCCCGCTCCGCCCGCCAGCCCCGTATTGCGCTTCGCCATCCTTGGTTCTCCAGTGTTGTCGGTATTGCGATGTCGGGCCAGTCTAGCGAACGGGTTACATGATTAAAAATAATCGTTCTTCATTTTTTAATACTCAAAAGTGCTAACGCAGACGGGACGGACGGTTGCGGCAGACGAACCGGCGTCCGGACATCGCGAAATCGCGCCGGAACCGGCGCGATCGCGTCGAACCTCAAGTAACACTTGAAATTCGCGAAGTACTGTATAAAAATACAGCTCACTGTCTATCCATACAGTTCAGCCATGACCAAACTCACCGCCCGTCAACAGCAAGTGTTCGACTTGATCCGCCGCGCGATCGAGCGCTCCGGTTTCCCGCCCACGCGTGCCGAGATCGCGGCCGAGCTGGGTTTCAGCTCGCCGAATGCGGCCGAGGAGCATCTCCGTGCGCTGGCGCGCAAGGGCGTGATCGAGCTGGCCGCCGGCGCGTCGCGCGGCATCCGCCTGCTCGGCATCGACGATGCGCCGCACCAGTTCACGCTGCCGCACGCCGGCCTGATGCAACTGTCGCTGCCGCTCGTCGGCCGGGTCGCGGCCGGTAGCCCGATCCTCGCGCAGGAGCATATCTCGCAGCATTACGCGTGCGATCCCGCGCTGTTCACGAGCAAGCCCGACTACCTGCTGAAGGTGCGCGGCCTGTCGATGCGCGACGCCGGCATTCTCGACGGCGACCTCCTCGCCGTGCAGAAGCGCACGGAAGCGAAGGACGGCCAGATCATCGTCGCGCGTCTCGGCGACGACGTCACGGTCAAGCGCCTGATGCGCCGGCCCGGCGGCCTCGAGCTGATCGCGGAGAACCCGGATTACGAAAACATCTTCGTCAAGGCCGGCAGCGCGGAATTCGCGCTGGAAGGCATCGCCGTCGGGCTGATCCGCTCGGGCGAACTCTGACAATCGGTCTCGCTGAGGAGAACATCATGGAACGCCTTTCCCGTTTGCTGCCTTTCCGTCAATTCGGTCGCCTGCGTCACCTGCGCGGCCGCACGCCCTGCGCACCGCTGTCCGCCGCGGCGCCCGTGGTGAGCCAAGAAGTCGCAGTTGAACGGCAGGCGTCGCTGCTGCCGTCAGCGCTCCCCGCATTCGCGCGGGTCTCGCTGAACGCCGGCCTGAATCACGCGGAACCGGCGCGCCGTGCACCCGTGCGCGTCTATCACGGTCGATCGCGGCTCATCATGGTCGGGACGATCGATGCCGTGTGCCGGATGATCGATCGCTGCATCGACGAGGAACGATCGGCCACGCACGGCGGTCTCTGATTGCGGAACCTGTCCGCACCGGAGGCATCGTGACTGGATCTTCGGGCCGCGCCAGGCGGCTCAAGCCCCTGCTGATCGTCGTGCTGGCCGTCGCCGCCCTGGTGGCGATCGGCTATGCATACGCGTCGCCGTACGTCGCGCTCAGTCGCCTGAAATCGGCGATCGACGCGCGCGATGGGCAGGCGGTCAGCGAATATGTCGATTTTCCGTCGCTGCGCATCAGCCTGAAGCAGCAGGTCACGGACGAGTTGATGCGCCGGATCGACGCGGTCAAGAAGGACAATCCGCTCGCGGTGATTGGCGCGCTGATCGGATCTGCATTGATCGGCCCGCTGGTCGATGCCTATGCGACACCGGAAGGTGTGGCGGCGCTGATGAGCGGCATCCCGCCGCGCGGTAATCCGGGCGAGCGGCCACCCGAATGGTCGGGTCCGCCGTCAGGCGGTGCGCCCGGAAACGCACCGGCCGTGCCGCCGGCCAATCCGGCGAGCGCACCCGTACCGGGCAGCAGTCCCACCGCCTCGGCTGCGCCTGCACCCGCGCCAGCGCCAGCGAGCCCAAGCGATGCGGGTCATCCGCAGCAAACGAGTGCCGGCTACAGGAATATCGATGAATTCGTCGTGACCTACCAGCGCAGTGCCGACGGCACACGCTATGCGGCGATCTTCCACCGCTTCGGCCTGTTCTCGTGGAAACTGTCCGCGATCGACCTGCACGCGTAAGCGGTCGCGATCGGACCAGGCGCCGCTGATGCGGCACGGCACGCGACCGGCCTGAATCGCAGGACAATCCGGCCGGTCACGCGATTACTGCGTCACTTGCCGTTCGCGGTGGCCGCTTCGCGTTCGCGCGCGATCTCGGCCTTTTGCTCTTCGGCCGACGAGCATGCGACCAGAATGCTGCAGCTCACGCGATCGAGCAGTTGCGTGTTGCCCGACCCCATCCACCATCTCGACAACCCGCTGCGGCACCGATGGCCGACGACGACGAGGTCGGCCTTCAACTCCGTCGCGAGATTCGCGATTTCGTCGATCGGATAGCCGAACGCGAAATGGCCTTCCGCCTGGACGCCACGCTCGCGCAGCCAGTTCACGCCTTCCTGCAGGATCTCGCGCGCGGTTTCCTCGAAGCGGCCGCACGCGACGTCGGTCAGCAACCCTGCGCTTTGCGCGATGCTCGAGCGCATGTCGACCACCGACAGCAAATGCGTTTCCGCCTTCAGGTCCAGCGCGAGATTGGCACCGCACCGCAATGCCTTGCGTCCTTCGAGCGTGCCGTCGTAGCACAGCAGAATCTTGTTGTAGCTAGCCATGAAACCTCCCTATCGCGACTACGTGCCCTATGCACTCATCATGGTGCGCCGCAATTCCGGACGCAAGGGATGGAAAACGCTGATTCGCCACGCGGGGCGCGTCGGCGATGATGCGGTGCACGATCCGTGCGCGCATGCACCGTGCCGCACGGGCATGCCCTGAAGAGACGCAGCCGATGCACTAGAATGGCCCGTTCGTGCCGTCGGTGTGCGTTCGCCCCGATCATGCCCATGTGACACGCCTGCGCCCGATCCGTTCGCACGCCGCATGCCCATCCGGCCGGCTGTGAAACACGCCCGCGCCCGCTTACAACGACAACCTGCCCATGTCCGTTGCACCGATCGATTTCCGGAACGTCGAAAAGCGCTACGGCGACAAGCTCGTCGTCAACGACCTGTCGTTCCACGTGCAGGCCGGCGAATGCTACGGACTGCTCGGGCCGAACGGCGCCGGCAAGACCACGACGCTGAAGATGCTGCTCGGTCTCGTGTATCCCGATGCCGGCGCCATTTCACTGTGCGGCGAACCGGTTCCGTCGCGCGCGCGGCATGCGCGCCAGCGCGTCGGTGTCGTCCCGCAGTTCGACAACCTCGATCCCGACTTCACGGTCCGCGAAAACCTGCTCGTGTTCAGCCGCTATTTCGGGATGTCCGCGCAGGCTGCACGTGCGCTCGTGCAGCCGTTGCTCGAGTTCGCGAAGCTGGAAAACAAGGCCGATGCGAAGGTCGGCGAGCTGTCGGGCGGAATGAAGCGGCGTCTGACGCTTGCCCGCGCGCTCGTCAACGATCCCGACGTACTGGTGCTCGACGAGCCGACGACGGGCCTCGATCCGCAGGCGCGGCACCTGATGTGGGAGCGGTTGCGCTCGCTGCTCGCGCGCGGCAAGACGATCCTGATCACCACGCATTTCATGGAGGAAGCCGAGCGCCTGTGCGACCGGCTGTGCGTGATCGAGGAAGGCCGCAAGATAGCAGAAGGCGCGCCGCATGCGCTGATCGAATCGGAGATCGGCTGCGACGTGATCGAGATCTACGGGCCCGACCCGGTCACGCTGCGCGACGAGTTGGCGCCGTTCGCGAAGCACACCGAGATCAGCGGCGAAACACTGTTCTGCTACGTGACCGATCCCGAGCCGCTCAGTGCACGACTCAAGGGTCGTTCAGGGTTGCGCTATCTGCATCGTCCGGCCAATCTGGAGGACGTGTTCCTGCGGCTCACGGGCCGCGAAATGCAGGACTGATCGATCATGGACGTACGCAACTATTCCGCCGCCGCGCCGTCCGCACCGCCACGCGAATCCCGCTTCGCGATCGCGCTGCCCGCGAATGCGACCAACTGGATCGCCGTATGGCGGCGCAACTATCTCGTGTGGCGCAAGCTCGCGCTCGCATCGCTGTTCGGCAACCTCGCCGATCCGATGATCTACCTGTTCGGGCTGGGGTTCGGGCTCGGCCTGATGCTCGGCCACGTCGACGGCGTGTCGTATATCGCGTTCCTCGCGGCCGGCACGGTCGGTTCGAGCGTGATGATGTCCGCGAGCTTCGAGTCGATGTATTCGGGCTTCTCGCGGATGCACGTGCAGCGCACCTGGGAAGCGATCATGCACACGCCGCTCGCGCTGGGCGACATCGTGCTCGGGGAGATTGTCTGGGGCGCGAGCAAGGCGTTGCTGTCGGGCGTCGCGATCATGCTCGTCGCGGGCCTGCTCGGCTATGCGCAGTTTCCGTCGATGCTCGCGGCGCTGCCCGTGATCGCGCTCGCCGGCCTCGCGTTCGCGAGCACCGCGATGATCGTCACCGCACTCGCGCCGTCCTACGATTTCTTCATGTTTTATCAGACGCTCGTGCTGACGCCGATGCTGCTGCTGTCGGGCGTGTTCTTCCCGATCACGCAGCTGCCGCCGATCGCGCAGCACGCGGCGCACATGCTGCCGCTCGCGAACGCGGTCGAACTGATCCGGCCCGCGATGCTCGGCCGGCCGGCGACGGACGTCGGCCTGCATCTGGCGGTGCTCGCCGGCTATGCGGTCGGCGGATTCGTGGTCTCTGCGTGGCTGTTCCGGCGGCGGCTGATGCGCTGACGGCCGGCGAGCACGGCGCCAGCTTGATACGACGAAACCACGACGACGTTACTCGTCGTCGTCGCTCCACGGGATCTCGACGTCGGTCAGGAACGCGACGGTCGCCAGCGGGCCGCCTTCCTGGCGGCCGAGCTTGCCGTCCGCGCGATGCCATTCGACGCGGAACTGCGTACCCGGATCGTCGGCGACCAGATAGACCGCACGCAGTTCTTCCGCGTCGGCTTCGTCGACCGGGCCGTCGAACGACACCAGCATCTTCTGCGGCCACAAGCCGTTCATCGGATCGTAAATGCGATCGCCCTGCGGAATCTCGATGCTGGCCTCGACGCCGATCGTGGCGGAGGCTTCGATGATCATCGTGCCGAGCGCGTTCAGCACGGCCGTCGCCCGCGCGGAATTGGCCTGGCGGATCGCGAGATCGCCGCGCGTCAGCGCCTTTTCGAGTCGAGGATGAATCTTCGGTTGGGTCATGCGTTTTCCTGTTTGCTTCTTGTAAAGGTCACCGCGCGTGAAGCAGCGGTGCCGGATAAATTACGACGATCGCGCGGCAGAATCAGCCTGCACGCGGCGCAACGGCCATCACGCAGGTTCGGTTGCCGGCTGCCGGGCCTGTCGTGCCCGTTGGCCGGTCGGGCACGCGAGCCGGACGTGTCCGGCTGTCGCGCCCGCTTGCCGTCCCGCCCGCGTGCCCGTCAGAACCCGAACGCGATCGCGAGCAGCCCGCTCGCGATCCCGAACACGACGACGAGGCCCGTGACGATCGCCAGCATGTAAGGCTTGAACGAACGCGCGAGCATCGCGAGCGACGGCACGCTGATCGGCGGCAGCGTCATCAGCAGCGCGGCGGCCGGGCCGACGCCCATGCCGAGCGACAGCATCGCCTGGATGATCGGCACCTCGCCGGCCGTCGGGATCACGAACAACGTGCCCGCGACCGCGAACGCGATGATCCAGCCGAGATGGTTGCCGATCTCCGGGCCGATGTGCGGGAACAGCCATGCGCGCGCCGCGCCGAGCAGCAGCACGAGCACGATGTATTCGGGCACGAGCCGCACGGCCATGCGCGCGAGCAGCTTGATCCAGCGGATGAACGGATTGCCGGCCGCGGCCTGCTCGGCCACCAGCGCAGCGAGTTGCGCGTCGTCGATGCTGCGGTCCTCCGGGCGCGCGACGCGGTTCAGCAGATAGCCGATCCCGAACACCATCGCAATGCCGAGCACGAGCCGCAGCGCGCTCCAGTGCCAGCCGAGCACGAAACCCATGAACACGAGCGCAGCCGGATTCAGCACCGTGTTGCCGAGCCAGAACGCGACCGCGCCGCCCGGCGACGCGTGCCGCGCGCGCAGGCCCGCGACGACCGGTGCCGCGCAGCACGTGCACATCATGCCGGGCAGCGACAGCAGGCCGCCCGCGGCGACACTGCCGAAGCCGGTGCGGCCGAGCGCGCGCGCGACCCAGTGCGCGGGCAGCAGCGCCTGCACGGCCGAACCGAGCAGCAGGCCGAGCACCATCGCCTGCCAGATCGCCTTGCCGTACGCCCACGCGTAGTCGAGCGCCGCCTTCAGCGACGGCTCGGGCGCGCTCGCCGACGTGCCCATCAGGATCGACTGGCCGATCGAATGATGCTCGGCGGCGACGAACGCCTTGTTGTAGTACGGGAACCATTTCACGTAGAACAGTCCCGCGACCGCGATCAGCAGGAAGGTCATCCAGCCGAGCGCCGGACTGGGTTGAGTGCGTGTGGTCGTCATCGTGTGGTGCTCGATTGGTCTTTCTCGGTTGTGGATTCCACGCCTGCCGCCAGCGCGGCCGACGCAGGCAGCCCCGCTTGCGCGAGCCGGGCCAGCAACGTGCGCGCCTGATCGCGCACGTCGGCCGCATTCGGCTGGAACGTGAACGTCAGCGCCAGGTTCGGCGTGTCGTACGTTGCACGGTAGGTGCGCGCATAGGCCGGATCGTAATGCTTGTCGATCAGTTCGGTGAACAGGTCGGCCCGCGCGTCGGCATCGATCAGCGCATTCCAGTGCGCCACCCGGTCCCGGCTGTGCAGGCCGATCAGCCGATGGAGCTGCGCCTTGAACGCGGCTGGATCGTCGAACAGGTGGGCGTAGTCTTCAAGGAGGAACGCAATGCGCTCGTCGTGCGCCGCGTCGACCTGCACCCACGGCCCGGCGTGAAACGCATCGATCAGCGCGATCGGCAGGTGCACGAGCCCGATCCTGCGGCTTTCCGATTCGACGAACACGGGCCATTCGGGGTCGAAATGCCCGAGTGTCTCGACGAGCCCCGAATCGAACCCCTTCTGCGACGGCTGCGGTTTTCCCGGCAGTGCGCCGAGCAACGAGCCGCGATGACGCGCGAGCGCCTCGAGATCGAGCGTCTGCGCCCCCACGTCGCGCAGCGCGTTCAGCAGTCGCGTCTTGCCGCAGCCCGTATGACCGACGAGCGCGATGTAGCGAAACCGCGTCGGCAGCGTGTCGAGCGTCGCGCACACCGAATGACGGTAAGACTTGTAGCCGCCGTCGAGCTGGCGCGCCTGCCAGCCGATCAGGTTGAACCAGGTCGTCATCGAGCCCGAGCGCTTGCCGCCGCGCCAGCAGTAGATCAGCGGCCGCCAGTTGCGCGGACGGTCGGCAAACGTCGTGTCGAGATGGCGCGCGATGTTGCGTGCGACCATCGCCGCGCCGACGCGCGTCGCTTCGTACGGCGACACCTGGCGGTACATCGTGCCGACGATCACGCGCTCCTCGTTGCTGAGCACGGGCGCGTTCAGCGCGCCGGGAATATGATCCTCGGCGAACTCGAGCGGCGTACGCACGTCGATGATCTCGTCGAACTCGCCGGCGCGATCGAGGGTGACAATCAGGTTCTTCAATTTGGCGTCGAACAGGGGCGATGCGGCTCGGCGAGCCGCACGGACATGGAAGGCGGATTCGCGATTATCTCACGCCCGGGCGTCTCGGGCTGCGCGCGGCAACCGGCGCAGGCGACGCGGCGCTCATCACATCGATCAGATGGTCGCGAAACGCGCGCACCGACGCGGGCAGATCGCGTCCCGCCATGGTCTGCACCTGGATGCTGCGCTCGCGCAACTGCGGGTTCGTCACCGGCACGACGACGAAGCCGTCCGCGTCGAAGCGGTCGCGCACCGACAGCAGACCCGTGAACATCACCGCACCGGTACGCTGCGCGTAGCGGTACATCACCGCGGTGTTGTTGCTGGTCAGCTCCGGCTCCAGCATGATCCCGTCGAGCACGCATGCGATGTCGATCAGCTGACGCACCGTCGTGCCGGCCTCGGGCAACACATGCGGGTGCCCGGCGACATCGGCGAGCGACACCGCGTCACGCGCTGCAAGCGGATGGTCGCGCCGCACGAGCGCGAAGACCGGCGCACGCTCCGTGTGTTCGACGCGCACGCCCTGCTCCGGCGCCAGGCTGAACGTCAGCCCGATGTCGGCATCGCCGTCGCGCACGCGCCGCGTGACCTCCGCCGGCGACATGACCCACACCGAGAACTCGACGCCCGGGTGGCGCGCCTTGAAGCTTGCGAGCACGCCGGGCAGAAAATCGATCGCGAACCCTTCCGAGCAGACGATCTTCAGCAGGCTGCCGTGCAGCGCCTCGAGCCCGCCGATTTCCTTCATCACGTGCTCGGCCTCCAGCAGACTGCGCTGCGCGAAGCCCAGCAGCCGTTCGCCGGCCTCCGACAGCGCCATCCCGCGCGGCCGGCGCTCGAACAGCGGCGCGCCGAGTTCGCTCTCGAGCTTCGCGATCTGCCGGCTGATTGCCGAGACGGCCACGTGCAATCGCGCCGATGCGTCGCTGATCGACCCGGTGCGCGCCACTTCGACGAAGTACCGCAGTGCAAGACCATGCAGGAAAGCCGCCATCGTTCTGTCCCCGAGCCCGTCGTCCGAGCCGATTCGCTTTGCCTTTTCGGCAAAGAAATGTTCGAAATTCGATCATTGTGACAAAAAAAACGGCTTTCTAGAATCGATCGCACTCCCGGTTGAGCGCGCGCCGCGCCCGCCGGAAAACCGACAGAGGAGACACGTCTTGAGCCGTACCGCCGCCATCCAGCACGCGCTGAACCAGTTCGAATCGGGCGCGTTCTTCACAACCCTGAGCCGCCGCGTCGGCCTGCGCACCGAAAGCCAGGACAGCGGCGCGGGCGCCGCGCTGCGCGCGTACCTGACCGACGAGATCGCGCCGGAAGCCGCGCGCCTCGGCTTCACGTCGCGGATTGTCGAGAACCCTGTCGACGGCGGCAGTCCGTTCCTGCTGGCGTCGCGTCACGAGGACGACGCGCTGCCGACCGTCCTGATCTACGGCCACGGTGACGTCGTGCGCGGCTACGACGCGCAATGGCGCGCGCCGCTGTCGCCATGGACGCTGACCGCCGACGGCGATCGCTGGTACGGCCGCGGCAGTGCCGACAACAAGGGCCAGCACACGATCAACCTGGCCGCGCTGGCGAGCGTGCTCGACGCACGCGGCGGCCGGCTCGGCTTCAACGCGAAACTGCTGATCGAGATGGGTGAGGAAACGGGCTCGCCGGGCCTCGACGCACTGTGCCGCCAGGAGCGCGATGCGCTCGCGGCCGACGTGCTGATCGCGTCCGACGGGCCGCGCGTCACCGCGGAACGCCCGACCGTGTTCCTCGGCTCGCGCGGCGCCGTCAACTTCAAGCTGAGCCTGCGCGCACGCGACGGCGGCCACCATTCCGGCAACTGGGGCGGGCTGCTGCGCAACCCGGCGACCGTGCTCGCGAACGCGCTCGCGAGCCTCGTGGATGCGCGCGGCGCGATCCGCGTGGCAGGGCTGCGCCCGCCGCCGATCCCGGCCGCCGTGCGCGCCGCGCTCGCCGACCTGTCCGTCGGCGGCGGCCCCGGCGATCCGGCGCTCGACGCCGACTGGGGCGAGCCCGGCCTCTCCGCCGCCGAGCGCGTGTTCGGCTGGAATACGTTCGAGATCCTGGCGTTCAAGGCCGGCAATCCCGACCATCCGGTCAATGCGATTCCGCCCGTCGCGTATGCGCACTGCCAGCTGCGTTTCGTGGTCGGCACCGACTGGGAAGCGCTGCACGCGCACCTGCGCGCGCATCTCGATACGCACGGCTTCGCCGACATCGAGATCGACGTCGAACGCGGCGCACCGGCGACGCGCCTGCCGCCAGACGATCCATGGGTCCGCTGGGCCGTCGCGTCGCTGGCGCGCACGACCGGCAAGAAGCCCGCGATCCTGCCGAACCTCGGCGGCACGCTGCCGAACGAAGTGTTCGCCGACACACTCGGACTGCCGACGCTGTGGGTGCCGCACTCGTATCCGGCGTGCTCGCAGCACGCGCCCGACGAGCACCTGCTCGCGAGCGTCGTGCGCGAGGGGTTGCAAATGATGGCCGGCCTCTTCTGGGATCTCGGCGACGCCGCGCCGCCCGTTCGCCGCGCGGCACCCGCCGCGGCCGGCGCCGCCCTGTAACGCGCTTCGCCCTTTCTCGGGACCTGCTCACACGATGAATACGACCACCCTGACCTCGCAGGACGCCGCGCGTCCCAGCGCCGCGAAGATCCGGCGCATCATCTTCGCCGCCTCGATCGGCAATGCGCTCGAATGGTTCGACCTGATCGTCTACGGCTTTTTCGCGGTGACGATCGCCAAGCTGTTCTTCCCCGCCACGAGCGAAGCGACGTCGCTGCTGCTCACGCTCGGCACGTTCGGGCTGTCCTACCTGATCCGGCCGATCGGCGGCTTCGTGCTCGGCGCCTACGCGGACCGCGCGGGCCGCAAGGCATCGCTGCTGCTGTCGATCGGGATGATGATGGTCGGCACGCTGCTGATCGCTCTGATGCCGACCTACGCGTCGATTGGCATCCTCGCACCACTCGGGATCATGCTGTCGCGGCTGATGCAGGGCTTTTCCGCCGGCGGCGAATTCGCGAGCTCGACCGCGTTCCTGGTCGAACATGCGCCGCAGCGGCGCGGTTTCATGTCGAGCTGGCAGTTCGCGAGCCAGGGGCTCGCGACGCTGCTCGCATCGGGCTTCGGTGCGCTGCTGACGACGACGCTGAGCACCGCGCAACTCGAAAGCTGGGGCTGGCGCGTGCCGTTCCTGTTCGGCCTCGCGATCGGCCCGGTCGGGCTCTACATCCGCCGCTACGTCGACGAAGGGATCGAGTTCAAGACGCAGGCGCGCTCCGAAGCGCCCGTGCGCGAACTGTTCGCGGACCAGAAGATGCGCGTGCTGCTGTCGATCGGCGTGCTCGTGATCTCGACCGCGATCAACTACATGGTGCTGTACATGCCGACGTATGCGATCAAGCAGCTCGGGCTGCCGGCCTCGACAGGCTTCGCGGCGACGCTTGCGACCGGCTTCGTGCTGACCCTCGTCACGCCGCTCGTCGGCCACCTGTCCGATCGCACCGGGCGGATCCGCGTGATGATGGCGGCCGCCGTGCTGATGCTCGCTACCGTCTGGCCGACGTTCGTGTGGCTCACGCATCACGCATCATTCGCGACGATGCTCGCCGCGCTGATCTGGATCGGCGTGCTGAAGGCGACGTACTGCGGCGCGCTGCCGGCGCTGATGGCCGAGCTGTTCCCGGCGCAGACCCGCGCGACCGGTCTCGCGGTCAGCTACAACACGGGTGTCACGCTGTTCGGCGGCTTCGCGCCGTTCATGATCACGTGGCTGATCAGCGCGACGGGCAACCGGCTGTCGCCGGCACTGTACCTGATGGGCTGCGCGGTGTTGAGTCTCGCGGCACTGCTGGTCGCGCGCTCGCGGCTCGGGATGCGGTAACCGCCGCAAGGAAAGAAGCGCCGGCGCGCCGATGCGCGTCGGACGCGGCCCGTCGCGGCATCCGTGCCGCGCGGGCCGTTCGCCGTTTACGGCGCCGGGTTCGGCTGCAGTTCGTGCAGCGCGTCGATCTCGGCAAGGATCTCGTCGGACAGCTTCACGTCGATGCTGCCGATGTTCTCCTTCAATTGCGCGAGCGACGTCGCGCCGACCAGGTTGCTGCGCACGAACGGCCGGCTATTGACGAACGCGAGCGCAAGCTGCGCGGGCGACAGCCCATGGCGCTTTGCGAGCGCGACATAGCGCGACGTCGCTTCAACCGCCTGCGGCTTGCTGTAACGCTGGAACCGCTCGAACAGCGTGATGCGCGCGCCGGCCGGACGCGCGCCGTTCTCGTACTTGCCGGACAGCCAGCCGAACGCAAGCGGCGAATACGCGAGCAGGCCGACGCCGTCGCGATGCGTGAACTCGGACAGGCCGTTCTCGAACGTGCGGTTCAGCAGGCTGTACGGATTCTGGATGCTCGCGATGCGCGGCAGCCCGAGTTTCTCGGCCGCGCGCAGGAACTGCGCGACGCCCCACGGCGTTTCGTTCGACACGCCGATCGCGCGCACCTTGCCGGCCTTCACGAATTCCGCGAGCACGCCCAGCGTTTCCTCGATCGGCACCGTATACGCATCGTCGACCCACGGATACGCGGGACGGCCGAACGTCGTCGTGCTGCGATCGGGCCAGTGCAGTTGATACAGGTCGACATAGTCGGTCTGCAGGCGCTTGAGGCTGCCATCGAGCGCCTCGGTCAGGTTCTTGCGGTCGAACTGGTTGCCTTCGCCGCGAATGTGGCGCGGATTGTGCGGCTGCCGCGCGGGGCCCGCGATCTTCGTCGCGAGCACGATCCGGCCGCGCTGCGCGCGGTGCTGCGCGAGCCAGGTGCCGATGTACTGTTCCGTGCGGCCCTGGGTTTCGGGCTTCGGCGGCACCGGATACATCTCCGCGGCATCGATCAGCGTGACCCCCTGCCCGAGCGCGTAATCGATCTGCTCGTGGGCGTCGCGCTCCGAATTCTGCTCGCCCCACGTCATCGTGCCGAGACCGATCAGGCTGACCTCGATGCCCGAATCGCCGAGTGTGCGGTATTCCATACTGTTCCTGTCGCGTCAGTGGAAAGCAGAAACGCTATCACATTGAAGCGAACGCTTCAGATGCCCAATGCACATACTTACAGGTAGCCTTCGACGTGTGCGTCGCTCATGCCGGTTGCAGCCACGATGGCCGCCTCCGCGTGCGCGCCGTTCGGATGACGTCGGACGGCCGGGGCGGCACGCCGCCGTCCGCTCCGTTACTGCGGCCGCTGAATGAAGCAGGTCGCCGATGCGTGCGCGACGATCTTGTCGTCCGGCGTCTTCAGCGTGCCTTCGGCGACGCCGAGCGAACGCGACAGGTGGATCACGCGCCCTTCCGCGATCAGGTCGACGTCGCGCGGCACGGGACGCAGCATCTTCACGTGCAGGTCGACCGTGCCGTAGCCGACACCCGCGTCGAGCATCGAATGCACCGCGCAGCCCGTGACCGAATCGAGCACCGTCGCGGCGAACCCGCCGTGCACACCACCCAGCGGATTCAGGTGCCGGCCGTCCGCACGCGCCGAAAACTTCACATAGCCGAGCTCGACACCCAGCGGACGCATCGGGATCGTTTCGGAAATCGACGCGAGCGGCACGTCGCCGGCGGCTGCGGCACGCAGCAGATCGAGACCGGAGAGGGAAAGCGGATTCATCGGGTTGTCTCCAGGTTGAAGGCGCGTCGTCGCGCCAGTAAGTTCTAAATTGGAACTCATTATCGACAACGGTACCAGCCGTTGTCAACGCGGCCGGGCCCGTTACAACCGAAGGCGGGTTCTATAATCGAACCCGCTATTTCGCTGAACCGACGCAAGAGACTCGACGATGAAATGGGATGACATCGGCACGCTGAACTGTTCGGTCGCGCGCACGCTCGCGGTGCTCGGCGATCGCTGGACCATGCTGATCCTGCGCAACGCCTTTCTCGGCTGCCGCCGCTTCGATGCGTTCCAGACGCAACTGGGCCTCACGCGCCACGTACTGGCCGAGCGGCTCGCGCGCCTCGTCGACGAAGGCGTGCTGGTCAAGCGTGCGTATCAGGAACGCCCGCCGCGCTTCGAATACCGGTTGACGGAAAAAGGCCTCGACCTCTACCCGGCCCTGCTCGCGCTGATGACATGGGGCGACCGCTGGAAGGACGACGGCCAGGGGCCGCCGGTGCAATTGCGCCATCGCACCTGTGGTCAGGTGATGCACGCAGTTTCGGTGTGCTCGGCATGCGGCGAGCCGCTCGATGCGCACGACGTGCAGCCGGAACCCGGGCCCGGGTGGGTCGCACGCGAGGCAACGGGGCCGCTCGGCGCCTGATGCTTGACCCGCATCGCAGCCCGGCCATCTATCGCCACTGCCTATCGGACGTCGGCATCCACCCGTCGCAGGCATTCAGTCAGGTGATCAAGCGATCGTGACAACTCTGACTCGTTCATATGTCCATAACCGAACAGGAGTCCGTCGGCATCGGGCGCCAGTTTCGTGAACGCTCGAACTTCATTGAACACGATGCCGCGCGTGCGCAGGACTGTACGCAGTTCAAGATCAAACGCCCGATTTCGGCCAACGATGACCATATGCAGGCCACCGTGGTCACCGCAGACCGTCACCGATCCGGCATGTTCGGCCAGCCTGCGGCGGATGACATCGCGCATCGCGCCGTAGTGTCGTCGAACGCGGCGGAGGTGCCGATCCAACTCGCCGGAAACAAGCAACGCTTCGACGATTTTCTGGATCGGCCACGATACATGGACGCGTTCGCGCTCGACATACGCAGTCAGCGCGGTCGCGACAGCGGGTGGCGCCGCAATGAAGCCGAGTCTCAACGCGGGGCTCACTGCCTTTGCGAATGTGCTTAAAAGGAGCGTACTTTCCTGCGCGGCAGAAAACAGCGGCGGATGTCGAGTCCCTGCGTAATGAAACTCGCAGTCGTATTCGTTTTCAACGATCAGAATCCGATGCTCACGCGCTAGCGCGACAAGCCCTTGGCGACGTGCTCCGGATAAAGGTCCACCGAGCGGATACTGATGCGTGGGCGTAACGTGAACCATGAGCGGAGCGCTGGCACCGACGATACGCTCGACCAGAATCCCTTCTGCGTCGACCGGAACGTAGCGCAACGATGCACCGGCCCGCGCGAACGCCAGTGCCGCGCCGCCGTAACCGGGATCCTCCGTTGCACACAGGTCGCCTTCGTGCAGCAATGCTTGCGCGACGAGTTGAAGCGCGTGGCCGGTTCCTTGTGTAACAACGATCTGATCCGGAGCGACCTGCACCGAGCGCTGCTCGTGGAGCCAGGCAACGATCGCTCTTCGCAAGCCAAGATCACCGCGCGGGTCGCCATACCCCGGCGGCGGCAAATGTCGCCCTGCTTCACGGCAGGCCTTTCGCCACACGTCGACCGGCAATGCACGCACGTTCGCCTGACCCAGCCGCCAGTCGTGCGCAGCGTCCACCGGGACGGCTTCTCGACTTGCCTGCTCTCGCAGGCGGCGCAGCAAGGCCGGCTGGCAATCGTGTCCGATTTCTTCAGCAAGATCGGCTGGAGCTGTCGACGCAATGAAAGTCCCTCGTCGTCCACGCCCCTCGAGCAGCCCACCGGCAATCATTTCGTCATATGCCTCGACGACGCAATTGCGCGCAACGCCCAGTTGCGCAGCCAGGTCGCGCGTCGGAGGCAGCCGCGCTCCGTGCGGTAACGCAGCACTTCCGATCTTTTCTCGCAGTTGCCGCGCTATTTGTCTAAACATCGGCTCGCCCGAGTGCCGGTCGATTTCGAGATTCAGCAGCGTCGGTGACGATTGCCTCGGCGACCGGCTCGCAACCATAGAGACTCCAAAATGGGCATTTTTTGGTTCTTAAAAAACCATCCAAAAATGGAAGAATGAACGAACCAAACGCGATTGCAACCATAGCACAAGGCGGCCCATGCAGATTCGCATCATCACCGATGACTTCACCAGCGCACTTGACGGAACCGCATCCTTTGCCGAGCGGGGTTGGGCTACCGCGGTTCTGACCCGACCGGACAGCACTGCGTGTGCCGCGGTCGTGAGCCTCGACACCGATACCAGAGAGAACCCTTCGGCACGAGACAGCCGCATCGTTGCCGACGCCGCGCAAGCGTGGCGCGACGCCGACGTGCTCGTGCTTCAATTCGATTCAACGCTGCGTGGTCGGGTCGCACTGGATTGCAAAATGGCCCTTGCCGCGTCGGGACGGCGCAAGTTGTTGATTGCGCCCGCTTTCCCTTCGGCAGGACGTACAACTGAAGCTGGCGCGGTATTTGTCCACGGCGTACCGGTCCATGAAACCGAGTTTGGTCGGGACCCGACATTGCCCGTGCGCGAATCCGACGTGTCTGCATTGTTTCGTGCGAGCGGCATCGATCTCGCAGTCGCGCAAGATGCGGAACATGCGCGCGAGCTGCTCGAGGTGTGCGATGCCGTGGTCGTGGACGCCCGCACGGAGACGGAGCTTGACGCGATCGCCGGCCGATTCGCCGGACGACGCGACTTGCTGCTCGCCGGCTCGACCGGCCTGGTACGGGCTCTCGCGAGGGGCTTACCGCGTCCGGGTCCCGACCGCGATGCCGAGTACGAACCCACCCCGCTTCTGCGGCATCCATCGCTTGTGGTCGGCAGCCTCAATCCGCGCTCCAGACGCCAGCTCGACGTGGTCCGCTCGCAATCCGGCATTCACGTCCTGGCTACCCGCGATGAGCGATTGCCTGCCCACGAAGCACGGCAAGCGGCATTGCACGACCTGGTCACTCGAGCGGTAAATCTCATCCGCAGCGGCACATGCGACGGTCTCGTCGTGACGGGAGGAGAGACCGCGCGACGCATCGTCGACGCGCTGCCCGCTCTGTCGCTACGCGTATGTCGGGAAATCCTGCCCGGCATACCCCTCGCCGAAGTTCGCACTGCAGACGGCACGTTTCCAATGATCACGAAGGCCGGTGGCTTTGGCGACGATGACGCGCTGCTTGCTTGCATCCATGCATTAACCCTCTCCAATGAAGTTCGACCATGAAACAGAACCTGATCGCAGTAACAATGGGTGACGCCGCCGGAATCGGGCCAGAGATCGTCGTCAAGACGTTCGCGGATGCGGCCTTCATTGCCGACCATCCGTCATTCGCGATTGGCGACGCCGGCGTATTCAGACGAGCAGCCGCGTCGCTCGGCGTCCCACTTGAAATTCGCGAGGTCGAGGCCATGGCGGACGTTTCGCCCCGCCCCGGGTTCCTGGACGTCCTGCGCGTACCGGGTTGTCATCCGCTGCCGCCTGATCTCCCGATCGGCACGGTGACTGCCGAGGCCGGGCAGGCAGCATTCGATGCGATCCGCACCGCGATCGACCTCGCCGTTCAAAACCAGATTGCCGGCATCTGCACCGCGCCTGTCCACAAGGAGGCGCTGGCTGCTGCGCGTGTACCGTACCCCGGTCACACCGAGATGCTCGCAGACCTTTCCCGCACACGCGAATACGCAATGATGCTGGTCAACCCGACGTTGCGCACCATCCTCGTCACCGTTCACTGCTCGATGCGCGACGCGATTGCGAAGCTCTCCGTGGAAAGCGAACTGAAGATCATCCGGCTTGCGTACCGGGCGATGACGGAACTGGGCATCGAGCATCCGCGCGTGGCCGTGGCGGGCCTCAATCCACATGCCGGTGAAGGCGGATTGTTTGGTCGGGAGGATATCGACATCATCGCGCCGGCCATTGCACTGGCCCGGGGCGAAGGCATCGATGCGAGCGGCCCATGGCCTGGCGACACCGTGTTCATGAACGCGCGCCGGGGCCGGTTCGACATCGTGGTCGCCCAGTATCACGACCAGGGCCTGATTCCCGTGAAACTCGCCGGCGTCGAAGACGGCGTGAACATCACCGTCGGCTTGCCATTCGTGCGCACGAGCCCCGACCACGGCACCGCATTCGACATTGCGGGAAAAGGTATTGCGGATCCCGCCAGCCTGAAGGTCGCTCTCCGAACTGCCCACCAATTCGCCCGATCCCGGGTGAGTTCTTCCAATTTCAAAGGAGTCTGACGTGTCCTCCCATTTCATACTGATGCTGACAGAGAACGACGCTACCGTTCCCGATGCGCTGACGGTCTACGACAGCCTGCGCCACAGTCCCGTTCGCTATGTCGGTTTCAAGGATATCGGTCTGCCGGTCGCCTCGCTCAAGCAACTGGCTCAACGTATCCGGGCCGACGGCCGCAAGGTCATGCTCGAAGTTGTCGCGACAAGTCGCGAAAGCGAACTCGAATCGATCCAGGCAGCGCTCGATATCGGCGTCGACTACCTGCTTGGCGGCCGTCATGTCGAGGATGCGCTCTCCATGCTGCAGGGTTCGTCGATTCAATATTTCCCGTTTGCGGGCCGTACGGTCGGACACCCGACGGTACTCGAAGGAACGATGGACGAGATCGTCGAGGATGCGCGGCGCATTGCTGCCATGCCTGGCGTACATGGGCTCGATCTGCTCGCCTACCGCTTCGCAGGCGATGGTGATCCGGCCGAGCTGACACGGCGTGTGACGGAAGCCGTAACGGTTCCGGTCATCGCGGCCGGCAGCATCGACGGCGAGGTGCGCGTCAAGGCCATGATCGATGCCAAAACGTGGGGGTTCACGGTCGGCAGTGCATTGTTTCAGGGTACGTTCGTCAAGCGCCTGCTTCCGGCGCAGATCGATACCATTTTCAAGATTGAAGGGGTGACGGCATGAATCTCAACAAGGTCAACGTCGCAGCGGCATTCTCCGCCGTGAGCGAATACTGGTCGCCCAAGATCGGCGGCGACATTAACGATTCGCAGATCAAGTTCGCCAAGTTCAGCGGCACGTTCAACTGGCATCACCATGACAACGAGGACGAACTGTTCTTTGTCGTAAAAGGAAAATTGCGGATGAAACTGCATCCGGAAAATGGCGGAGACATCGTCGTCGAGGAAGGCGAATACCTGATCGTTCCCAAGGGAATCGAGCACTGTCCGGAAGCCATCACCGACGAAGTCCACTGCCTGCTGCTCGAGCCGAAAACGACGATCAACACGGGCAACATCGTCAACGAACGGACTCGCACGAACCTCGGTCGGATCTGACATCGATGGCTTTCGACCTGTGGGCACTCGCACGGCAGCTCCGCGAGTGCCGGTTCGTGGATCTGACGCATGCGTTTGATGCGTCGATCCCTCATTCGGCGTTCTTCGAGGCGGAGGAGCGAATCGTGCTGTACGACCACGCTCCCGCACGAGGGACATCGGGCCAAGGATTTCTCGCGCACCGTTACAGCCTGGTCGGCCAGTGGGGAACGCACGTCGATCCCGGCGCACATTTTGTTGCCGGCAAGCGCTTTCTCGACGAGATACCGGTGAGCGAAATGGTACTTCCGCTCGTTGTCGTCGATATTCGCGAGCAAGTCGCCGGCAACCCCGACTATTGCCTGACGGTGCGCGACTTGCACGATTGGGAAATGCGTCATGGACGTATTCCATGCGGCGCGTTCGTTGCGAAACGAAGCGGCTGGTCGGCACGCTGGCCCGATCACGCAAGAATGATGAACCGCGATAAAGACGGCATTGCGCACTTCCCTGGCTGGACACTCGACGCACTTCGCTTCATCTTCGAGGAGCGACGTGCGACTGCGTGCGGGCACGAAACGCTCGACACCGACGGTGGCCTGGCTATCAGTCGAGGCGATGGGTCGCTCGAACGCTACGTCCTCGCACAAGACCGCTGGCAGATCGAACTGTTGACGAATCTTGACGAGGTATCGGAATCAGGTGCGTTGGTCATCGCAACGTGGCCTAAGCCAAAGGGAGGGTCGGGATTTCCCGCGCGCGTCTTTGCGATCACACCGGCGTGACGTGGTCCCTCTAACCATCCACCGCCACTGACCCTTTGCCAGAGAGGGGCTCGGCTACCTGCCCCCTCCCTAGCCCGGGTATGCAAGCCGTGCGCGGCGCTCCCCGGCGCGTCAACCTCCCTGCGCCGATATCACCCCGTGCTTCGCGCCCGACGGGCGCGAAGCACACGCTCATTTCCGACTTTCCTCGCGTACGGCAAGCGCGCTGTCCAGTTGCATCAGCGCTTGATATAGCACGCGCGTGCCGTCGAGAAACTGCTGAGGCTCGATCCACTCTTCCGGGCAATGACTGCGGCCGCCCAGACACGGAATGAAGATCATCCCGATCGGCCCGGTCGGCGCGACATACACGGCGTCGTGTCCCGCGCCGCTCGGCAGCCGCATGCTCGGATAGCCGAGCTGCGTGGCCGCCTGCTCGACCGCGTCCATCACGAGCGGCTGGCAATCGGTCGGCCGCGCACGGCTCACGTGCTCGGCGCGCGCGCTCAATCGCAATCCCTCGAGCCGCGCGGCCGCACCGGCCAGCAGCGCCTCGGGGAAATCGTCGAGCACCGCGTCGCTGTCGCTGCGCACTTCCAGCATCAGTTCGACCTGCCCCGGCACCGCGTTCGGCACGTTCGGCGTCATCGCGATCCGCCCGATCGTCGCCACGACGTAGTGCGGGTTGCCCGACAGGGCCGACGCGCGCGCATGCGCGGCCTCGATCAGGTGCGCGGCGCCGACGAGCGCGTCGCGACGGATGTCCATCGGCGTCGTGCCCGCATGGTCGGGCTGCCCCGTCACGGTGATCAGCACGCGCCGGATGCCGACGATGTTGGTCACGATGCCGATCGGCAAGCCGCGCGTCTCGAGCACGGGGCCTTGTTCGATATGCAGTTCGACGAACGCGGCGGTGCTGCCCGGCGCGCGCAGCGGTTCGCGCAGCGCATCCGGATTGCCGCCGATGCGGCGCAGCGCTTCGGCGAGCGTTTCGCCTTCGGCATTGGTCGCGCGCAGCATGCCGGCATCGAGCACGCCCGACAGTGCGCGGCTGCCGACGCACGAAATGCCGTAGTCGCTCGGTTCTTCGGACAGGAAGTCGATTACCTCGAGCGGATGGTCGAGCACGATTCCCTGTTCGTTCAGCGTATGCGCGACCTCGATGCCGGCAAGCACGCCGATGATGCCGTCGAAGCGGCCGCCACCGACCACCGTGTCGCAATGCGACCCCGTGACGAGCGGTTTCGTGCAACGGCCGCTGCCTTCACGGCGGCCGATCAGGTTGCCGCCCGCGTCCATCGAGACCGAGAGGCCGGCCTCGGCAAACTGCGCGGCGAGCCATGCGCGCGCCTCCGTGAACAGCGGCGAGAACGCGCGGCGTGTCCACGGGACATCGGGCCGCGTAAAGCGCGCCAGTTGCTCGACACGCGCGTTCAGGCGCGCGGCGTTCAGGGGAGGAAATACCGTCGGATTCATGCTTGCTCCGGTTGTGTCTTGATCGATTGGCTGCCGTGCGGCTTCAGGAAGCGGCCCGAGCCTGCCGGATTGACAATGCGTGCGCCGTCGTACACGAGCGCGCCGCGACAGTAGGTGGCGGCGATCCGCACGGTGAATTCCATGCCTTCGAACGCGCTCCACTGCACAGCCGACAGGCTGCGCGACGGATCGAACGCGTAGCGTTCCGGCGTCAGGATCACGAAATCCGCATCGGCGCCGACATCGAGCGAACCTTTGCGATCGTCGAGCAGGAAGTGCCGCGCCGGGTTCGTCGCCAGCAGTTCCGCGATGCGCGTCGGCGCGACGCCATGCTGCTCGCAGCCGGTCCAGAACGCGGGCAGCAGCGTTTCAAGCCCCGGGCCGCCCGACGCATTGCGGAACACGTTGGGGTCGCCCTTGCGTTCGAGCCCCCAGCTCACGTGATCCGACGACACGAACGTGCATTCGCCGCGCGCGATGTGCGTCCATAGCAGTTCCTGCTCCGCGCGCGGCCGGATCGGCGGGTAGTGCTTCGTCTTCGCGCCGAACCGCTTCGTATGCGTTTCGTGGTCGAGCATCAGGTACTGCACGCAGGTCTCGATGCTCGCACGATGGCCGGCCTGCCGGAACATGTTGCACAGCGCGAAGCCGCGTGACGTCGACACGTGCACCGCGTGCGCGCGGGCGCCCGTCTCCGCACCGATCTCGTAGATCAATGCAGTCGCGAGGTTCTCGATCAGCGGCGGATGTGCACGCAGGAACGCGTCCCAGCCCGTGTCGCCGGCTTCGATCATCCGTGCGATGTTCTTGCGCGTCAGGTCCTGCATCTGGTTGTGCACGCCGCAGGCGAGCCCCGAAGGCGCGATCATTCGGAACGCGTCGTACAGCACGTCCTCCTCGACGCGCGGGAACCGGCCGGGCGTCGCCTCGAACGTCGAGAACTTGAACGCGCACACGCCGCCGTCGATCAGCCCGGCCGCCGCTTCGAGGCCGTGCTTCGCGTTGAGCGTTCCGTACAGCGCGACGTCGACGTGGCAATCGCGTTCGGCTTCCGCGATCTTGCGGTCGAGCTGCGCGCGCGACGCGACCGGTTCCGGATCGTCGTACGGCATGTCGACCATCACCGTCACGCCCCCGGCGGCGGCCGCACGCGACGCGTGACCGAGCCCCTCCTGGTTCGCCTGGCTGGCCGCATGGACCTGCCCGTCGACGACGCCCGGCAGCACCCACTGTCCGCGCGCATCGATCGTGTCGCGTGCCGCCGGCGGCGCGCCCGCGCCGCGTGCGGCAATCCGTCCACCCCGAATCGCGAGCCAGCCGTCGTCGACCACCTCGCACGCATCGACCAACCGGCCGCGCACCACCTGCTCGAATTCGCTCATCTCGCCTCCTGCTTTTTTGATCACGAGCAGTTTAGGCAGCGCTCTGCCAGAATGTCTCATGCCGATTTATCGTTCCCACATAACATGGAGTTAAGGCTGTGCGTCTGAACCTGCGCCAGATCGAGGTATTTCGAGCAATCATGCTGACCGGCTCGATCAGCGGCGCCGCGAAGCTGCTGC
Organism: Burkholderia sp. Bp9031; assembly: GCF_003857965.1. Classification (NCBI taxonomy): domain Bacteria; kingdom Pseudomonadati; phylum Pseudomonadota; class Betaproteobacteria; order Burkholderiales; family Burkholderiaceae; genus Burkholderia; species Burkholderia sp. Bp9031. Next base: position 273,301 of record NZ_QTPW01000005.1, read on the forward strand.
ACGTGTCGCAGCCAGCCGTCTCGCGGCTCATTTCGTATGCCGAACAACGGCTCGGCCTCGTGCTGTTCGAGCGCATCAAGGGGCGGCTCTACCCGACGCCCGAAGCGCAGCGGCTGTTCGTCGAAGTCAACGCGGTGTACCAGGGCGTGCAGCGCGTCAATGAAATTGCGGAAGACCTGATCGAGAACCGGATGGGCCACCTGCGCATCGCGTGCAGCCCCAATCTCGGGCAATCGCTGCTGCCGCGCGCGATCGCGACGTTCTACGAGCGCTTTCCCGACGTGCGCATCATCCTGCACACGATGATCCCGAGCGTGCTGTTGCAGGCGGTGCTGACGCAGCAGGTCGAGCTCGGCATCGCGTTCCTGCAGGACACGCATCCGAACGTCGAAAGCCAGCTCCTCTACGAAAACCGGATGGTCGCCGCCGTGCCCGCGTCACACCCCTTCGCGCGCCGCAAGACGCTGGCCGTGCGCGATCTCGCGAACCAGCCGCTGATCGGTTACGGCAGCGACATTCCGCTCGGGCAGTTGGTGCGGCGGCTGTTCAGCGACGAAGGGCTCGTGCCGCAGGTCAAGATCGAGGTACAGCAGGCACACGTTGCGTGCGCGCTCGCGCAGGCCGGCACCGGCATCGCGCTGATCGACGAACTGACGGTCGCGGGGCCCGTGTGGCCGCAGATCGTCGTGAAGCCGATCGTGCCGACCATTGCCGCGCCGGTCAGCGTGCTGCACCCGGTGCTCGCGCCGCTGTCGCGCCTCGCGCACGAGTTCATCGACACGCTGCACGCGCTTGCCGCAGAGGCATGAATTTCGTTACCCGAACAGGCGGAAACCGTTGTCCAGCCTGCGTTTCGCTGTCGCATCGGCGCCGGCGGCTTGCCCCGTTCGCCATCCGTCGCTTGAGCGTGACCGGGATTACCCTACGCTTAACATTACGTTATGAAGTCTCCATAAAATAGCAATAACGCTCAATATTCGGCGTCCCTAGAATCGTTTGGACAGTACCGCCACACAAGGCTTTCCGGCCGGCGCGTACAGCCCTTTTTCCCCTCTCAGGACAAACGACACATGGGACGCATTCTGTCTTCGAAGGACGTCGAAGCCGCCGTCAAGGGCGGTTCGGTTTTCGCATGCGGCGGCGGCGGCTGGGCCGACCACGGCCGTGAACTCGGCACGCTCGCGGTCACGATCGGCCGCCCCGAACTGGTCACCATCGACGAGTTGCCGGACGACGCGTGGATCGCCACGGCCGCCGCGATCGGCGCGCCGGGCGGCCTCACCGACTGGCAAATGCTCGGCGCCGACTATGTAAAGGCTGCGCAGCTCGTGCAGGACGCGCTCGGCGCGCCGCTCGCGGGGCTCATCATCGGGCAGAACGGGATGTCGAGCACGCTGAACGCATGGCTGCCGTCCGCGCTGCTCGGCACCAAGGTGGTCGACGCGGTGGGCGACATCCGCGCGCACCCGACCGGCGACATGGGCTCGCTCGGCCTCGCGTCGAGCACCGCGCCGATGATCCAGGCGGCTACCGGCGGCAACCGCGAACGGCATGCATACATGGAAGTGGTCGTGCGCGGCGCGACCGCGAAGGTGTCGCCGGTGCTGCGCAAGGCGGCCGACATGGCCGGCGGCTTCATCGCGAGCTGCCGCAACCCGATTCGCGCATCGTACGTGCGCCAGCATGCGGCGCTCGGCGGCATCAGCCGCGCACTCGCGCTCGGCGAAGCGATCATCGACGCCGAACGGCGCGGCGGCAGCGCGGTGATCGATGCGATCTGCGCGACCACGCATGGCGAGATCATCGCGAGCGGCAAGGTCGAGCGCAACACGCTCGAATACACGCGCGACGCATTCGACGTCGGCCTCGTCCATCTTGGCAGCGGCACGCAGCGCGCGGTCATTCATGTGATGAACGAACACATGGCGGTCGACGACGCGCACGGCGCCCGGATCGCAACCTACCCCGACGTGATCACGACGCTCGATGCCGAAGGCCGCCCGGTCAGCGCGGGCCAGTTGAAGGAAGGGATGGAAATCCACGTGCTGCGGGTGGCGAAGGCGCACATTCCGCTGTCGTCGTCGGTGTTCGACGCGGCGGTGTACCCGCCGGTCGAAGCCGCGCTCGGCATCTCGATCGCCGACTATGCGCTCGCGCGCTGAACGGGAGGCACGACGATGAATCAGACGACCCGACCCTTCGAAGTCACGTCCGGCAGCACGCTGCGTTGCAAGGGCTGGCGCCAGGAAGCGCTGCTGCGGCTGCTCGAGAACGTGCTCGCCGTCGGCGAGGACCCCGATCAACTGATCGTCTACGCGGCGCTCGGCCGCGCGGCGCGCGACTGGCCGTCGCACGACGCGATCGTGCGCACGCTGAAGACGATGGACGATGACCACACGCTCGTCGTGCAGTCGGGCAAGCCCGTCGCGCTGCTGCGCACGCATGCGAGCGCGCCGCTCGTCGTGATGGCGAACTGCAATCTGATCGGCCAGTGGGCGAAGGCCGAACACTTCTACGAACTGGAGCGGCGCAACCTGATCTGCTGGGGCGGTCTCACGGCCGGCGACTGGCAGTACATCGGCTCGCAAGGCGTGATCCAGGGCACCTACGAAATCTTTTCGCGAATCGCCGAGCGCCATTTCGACAACGACCTGCGCGGGCGCTTCATCCTCACGGCCGGCCTCGGCGGGATGGGCGGCGCGCAGCCGCTCGCGGGACGGATGGCCAACGCCGCAACGCTCGTTGTCGAGATCGACCAGACACGCATCGACAAGCGGCTGCAGATCGGCTTTCTCGAACGACAGGCGCGCGATCTCGACGAGGCGCTCGCGCTGATCGCCGACGCGCGGGCGCGGCGCGAACCGATCTCGGTCGGCCTGCTCGGCAATGCGGCCGACGTGTTCCCGGCGATTCTTGCGCGCGGCGTCGTGCCCGACATCGTCACCGACCAGACGGCCGCGCACGATCTCGTGTACGGCTACGTGCCGTCAGGCTATACGCTCGACGACGTGCGCGCGCTGCGCGACAGCGACCGCACGACGCTGATGGATGCGAGCCGCGCGTCGATCGTGCGGCACGTCGAGGCAATGCTGGGATTCAAGGATCGCGGCGCGATCGTGTTCGACAACGGCAATCTGATCCGCACGCATGCAAAGGACGGCGGCGTGACGCGCGCGTTCGAGATCCCGGTATTTACCGAAGCGTTCCTGCGCCCGCTGTTCTGCCGCGCGATCGGCCCGTTCCGCTGGATCGCGCTGTCGAACGATCCGAACGACATCCGCCTCATCGACGACTACCTGCTCGAACACTTCCCCGACAACCGGATCGTCACGAACTGGATTCAACGCGCACGCGAATGCGTGCCGTTCGAAGGGCTGCCGGCGCGCATCGCGTGGCTCGGCCACGGCGAGCGCACGCGGCTCGCGCTCGCCGTCAACGCGATGGTGCGCGACGGCGTGCTGGCCGGGCCGGTCGCGTTCACGCGCGACCACCTCGACGCCGGCGCGATGGCGCACCCGAACATCATGACCGAGAACCTGCGCGACGGCTCCGACGCAGTGGCCGACTGGCCGCTGCTGAACGCGATGATGAACTGCTCGTCGATGGCCGATCTCGTCGCGATCCATTCGGGCGGCGGCGGCTACAGCGGCTACATGACGAGCGCGGGTGTCACCGTCGTAGCCGATGGCAGCGCGGCGGCGAACGAGCGGCTCACGCTGTCGATGACCAACGACACCGCGCTCGGCGTGATCCGCTATGCGGACGCCGGCTACGAAGAAGCGCTCGACGAAGCGGAACGCAAGCAGATTCCGCATATCCGGCTGTAAGGCCGCCCCGCACGACGACAGGAGATCGAAGTGAAACAAACCGCGGTTCCCCTCGACACGGCCGACGCCGTGTCACCTCCCGCATCGAGTGCCGGGCGCGCGATCGCCGCGGCCTCGATCGGCAACGCGCTGGAGTGGTACGACTTTTCCGTCTACGCCTTCTTTGCCGTGTACATCGCGCAGAACTTCTTCCATCGCGGCGACACGGGCACGGAACTGGTCGAGGCGTTCATGGCGTTCGGAATCGGCTTCATCGCACGGCCGCTCGGCGCGCTCGCGATCGGCGTGTACGGCGATCGCGCGGGCCGCAAGGCCGCGCTGACGCTGACCATTCTCGTGATGGCAGCCGGCACCGGCATCATCGCGTTCGCGCCGCCGTTCACTGCGATCGGCATCGGCGCGCCGCTGCTGATCCTGTGCGGCCGCCTGCTGCAGGGCTTCTCGGCCGGCGGCGAAGTGGGCGGCGCCGCGGCGTTCCTGATCGAGCACGCGCCGGCTGACCGCAAGGGCCGCTACGCATCGTGGCTGCAGGCAAGCATGGCGGCGTCGAACATCCTCGGCGCGCTGGTTGCCACCGCCGTAACGCTCACGCTGTCGCGCGAACAGATCGGCGACTGGGGCTGGCGGATTCCGTTCATCCTCGGTCTCGCGATCGCGCCGGTCGGCCTGTGGCTGCGCAAGACGCTCGATGAAACACCGCATTTCCGCGCGGAAATGGCACGTGCCGCGCACGCGCCGGCCGAGCACAAGACACCGTTGCTGCGGGTCGTGCGCGACTATCCGCGCGCGCTCGTCGTCGGCACCGGGTTCTCGGTGCTATGGGCCGTATGCGTGTATGCGCTGGTGATCTACATGCCGACGCACGTGCAGCGCGCGCTGCATTTCGACGGGCGCGACGCATTCATCGCGTCGCTGGTCGGCAACTGCCTGATGGCCGTCACTTGCGTGTGCGCAGGCAGTTGGTCGGATCGCTTCGGCCGGCGCACGGTGCTCACGGCAGGCGCCCTGCTGATGCTCGTGTCCGTGTATCCGCTGCTGCACTGGCTCGCCGATGCGCACACGCTCGCCGCGCTGATCACGGTGCAGAGCGCGTTCTGCGTGATGGTCGCGATCTTCACGGGCGTCGCGCCCGCCGCGCTGTCGGAGCTGTTTCCCACCAGCGTGCGCGCGACCGGCATGTCGCTGTCCTACAACATCGCCACGACGATCTTCGGCGGCTTCGCGCCGGCGATCCTCGCGTGGCTCACGCAACGGTCCGGCAACCCGTTCGCGCCAGCCTGGTATGTGATGGTCGCAAGCGCCATCGCGCTTGCATCGATCGCCGCGCTGTCTTCCACACCACGTCACGCCTGAAACCGGAGAACTGCTTCATGCCACGCTTCCTCATGCGGAGCGCGATCGCGCTCGCGCTTTTCGCCGCCGTCCCGGCCTTTGCGGACGTCACGCTCGACGGTCGGTCCGTCACGCCCGAATCGATCGCGCGCATCGCCGACGGCGAAGCCGTGTCGATCGCGCCGGCCGCCCGCCAGCGCGTCGTCGCCGCGCACGACGTACTGCTGAAGGCCGCCGCGGCCGGCCAGCAGATCTACGGGCTCACGGTCGGTGTCGGCCTCAACAAGGACCGCGAGATGGTCGATGCGCACGGCAAGCTGTCGCAGGAGGTCATCGACGCGTCGACGCGCTTCAACATCGGGTTGATCCACGCGCATTCCGGCAGCGTCGGCCCGGACATGAGCGTGCGCGTGGCGCGCGCCGCGATGGCTGCGCGCCTGAACGCGATGCTCGACGGCGGCGCCGGCGTGCAGCCGGCGATCGTCGACGCGTACGCGCAATTCCTCAATCGCGGCGTCACGCCGGCCATGCCGTCGGACGGCTCGATCGGCGAAGCCGACATCACGATCCTGAGCCACGTTGGCCTCGCGATGCTCGGCGAAGGCGACGTGTACTACCAGGGCCGCAAGGTCGCGGCCGCCAATGCGCTGAAATCGGCAGGCATCGCGACGATCCGTCCGTACGGCAAGGACGCGCTCGCGATCCTCAGTTCCAACGCGTACTCGGCCGGCATGGGCGCGCTGGCGCTCACCGACATGGCGCGTCTCGCGCAGGTGTCGAAGGTCGTGTTCGCGCTGAGCCTGCAGGGTCTGAACGGCAACGTGTCGCCGTTCCGCGAGGACACGCTCGCGCTGCGGCCGTTCCCGGCCACGCTGCGGGCCGGTGCAACGCTGCGCACACTGCTCGCGGGCAGCAGCCTGTGGAACCGCGATCCGGACCGGCCGCTGCAGGATCCGCTCAGCTTCCGCTCCGGCGTCTATCTGCTCGGCGAAGAGGATCGCACCTACGACGAAGCGCGTGCGCTGCTGCAGGTGCAGCTCAATTCGAGCGACGACAATCCGGGCGTCGCGGTCGGTGTCACGCCGAAGTCGAGCCGCGCGCAGGATACGGCCGGCTATGTCAACGGCGGCGGCGCGGTGCTGCCGAGCGCGAACTTCGAGCCGCTGCCGTGGGTGCTCGCGTTCGAGCAGCTCGGGCTCGCGCTCGGCCACAACGCGCTCGCGTCCGCGCAGCGCATCGTCAAGCTGAACGACCCGCACCTCACCGGCCTTTCGCGCTTCCTCGGCACCGAGGAAACCGTGCATGCGTTCGGCGCGATGGAGAAGCCGCCGACCGCGCTTGCAATGACGGTGAAGTCGCTCGCCATGCCCGTGTCGCTCGACTACCTGCCGGTTGCCGGCGGCATCGAGGACGTCGCGACGAACGCACCCGAAGTCGTGCAGCGCGTGCAGAAGCAGATCGACGCGAGCTACACGCTGCTCGGCCTCGAACTGATCGAGGCGTCGCAGGCGATCGACCTGCGCCAGCGCAAGCAGCCGTCGTTCGCGCTCGCGCCGGCCACGCAGCCGCTGTATCGAGCGTTGCGCACGAAGGTCGCGTTCCTCGAGCGCGACCGCCCGCTCACGCCCGACTTCCGGGCCGCCGATGCGCTGCTGCACGCATATCGAAACTGAGCGGCGCACCACCCTTCCTTCGTTTCACCTGTTAGCTGCCACACCCGCCGCCGCGATCGTCTTCCGATCGCGGTGCGGAGCACGCACGTCCGATCGCTTTACACGCGGCCGGATCGAACCATCGTTCACCGTCTTTCAACCACCCGCACTGAACCCTCATCATGAAAAAAATCCTGTTCGCGCTACCGCTTGCCGCGGCAGCTACCGCCCACGCGCAAAGCAGCGTCACGCTGTACGGCATCGTCGAAGACGGCGTCGACTACGTCTCGAACGTGCAGGGCAAACATCTCGTGCAGCTCGCGTCGGGCGTGACGGCCGGCAGCCGCTGGGGCGTGCGCGGCACCGAGGATCTCGGCGGCGGCCTGAGCGCGATCTTCCGGCTCGAAAGCGGTTTCGATCTCAACTCCGGTCGCCTCGGCAGCGGCCTCGCGTTCTCGCGCAACGCGTATGTCGGTCTGAACGACACGAAGCTCGGCTCGCTCACGCTCGGCCGCCAGTGGGATTCGATCGTCGACTACGTCGAGCCGTTCACGCTGAACGGCAACATCGGCGGCTACTACTTTGCGCACCCGAACGACATGGACAACACCGACAACGGTTTCCCGATCTCGAACGCGGTCAAATACCGCAGCCCCACGATCGCGGGCGTCACGTTCGGCGGCCTCTATGCGTTCGGCGGGCAGCCGGGCCGCTTCTCCGACAACGCGACGTTCAGCGTCGGCGCGAGCTACGCGGCGGGCCCGGTCGGCTTCGGCATCGGCTATTTGCGGATCAACAACCCGGGCGTGTCGACGCAGGGCTACCAGAACTATCCGGGCTTCACGAATGCGATCTACGGCAACTATCTCGATGCGGCACGTGCGCAGAAGGTGTTCGGCGTCGGCGCGTCGTACCAGGTCGTGCAGTGGCTCAAGCTGCTGGCCGACTTCACGAACACGAACTTCCAGCAGGGCAGCGCCGGGCACGACGCGACGTTCCAGAACTACGAGCTGTCGACGCTCGTCACGCCGACACCGGCCGTGACGATCGGCGCCGGATATACGTACACGACAGGCCGCGACCACGCGACGAACGCGGAGCCGAAGTATCACCAGTTCAACCTGAGCGTCGAATACGCGCTGTCCAAGCGCACGAGCGTCTATGCGATGTGTGCGTTCCAGAAGGCGGCCGGCGACGCACCGGTCGCGCAAATCGCGGGCTTCAATCCGTCCGGCAACCAGAAGCAGGCCGTCGGGCGCGCGGGCATCCGCCACGTGTTCTGACGTTCCGTTCGACGGGTGCCGTCGCGCCCTCGTCCGCCTTTCGTTCCTTCACACGAATCGATCAGTATGCCTACTCAATCAATCCGGAATGCCGGCCAACGTCGCCGGTTGCTGTCAACCCTCGGCGCATCGCTGCTCGCCTGCGCGATCGCCGACGACGCCACGGCCCAGTCGTCCGTCTCGCTGTACGGGCTGGCCGACGTCTATGTGGGCGCGCAGAAGAGTCTCGGCAAGCCGCGCGCGTATGCGATGAATTCGGGTGGCTTCACGACGAGCTTCTGGGGCATCGGCGGCCGCGAGGATCTCGGCGGCGGCTACGCACTGCAGTTCGCGCTCGAAGCGTTCATGCGCCCGTCGAACGGCGGCGCCGGCCGCTTCGGCGGCGATACGTTCTTCGGGCGCAATGCGTATGTCGGCGTCGCGACGCCGTATGGCGTACTGCGCGCGGGACGCAATACGACACCGTATTACATCTCCGCCGTTCGCTTCAATCCGTTCTCGACGTCGTTCGGCTTTTCGCCGGCGCTGAACCAGATGTACAAGGGTGTGTCGGGGCAAGGGCTCGTCGGCGACAACGGCTGGAGCAACTCGGTGCTGGTTTCGACACCCGGCGAGCACGCGCTGCAGGCGAGCCTGATCTATGCGAGCGGCAACGAAGCGGGCCACACGGGCGCGAACCAATGGGGCGGCAGCGTCACCTACGACCGGCACGGTGCGTTCAGCGCGACGCTCGCGTTCCAGCAGGCGAAATACGACCGGACACCGGGCGACCTGAATGCTTCCATCGCCGGATTCACGCAGCAGGATGCCGTGCTGGCAGGCATCGGCTATGACCTGAAGGTCGTGAAGTTCACCGCGTTCTACCAGTACGTGCACGACGCAATCGACAGCGGCGGGCTCGGCACGCACAGCGGACAGGTGGGCGCGGCGGTGCCGCTCGGCTTCGGCACGCTGCTCGCGTCGGTCATGGCCGCGAAAAGCCACGGGCGCGACCGCCCGTCGAGAACGACCTGGGCGCTCGGTTATGACTACCGCCTGTCCAAACGGACCGACATCTACGTAGCCTACATGCACGATCGCGCGAGCGGCTACGGACATGGCGATTCGGCGGGGCTCGGGTTGCGAAGCGCGTTCTGAGTATCAAAGCCAGGTTGTCATCGATCGCCGCCCGCTCTTCGCACGGCCGAATCACCGAGCCTACCGATCCATGTCGGAAAAGCTCGAACACGTACGTACACGCGGTGAGCAGGTGGAAGATTTGCCGGGCCGGCTGGCGTAGGCCACAATCATTTCAACTCGAATTACCGCGGCATAGCCTGGCACGAAATGGTGATGGCGCGTCAAGTCCCGCGCCCACCACTGTCGCCGACGCCTTGCATAAAGCCCCGCCGATGGCACCTGGCGCAAATCCTTCCCTCAAAGTCGAACGATTACCATTCGGCGCGTCACGCGAACGGGTTTTTGACCTTGCCGGTTGGCTTAAGAGGCTCCTTCGCGACGTGCTCGGGAAGCGAAGGATCCTGCTGAAGTACGTCGACAATACTTGCGATCGCCTGCTGTAGCGCAAGCGCCGCTGCCAGGCCGGCTTTGTCACGCGTCACTTCCAACGTTCCCGACAACACGATGCACTCCGGATCGTTTGTGACGGTGAAGTCGTCGCCATGAATATTCAGCATGGCAGAGTCATCTGCAAACGCCTTAAACTCCATTTAAGCCTCCTATACGGGTATCTTTCAGCGCTTCCGGAATGCCGGGGAACCGCAATCCGCTTTGCGCCTCGAGTTCGTGCACCGTTGCGATGTCGTAGTGATTGGTTGCCGAATTGTTCACCACGATAGCAAATGCGAGACGCTTCTCGGGAACATAGACTACCTTGAAAATTTGAGTAGGAACGATCACGCCCGACTCCCCGATCGTCTGCAGTTCCCCACCCTTGAACATCGGGCCGGTGACGACGTACGTGTCGGCGGCGCTCATGCCAATGCGACGAACGGCGCCCTCGATGCGCGCCCATAAGCGACGATTGTTTGTCGGGTTCTGCGGCACCATGTTTGCAAGCGAAAACGAATCGGCCATCGCCTGGTCGTTCCAGCGATCACCCGCCGGACTCATGTGTCCTCGATCAAATCCGCTCTTGCGATAATCGGAAAGCCGAGCGCCCTCGCCTGCAGGCAGGCGACGTTCTTCGAAGAAGCGATTGGTTCGCACCTCGCTCTTTGCGGCCGTCAGGTGAGCGCGGGTCAGGTGCTCTGCAGACCACAATGGGCCATGTGTGATTCCCGAATGCAGTATTTCGAAATCGGAATAGCAAAGCAGATGCGCTTTCGAGGCCATCTTGGCGTTGACCAGGACGGGATGCTCTCCTCGTGGGCTGAACTGGGAACAGTCGTCGGATGCGAATGCATGCGTGGCTAGTGCCAGCAGCACGCCTGCGAAATATTTCCGCATGGAATATGCATGGAGTTAATGGGCGCCAGAGTATACGGGAGACGATGCTTCGATCGCCAGGCCCGTGGAATTTTTAGCGTTTCCTCACCAAGAGCCGGAATGCGGCTGCGGCACGACGCGTACTCAACCTCGCCGAATGGCCGGCTCACCAGGCGTGACAGCGCAGCGATCCGTGGCATCAATGCAATGAAATCAGTGAACGTCGGGCGATCGCTCCGCGATCTGCGCGGTCGCGACGCACCGGCTCGCCCGCACATGCGCGTCGCTTGCGGAAGGTTTCGATAGATCGCGATTGCCGCCCGGCAGCACACCGAGTACGCACTCCGTGCTGAAGGTCAGCGTGTTCTGGACCATCGGATAGAGCAGGTACAACGCAAACGCGAGATATCCCGCGTACGGAACTCGAACTATGGTGCGATAGATGAACGATTGATCTCGCCCTGTTTACGGCGCGCCGCCGGACAGCTTGAGCCACCGGACATCAAATTGCCTGCTCCACGGCACTGCTCGACGCGTAAAGTGCCCGCGTCGCACCGACATGCCGGCACTCCATCACTCGTCATGGCGGCGCGAGGACAAGCAACGCGGCAACGCCACCGGCGCTTGAGCGCGGACGGGCCGCGCGCCGATATGCGCTGATGCTCGCCGCTGCAACCGCAACCGCGGCCGCGCGCGGCGTCAGCCCGATTCGCCCGGCCCGGTCAGCTTCCGCACGGCGGCGCGCTCGCCATCGCTTCCGCGATCTGTTCGGGTGTCAGATCGCGCTGATGGGTTGCGATCGACCAGCGATGGCCGAACGGATCCTCCACCTGCCCATAGCGATCGCCCCAGAACATGTCGGCCGCCGGCATCGTGACCGTTGCGCCGGCCGCGACGGCCTGCGCGATCGTCGCATCGGCGTCCGGCACGAACAGGTGCAGGCAGACCGGCGTGCCTTTCAGCGTCTTCGGCCCGAGAGCGCCATGCTCCGGCATTTCGTCCACGAGCATCAGCGTCGAATCGCCGATTGCGAGGCATGCGTGAGCGAGCCGTCCGTCCGGTGTCGGCAGGCGGAACCGTTCGGTCGCGTTGAACGCGCGCTTGTAGAAATCGATGGCTGCGGCTGCGCCGGCACAGATCAGATGCGGCGTCAGCGTGCGCATCCCTTCCGGGATCGGGTTAACGGACGTGGCCATGGGTGTCGCTCCTTCAGTCGGTTGTCGTATCGGAAATCGGGACGGACGCACGATGCGCACGCCTCCGATGCTACGACGGACGGGCTCGACGGAAATCGACACGCGTGCCGGGATTTTTTTGTATTCGTCCGCGACAGGCCAGCGAGGTCGCGCACGATGCGCGAAATCAGTTCGGCTGGCCAACCGAATCATCCGGCATGGCGAACTACCGGCGGCACGTTTCGAGCAGTGCGGCGACCGCGTCGAGCGGAAGGTCCGCGAACCGGTTGATCGGCAGCATCACGCCGCCGGGCACCTTCATGCGCGGCGAATGCGCCGAGAACTGGTAGCCGATGTAACGGTTGCCCGCGACGCTCACGATCCCGAATTCGGTCACGTCGCGCCATCGCGTGACCGGCTTTTCCTGCACGGCACCGATCAGCCTGAAGCCGGTTTCGTCGATATGCAGCGCCATCTTGCGGCGCGACACGAAGAAAAAGCCGCCGCTGATGAGCGCCAGCAACGCGGCCAGCGCCGCCACCGGCCAGAGTGTCCGATCGGCCGCATAGCCGCACGCGACCAACCCGGCCAGCACCGCGCAGACGATCGCCTTGCGCCTGAAACTGCGGCTGTCGACCGGCAGGACCATCGGTAACGCGGCAGTCACCGTACCCGCAACCGGATCGACATGCCAGCGTGAATCGTCCGCCTCGCTTGCTTCGTTCATCGCTTCGGCCGCTCCCGCTCCCGTCAATTGCACACCTTGACCGCGCCGTTGGACGTGCATTGACCGACTGCCCAGTGACTCTGCCCCGCGAGGTGCGGCGCGAGACCGATTCCGCGAATCGGCGTCGCAGGCGACGATGCGGGAACCGTCGCAGATGCGGTCTCGGGAGACGACTGTACCGGTTCAGTCTGACAGGCCGCAAGCATCAGACAGAGTGCGGCTGCCAACGGGATGACTGGGCATCTGGTCATGGCTTCGTGCGCGATAGCGTGATGCGTTCTTGTGGCCGGCTCGCGTGAACACGCACCGATCGCCATTCAGATCTGCGGAAGATCACGCAGCGTGCGCGACTCGTTCGTCGCATCGATGTCGAGCTCGATCCCCTCCGACGCGTCGCGATACAGCACACGTTTCAGCTTCGGCCCCACCGCCGTTCCGTCCACTTCGTCGAATACGGCGTGAACGTCGTTGCCCGCCGCAAGCGCGCGCGCCACCTCCGCCACCGACGCCTCGCTCGGCGCCGCCGCCCACGACCGGTCCGCCGGATTGACGGCCGCCCAGCGCACATGCGTCACACGCGCACTGCGCACATCGATTCGGACACCATTCACCGCGAACATCGACATCGGAATCTCCTTCGAAACGGTTGTGGCCGGGCGAACGCCTGACGATGGCAGCCGACGATCGCGCGAGGCCGCGCGAATTCGACCGCCACCGTGTCGGCCGGGCCGGCAATCGTCGGCGCGGCATCGGCCAACGCGTTTTTCGATGATACATTGGGACGCTTTGCAACCGTCAACAGACAATCGTGCACGGGAGAAACACATGACCGACGCCTGGGGAACCTTCCCTGCCAGAATGGGCGACCATCAGGCCTTCATCAGCTTCAATCACGGCTTTGCGGAAATCGCCGAGAGCGACCCGCGCACGTCGCTGCTCAGCGTGCGCATCACGCTTGCGCATCCGACACCCGACGGCCTGCCGAGCGCCGACGAGTTCGCCGATCTCACCAAGATCGAGGATCTGCTGGATGCCGCCGTGACCGCGAAGGACGGCGTACAGGTCGGCCGCATCACGGTCGACGGCAACCAGGATTTCCTGTTCTACGTGCCGTTCGACGAAGAAGCCGCGGCCGAGATCGTCGACTCGCTGGCCGAACAGACAACCTACGCACTTCAGTACGCCTACCAGGACGATCCTGACAAGGAAACCTACTGGCGCACGCTCTACCCGACCGACGACGACTGGCAACTGATGCGCGACATGCGCGTGCTCGAGGCACTGCGGCAGAAAGGCGACGTGAGCGATATCCGCCGGCGCGTGATGCACTGGGCCTACTTCCCGGAGCCGAGCGACGCGCACCAGTTCGCCGACTGGGCCGAGTCGAAAGGCTATCCGGTCGAATCGGTCGCACCGACCGAGGACGGCAAATCGGCCGTGCGGTTCGCGCACGAAGGCACGATGGTGCTGGCCGACATCACGCACCATACGCTCGAGATCAATCGCGAGGTACGCTCGCTCGGCGGCGAATACGACGGCTGGGAAACGAGCGTCGAGCAGGCGTGATGATCCGGCCGACCCGCGCGTTGCGCGCGACCGGGCATTGACGGGTCCGGGACAAAAAGCATCCCGGCAGTGCGGGCGGGCGCCGCCGGGACCAAGGCATCGCCGGCCGTAACCGGCAATGGGCCCAAGCGATCGCTCAGGCACGAGGAAAGCGATTCAGGCGGATCAGGCGAACGGATGCCGGGGCGCGAAGCGCCGCCTGCCGAACGCCTGTCCGGTTCCGCCGACGCGTCTTGCATGCGTCGGGCGGGCAAAAAGCCCCCGCTCCTGCGCGAGCGAGCGGGGAAACAGTTGACCGGGCCGGGGTAGAACGGTCAACCGGTCAGATTGTGATCGTGGCTCTTGGGACCGTCTGTGCGGCAACTCACCCTTTCAACCGGAAGCCCCGCGTGCATCGCGTCACGGCTCGAGTGCAAGACCCACGGCCGGCGCGAGAATCACGAAGATCACCGGCAGTCAGCAGCGTTCTTCTTTTCTGGTTTCGAGTCGGGATTTTTTTGATTTATATCGGCGTTTTTTAATCGCGCGCCAGTCTCCAGCATGTCGTGTGCATTCTCAAAGCGGCGTGATTCCGTTTTTCCTTGATTCAGCGATTTCCTCTCCGGATTTTCGTGAAATAACGTTTCACGATCGACAGCATTCGCTTTGAAACGAGGCAAACCTGACGCTACACCGGGCCATCCGTCAACCACCCGGCAATCATGTCGATCCAGTCGAGATCACTGGCGATATCAACGACGACTTCACTGACGATTTCCGCGGCGCAAGCATCACTGGCGACCGCATCGGCGGCACCAGCAACGCCAGCCGCGGCCGCTTTCGTCACGGTGATTTCGACGAGCGACGCGCCCCGCGGGCTGACCAACTGCTCCAGCCAGTCGACGATATTGGCGCGCGCGTCGTCTTCGTCGGCGAAGTCATTGCGTTTGAGGAAGCGGTCGAGCACGGCCCACGCGAATGTCTTGCGTCGCGAAATGGAATCCAGTTGCCAGTCGGCCACGGCGACGCGCCCCGTTTCCCGGGTTTCGAGTATCGCGGTGAAGCGATAATCGAGATATTTGATCTCAAGTTCCGGCGACATGATTTTCTGCGGCCAATCCGCCCTCTCGGTTCTTATGATGCGCCATGCCTGTCCGGCTTCACACACTGCGTGAATCTTGTGAATTTCGGACCACGCGTCATTCCGACGGGCAGTATCGCGATATTCTCGCAAGCTGTCGACGTCGACTGAAAATGCATGGCCGCATCAATCAAGTACCCTTTTCGTGACCGATCTCGCACCGCGTTCTTTCGCGCATGATCTTGCCCGTCCGTTTCGGGTATCTGCGTGCTCCGCGGCCGAGGCCGCGCTGCTACACTCCGGGCACAAAAATCGTTCGCGCCACCCAAGGAAACAATGACACTCGCTCGGGCACAACATGACGGCGTCGATGTCTGGATCATCCAGCTTCCGGGACATGCCGCCTATGCCTATACGCATCTCAAGCGGGTATTCGCATCCGACGACTCGCGACATTGCGTGGTGACGGTCGACCTGGCGAAACTGCTCGCTTGCGCCGATCGCGACACAACCGACTATGTGCTGCCGTCGGTTCAGTACTGGCCGCCCGGCAAGGCCGCGGGCATCCGCGATTTCCTCGACCCGACCGAAGCCCGGATACCCGACATGCCGTTCATCACGTTTCGCGAAACGAGAACGCGGACGTTGCTCGGCATTCCGGGCTTGTCGAAAGTCGGCGTCGCGTCGTTCCGGAACGGTCAGCATCGCGCGCGCTATCTGGCGTATGCGGGTGCGACGAGCCTGCCTGTCGAGGTACATGAAACGGAGGCGGATTTGCTTGTGCGGTATTGCGGCGAGTGACGGGCGCAACGCTTCGTTGTTTGCGGAACGAGTCGCGCAGCGCGCAGCCGTTCGATTCGGTGCCGACAGGCCGCTAGGGAATGTCTGCAAAACCTTCGCGTGACGGCGGCATGTGAGACAGTAGCGGCATGAAACAGATCAGCCTTGTTGGAACGGGATTCGAGGTCTCGACGAAGCGTACGCGCAAACGGGAATTCCTCGAAGAGATGAATCGGGTGGTGCCGTGGGCGCAACTGGTGGCGCTGATCGCACCGCATGCGCCGAACGCGAAGACCGGACGCCCGCCGTTCGCGGTGGAAACGATGCTGCGCATCCATTTCCTGCAGCAGTGGTTCAACCTGTCCGATCCGGGCATGGAAGAAGCGCTGTACGACATGCCGCTTTTTCAGCAGTTTGCGGGGCTGGACGTGGGCGCGGACCGACTGCCTGACGAGTCGACGATCCTGCGCTTTCGCCACTTGCTGGAGCGGCATGAACTGGCCACGCAGATTCTGGCGACGGTCAACGGCGTGCTGGCGCAACAGGGGTTGCTGCTCAAGGAAGGCACGGTGGTGGATGCCACGCTGATTGCCGCGCCGAGTTCGACGAAGAACCAGGAAGGCAAGCGCGATCCGGAAATGCATCAGACGAAGAAAGGCAACCAGTGGCACTTTGGCATGAAGGCGCACATCGGCGTGGATGCCGACAGCGGCCTGGTGCACACGGTGGTGGGGACGGCGGCGAACGTGAACGACGTGACCCAGGCGCATGAGCTGGTGCATGGCAAGGAGTCGGACGTGTTTGCCGATGCCGGGTATCAGGGCGTGGAGAAGCGCGACGATACGCAGAAAATCAAGGCGTGCTGGCATGTGGCCCTGCGCCCGGGCCTGCGTCGCCAGCTTGACAGTAACGTCGCGAAGGATGCGCTCATTGAGCGGCTCGAACAGGTCAAGGCCAGCATCCGGGCCCAAGTCGAGCACCCGTTCCGGGTGATCAAGCTGCAGTTCGGGCACGTCAAGGTGCGTTATCGCGGGTTGAAGAAGAACACGGCGCAGTTGCACACGCTGTTTGCGCTGGCAAACGTGTGGATGGCTCGCCGCCGAATGAAACCGGCGGGCTGATCGAGCCAGAGATGGCGGATCGCATGTCATTCGCGCCATGCGTCACGGGGTCCGCGCAGTGTATGGCGTGATGGGCAGGGGCATCGGTCGCTGAATTGATGCCTCGTCGAGAGTTACGCGGTTATGCAGACCTTCCCTAGGCCTCGATCATGTAAATCCGATCGGCGACCTCCGTTCGGCCGATGAAGCTGGTTTCAACGCCTGCCAATCGCCAGCCGTTGTGCTCGTAGAAGCCAATCGCGCGGACGTTGTCTTCGAGCACCGAAAGATGAACCTTGTCCACGCCGATATTTCGAGCCCACGCGCGAACGGCTTCGATCATGTGCTTGCCAATACCGCTTCCGCGATGCGCGGGATGGACGTGAAGGCAGTCGAGCAGGACGCCTCGCGCCGGATCGACCGGTCGTTCGGCGCTCACAAAGCCGACGGATGCGCCGTCCGATTCCGCGATCAGCACGAGGCCCCATTCCGCTTCGTTGCGGCCGAAATAGTTTCGCCACCGCGTCGCATGCTCCGTCGGCACCTCATCGGACAGATAGGCCGCGGGCAGGATATGGCTATAGGCGTTCTGCCAGTTCAGCGTGTGCAAGCGCGCGATGCGCTCGGCGTCGTGTGGCGTCGCGCTGCGCAGCGTGACGGGTCGGATTTCCGGCATGTGTGGGTCACTTCCGTTGCTTGATGGAGGCAGGGAAAGTGTAGCAATTGCGATGTTTCAAAGGCGCGCTGAATCGCGAATCGCAGGAGACGCTGCGCGGCGGCGGTGCCGAAAAAAAATGCCCCGACGCCTTCCGGGGCGTCGGGACCGAACGGCCCTGCAAAGCTGAGGGCACGAGGAATCGATACATTACATGAATGTAAGAATGTTAAGCATTGGCGGTTTGCGCCAAGTCACTGGCTTAATCCGTCAATTTGCAGCGCGGCGCAGCTGACGTGACGGGTCGTCGATTTGCCTTGCTCGCTCGCGAGCAGATGCAACGTTGATTGACTGGCGATGCCCGAATGGTGGGACTCGTCGCTCGACCGCAGTATCGCGACTGCTCCGATTGACATGAACGAAATGGATGGATTGATTTCGAGCAGAATGCTCTGGAAATGCCGCGGACCGAATTGACGTAATCGCTTCAAGTTTTCCGCGCAAAACAAAACAGGCGCCGAAGCGCCTGTTTTGCTAAAGAATTTTGGGGTGGCTGATGGGACTCGAACCCACGACGACAGGAATCACAATCCTGGACTCTACCAACTGAGCTACAGCCACCACTGATACTGCTTTGTTTCTTCGCTGTTTCGTTTCGTGTTCAGCAGCGAAGAACAAGATTATACGAAGACTTTTCCGTCTTGCAAAGCATTTTTTTCAAAATTTTCGAGAGCGTCGTTCAGATGCGTGCGCGCCTCGTCGAACACGGCCAGATCGCCACGCGCGAGCTTCTTGTTGTCCGACAGCACGCGACGCCAGCCGCGCGCGCCGGCGGCACCGCGATACAGCCCGAGTGCGTGCCGGACGATCGCGCCGAGATACGTGCCGCGCTTCAGTTCCGCCGCGCAGTATTCGATCAGCTTCGCCTCGGCCTCCTCGCGCGTCGGCACCGCTTCGGTCGAACCATAGAAGCGCGCATCCACGCCCGCGAGCACATACGGGTTGTGATACGCCTCGCGACCTAGCATCACGCCGTCGACATGCTCGAGATGCTGCGCGACTTCGTCGAGCGTCTTGATCCCGCCGTTGATCACAATCTCCAGCGACGGGAAATCGCGTTTCAATTGGTACGCATAGTCGTACTTGAGCGGCGGGATCTCGCGATTCTCCTTCGGCGACAGCCCCTTCAGGATCGCATTGCGTGCATGCACGACGAACGTCTCGCAGCCCGCTTCAGCCACCTTGCCGACGAAGTCACGCACGAACGCATAATCCTCGACCGAGTCGACGCCGATCCGGTGCTTGACCGTGACCGGCACCGACACCGCATCGCGCATCGCCTTCACGCAGTCGGCGACGAGCTGCGGCTCGTTCATCAGGCACGCGCCGAACGCACCACGCTGCACGCGCTCGGACGGACAGCCGCAATTCAGGTTGATCTCGTCATAGCCCCACTGCTCGCCGAGTTTCGCGGCGCGCGCGAGATCGTCCCGTTCGCTGCCGCCCAGCTGCAGCGCAACTGGCGATTCGTTCGGCATGAACGCGAGATGCCGCTGCGCGTCGCCGAACAGCAGCGCGCCCGTCGTGATCATTTCCGTATACAACCACGTGTCGCGCGTCAGCGTGCGATGGAACGACCGGCAATGACGGTCAGTCCAGTCGAGCATGGGCGCCACGGAAACGCGGCGGGGAGGAAGCGAGGACGGTGCGGACATGGAATTCGGGGCAGCAAGCGGCGCGGGAAACAACCCGACATTTTACCGCAACGCGATCCGACCAGCCCGTCAGCCTGACTAGACCGGCCCGCCCTCGCCCAGTTCGGCGTCGACGGCCCGCCGCGCCTCGTCGAGTACGCGCTCGATCACGCGCCGTTCGGTGAGCAGCATCCCGTCGACTTTCACCAGCCGCCAGTCGATCAGTACGGCCGCGCCTTGCAGTACGCGGTAGTGCGCATGCTCGCCATCCCAAACCTGCTCGGTCTTCACCTCGATCTCGTAGCCGCGATACGGCTCGCTGAAATCGCCGAGATCGCTGCCTCTCGGTTCCATCGCTCGCTCCGTGGCGACGCAGCGCCAGGTCGCGTCGGCGGCCGGCGCCGTGCGCTCAATCGTATTCGTTAGACAAAATGGATTTGCCGTCGGCGGTCAGGTCGACGCGGTCGGCAGCCGCCTGGTAGATCAGCCCTTCGTTCAGCAACGCATAGACGACATCGTCGAACGCGGCCGGGACCGGCCGGCTGTCGCCGAACTGGTCGATCCACTTCAGCGCCTCGATGGCTTCGGGAGAAAGGATGGGGGTCATGCGTTGGCCTCCGGCGTCGATGTCGCTCCATCCTAGCACTTCGTCCGCACACCGAATACCGAGGCAAACGCGCGACGCGAGAGCCGGTGCGGCGCGGACGGACAAACCGCCCGCGCCGCCCCGACGCGGAAGACCCGCGCTCAGAGGCGCGCGATCGACACTTCGGTGGACTTCACGAGCGCGACGACTTCCGCGCCGACCTTCAGCTCGAGTTCGTCGACCGAACGCGTCGTGATCACCGACGTGACGATGCCGAATGGCGTTTCGACGTCGACCTCGGACACGACCGGCCCGCGAATGATCTCCTTCACCTTGCCTTTGAACTGGTTACGCACGTTGATTGCAGTGATGCTCATCGGGTTGATCGCTCCGAAGAAAAAGGTCTGAGAACGGGCGGCCGCTGCCGCCCGGAATTAAACGGCCCAGCGAATCTGCCCGACCGGTCGTACGTGATCGACTTCAGGCGCCGCACCCTGTTCGCCCCCACCGGAGCCACCCGCGAGCACGCGTTGCAGCACACGGTCCTCCAGCGCCGCGAACGCAGCCGATGCGCGCGCACGCGGCCGCTCGAGCGGCACCGGCTGGTCGAGGGCGACCCGCCCCTGCTCGATCAGCAGGATGCGGTCGCCGAGCGCGACGGCTTCCTGCACGTCGTGCGTGACGAGCAGCGCGGTGAACCGGTGCTCGCGCCACAACCGCTCGATCAGCGCATGCATCTCGATGCGGGTCAGCGCGTCGAGCGCGCCGAGCGGCTCGTCGAGCAGCAGCAGTTGCGGCCGGTGCACGAGCGCACGCGCGAGCGCGACGCGCTGCCGCTGGCCGCCCGACAACTGCGCGGGCCAGTCGTTCGCGCGCTCGAGCAGGCCAACCTCGTCCAGCACCGCGCGTGCCTGATCGCGGGCGCCGCGCCCAAGGCCCAGCATCACGTTCTGCAGCACGGTCTTCCACGGCAGCAACCGTGCGTCCTGGTACATGATCCGCATGTCGAGCGTGCCACCGCCCTCGCTGCGTGTCACGAGCGCACCGCTGCTCGGCACCTCGAGCCCTGCGACGAGGCGCAGCAGCGTGGATTTCCCGCAACCGCTGCGGCCGACTATCGCGACAAAGCTGCCGCGCGCAATGCCGAGTTCGACGTTGTCGAGCACGGTACGCGTGCCGAAGCGCTTGCTGACACCCGACAGCGTCACCGCGTCTTCCTGTGCCGTGCTGCCCGTGCGCCGCCGCGCGATCGGAACGACGGATGCGCCGCCGTCCCGATCGACGATCACCGCATCGCGTGCGTCGTCGTCCGTCACGCGCGCCTGCGCCAGTTCGGCCTCGAGGTCTGCGCCGGCGAGCGGGCCGTAGGCGGCCGCCGAAGTGGTCGCATTCATGCCTTTGCTCCTGATTGATAAGCGGGGTGCCAGCGCAGCGTCACGCGCTCGATCCATTTCGCCAGCACGTCGGCCAGCTTGCCGAGCACCGCATACAGCAGGATGCCGACCACCACCACATCGGTTTGCAGGAATTCGCGTGCGTTCATCGTCATGTAGCCGATGCCCGACTGCGCGGAAATCGTTTCCGCGACGATCAGCATCACCCACATCAGCCCGAGCGCGAAGCGCACGCCGACGAGAATCGACGGCAATGCGCCGGGCAGGATCACGTCACGGTACAGCGCGAAGCCGCGCACGCCGTAGCTCTTCGCCATCTCGATCAGGTTCGCGTCGACCGAGCGGATCCCGTGATACGTGTTGATGTAGACCGGAAAGAACACGCCGAGCGCAACGAGGAACAGCTTCGCCTTCTCGTCGATGCCGAACCACAGGATCACGAGCGGAATCATCGCGAGCGCCGGGATGTTGCGAATCATCTGGATCGTCGAATCGAGCGCGACCTCCGCCGCTTTCGACAGGCCGGTCGCGAGCCCGAGCGCCAGGCCGACGCCACCGCCGATCGCAAAACCGAACAGCGCGCGCCAGGTACTGACCTTCACGTTCGCCCACATCTCGCCCGACGTCACGAGCGACCACGCGGCACGCACGACCGCCACCGGTTCGGGCAGCACGCGGGTCGACAGCCAGCCGACGCGCGCGCCGACTTCCCATGCGGCCAGCAGCGCGAGCGGCACGAGCCACGGCGCGATGCCGCGCCACGCACGTGTGGCCACGGCGGCCCCCGTCTTCGATGTTTTCGTTGTCATCACAGGCCTCCTTCGCTCAGCTCTGGCTCGCTTTCGGCAGGTAGTTGTTGCCGACGATCTCGCCGAACGGGCCCGACAGCGGGCCGGACGGCCGCTTTGCGCCCTCGCCCTTGATCAGCGGGAACACGAGTTCGGCAAAACGGTACGACTCCTCGAGGTGCGGATAGCCGGACAGGATGAACGTCTCGATGCCGAGATCCGTGTATTCGCGCATGCGCTCCGCGACCTGCTCGGGATTGCCGACGAGCGCGGTGCCCGCGCCGCCACGTACGAGCCCGACACCGGCCCACAGGTTCGGATACACCTCGAGCGCCGCGCGGCCGCCGCGCTTGCCGCCATGCAGCGCAGCCATCCTGCGCTGGCCTTCCGAATCCATGTTCGCGAATGCCTTCTGCGCGCGGGCGATCGTCTCGTCGTCGAGGCGGCTGATCAGGCGCTCGGCATCGCGCCATGCTTCGTCCTCGGTCTCGCGCACGATCACGTGCATGCGGATGCCGAACCGGATCTTGCGGCCGCGAGATTCGGCGCGCGCACGGATGTCGGCAATCTTCTTCGCGACGGCCTCGGGCGGCTCGCCCCAGGTCAGGTAGGTGTCGATGTGATCCGCGGCGATCGCGTGCGCGGCCGGCGACGACCCGCCGAACCACAACGGCGGATGCGGGCGCTGCACGGACGGGTAAAGCGCCTTGCCACCCTTCGACTGAAGGTGCTTGCCGATGTAGTCGAAGCCGCCGTTCTCGTGCGATGCGGCAAGCAGCCCGCGCCAGATGTGAAGGAAATCATCGGTGATCTCGTAGCGCGTGTCGTGATCGGCGAACAGTCCGTCGCCTTCGAGCTCGGCGGCATCGCCGCCCGTCACGACGTTGATCAGCAGGCGCCCGCCCGACAGGCGATCGAACGTCGCGGCCATCCGCGCGGCCAGTCCCGGCGATGCGATGCCGGGACGCACGGCGACCAGGAACTTCAGGCGCTGCGTCGCCGGAATCAGGCTCGACGCGACGACCCACGCATCCTCGCAGGAACGGCCGGTCGGCAGCAGCACGCCTTCATAACCGAGCGTATCGGCCGCGACGGCGATCTGCTTGAAATAATCGTAATCCGCGGCGCGCGCGCCTTCGGCGGTGCCGAGATACCGGCTGTCGCCGTGCGTGGGGATAAACCAGAAAACATTCATCTGCTGCTCCTGCTTGACTGTTCTTGCCGGAATCCGGATAAAACGAGGCCCTGCTCGCGTCGCGGATGAGCAACGCATGCATGGTGTGCGTTCGAATCGGGATGGCTCGCCGGTCAGGCCGTGCCGCGGGCGAGTACGCGATTGCACGGCTGTTTCTGGGAAATCAGTCTATGGATCGGGGCAGGGCTTTGGAACGATTTTTTTGAGCTTAGGTTTTCCGCTTTCGTGATTAGCACGACGCTCCAGCGAATATCGCGTCGGCCGGGCCCTATAATGACGCACCTATCCGAATAACTTCGCGCGGACAGCCCCGGCCGGCCGCGCCTGCAATACACTCATCGATGCAGAAAGTCATCCTGCCGTTCCTGTCCGGCTTCCTGGCCGCCCTCTTCTTTCGCGAAGCGACGCTCGCGCTCCTGCACACGGCCGACCTGATCGCCACCGCCGGATTCTCCACGCAACCGTTCGCGCCGCTCGGCATTCCTGAATTTGTCGCGAACGCGCTGATCAGCGCGTGCTGCGCGATCCCGATGGCGTGGCTGCTGCGCGTGTCGCCGGACCGCGAGGCGCCGTGGATCGGCGCGCTGGTGTTCGGCGGCATCGTGCTGACGGCTGCCCGCGTGTTCGCGATCGATCCGCTGCGCGGGATCTGGCCGTCGGGCAACATGATGCCGGTGCTCGCGGCCGGTTTCGCGGCGAATGCTGTGTGGGGCTTCGGCGCGCTCGTGTTCATGCGTGCGTTCATGTCGGACGACGCCGGCGACGAATAATGCACGTCTTGCGGCGAGGCTCCGGCCCACCGCCGCCGAGCCGGATCGGCATCAGCAAATAAGAAGGCCGCCTGCACATGCAGGCGGCCTTTTTGCTTTTCGCTTCGATACCGCGGCGTGTCAGTCCTTCAGGTTGCGCAGCGGATGCGTGTCGGGCGTCCACGGGCTGTCGAACATCGCGAGCACGTCGGCCCTGTCGATATCGGCAGTCGACCTGAAGCGCCAGACGGGCTGGTTGTCCTTGTCGACGATCAGCGCGCGCACACCTTCGATCACGTCGCCGTGCGCGAACGTCGAACGCGTGAGGTCGAGATCGCGCCGCAGGCAATCGGCCATCGTCGCACCGCGCGCCCGTTCGACGACTTCGAGCGACACGGCCATCGACAGCGGCGACAACTGGCGGCGCATCGCGTGCGTCGCCTTCTCGACCCATCCGTCGACTGCGGCGCAATCCTGCTCGGCGTCGAGCGACGCAAGGATCGCACCGATATCGGCTTGCGCGAAATGCCGGTCGATCCCGGCATGCGCGTCGGCCAGCGCCGACGTGTCGGGCGTCGGCACGACCTTGTGCGCGGCAGCCGCGTCGGCCACGCACGCGACGGCCTGCGCGCCGCTGTCGATGCGCGCGCTGCGCAGCGTATCGAGCAGCGCCGGCAGCGCGGCATCGGGCAGGTAGACGTCGGCGAGCTGCGCATACAGTGCGCCGGCTGCGTCGAGCGTCGCGCCGGTCACCGCGAGATAACGGCCGATCGCGCCCGGCGTGCGCGCCAGGAACCAGCTCATCCCGACGTCCGGGAACAGGCCGATGCGCGTTTCAGGCATCGCCATCTTCGTCGAATCGGTGACGACGCGCAGGCCGCCCGTATGCCGCGCCGCCTGGGAAATGCCCATGCCACCACCCATCACGACGCCGTGCATCAGCGCGATGTACGGTTTTGGATAAGTGAAGATCGTGTGGTTGAGCGTGTATTCCTCGATGAAGAACGTGTCCACCGCATCGCGGTCGCCGCGCTGCCAAGCGTTGTGGAAAAAGCGCACGTCGCCACCCGCGCAGAACGCGCGCGGATGCGGGCTGTGCACGACGACAGCGACCACGTCGGCGTCGTCGCGCCACGCATCGAGCGCCTGCTGCATCAGGCGGATCATCCCGACCGACAGCGCGTTCAGCGCCTTCGGCCGGTTCAGTTCGAGATAGCCGATGCGATTCGCGACATACGCGCGCACGTCGAGCTGGGCAGCTTCGTCGGAAGCGGAAATGGAATCGGTCATGTGGAGAATCCGGCGTATCGCGGGCGCACGCTCAATGCGCCTGCATCTTCGAGAACAGGTTCAGCACCACGACGCCCGCGATGATCAGCCCGAGGCCGATCACCGCCGGCACGTCCGGCACCTGACGATAGAGCAGCATCGCGACGAGCGTGATCAGCACGATGCCGGCGCCCGACCACACCGCATAGATGATGCCGACGGGCATCGTGCGCAATGTGAGCGACAGACAGTAGAACGCGATGCCGTAACCGGCCACGACGAGCGCGGACGGCCAGAAGCGCGTGAAGCCGTCCGCCGCGCGCAGCGCGGACGTGCCGATCACTTCCGCGACGATCGCGATCGCGAGCCATGCGTAACCCGGAAGCTGCATCGCTCAGCTCCTCGCAAGCGCCAGCACGGCGTAGTCCTGCCCGAGCTCGGCGCACAGCGCTTCGACGACGAACTCGTGATCCGCGCGCTGCGGCAGCCCCGATGCGGTGATCGAGCCGATCACGCCGGCCCCCGCGACGGTCAGCGGAAACGCGCCGCCATGCGGCGAATACTCGGAGATCGGCAACCCGTGCTTGTCCGCGAGCGTCGCGCCGGCCTGCTGCATGCGCAGGCCGATCGCATAGGAGCTGCGGCGGAAATGCGCGACGACGTTGCGCTTGCGGCGCACCCAGTCGGCGTTGTCGGGCGTCGCGCCGGCGAGCGCCACATAGAACAGCGGCTGGCCGAACGTGACGATGTCGATTGCAATGGCGTGACCGCGCGACGTCGCGAGCGCATGCATCCGGTTGCCGAGCGCCCAGGCGCGAGCCGGGTCGAAATGGGGAAACACGAGCGCCTGTTCCTGAGCGCCGATCGATTGCAGATCGTGAGCGATGTCCATGAATCCGTCGATGCAGTAGTGAGTGTTGCAACGGCACCGACGCAATTCAATTCGCGCACGGCTACGCTGCAGGAATGAACGACACAAGCAAACCGCTCGATTCTAGCGCACGCGCCTGCCGTACCGGCCCTACAACCGCCTCGCCCCCGATTCCAACGTGATCGTCAGAAAGTGCTTGCAAGCATTCGGGTTAGTCCATATAATTCAATTCTTCGACGGACGCGGGGTGGAGCAGTCTGGCAGCTCGTCGGGCTCATAACCCGAAGGTCGTAGGTTCAAATCCTACCCCCGCAACCAACGTCCCGATTCATGCAAAAAGCCCGGCTCTACGCCGGGCTTTTTGTTTTTCACGCCCGATCCCGCGCATCGCGCGTTGCGCTTCGCGCGGCATGCCGCACATATGCGCGCGCGTTCGAGAATGCCCCGCCCCGGTGATACACTCGCATCACCTCGTCCCTTCCACTCGTCATGAAATTCTGCTCCGTCTGCGGTCACGAAGTCATCGCGCGCATTCCTCCGGGCGACAACCGCGAGCGCTTCATCTGCGATCACTGCGGCACGATCCATTACCAGAATCCGCGCAACGTGGTGGGCACGGTGCCGGTCTGGGGCGATCAGGTCCTGCTGTGCCGCCGCGCGATCGAACCGCGCTACGGTTTCTGGACGCTGCCTGCGGGCTTCATGGAAATGGGCGAGACGACGGCCGAGGCCGCCGCGCGCGAAACGCTCGAGGAAGCCGGCGCGCGCGTCGAGGTGCAGAACCTGTTCACGCTGCTCAACGTGCCGCACGTGCATCAGGTCCACCTGTTCTATCTGGCGCGGCTCACCGATCCGGCTTACGAGGCCGGCGAGGAAAGCCTCGAAGTCAAGCTGTTCGACGAAGCCGACATTCCGTGGGACGAGATCGCGTTCCCGACCGTCAGCCAAACCCTGCGCTTCTTCTTCGCCGATCGCGCCGCCGGCGACTACGGCGTGCATACCGGCGATATCTTCCGCTCGCTGCGCAACGGCTGAGCCCGCGCTCCATGGTCCCCTGGCTCGGCCCGGACGATCCCTTTCCGCCCATCGAACGCGCGCTCGGTCCCGCAACCGGCGCGCCGGGGCTCCTCGCCGCGAGCGCCGACCTGCTGCCGTCGCGCCTGATCGAGGCCTACCTGCGCGGCATCTTCCCGTGGTATTCGGACGGCCAGCCTGTGCTGTGGTGGAGCCCCGACCCGCGGATGATCCTCGCGCCGGCCGAATTCAAGGTGTCCCCGTCTCTGCGCAAGACGCTCAGGCGCGTGCTGCGCGACCCCGCATGGGAAGTGCGCGTCGACCACGACTTCCCGGGCGTGATGCGCGCGTGCGCGCAGGCGCCGCGCCGCGGACAGCGCGGCACCTGGATCACGGCCGAGATCATCGACGCGTATACGTCGCTCTACCGGTCCGGCAACGCGCACAGCATCGAGACGTGGCACGACGGGCGCCGCGTCGGCGGCCTCTACGGCGTCGCGTTCGGACGGATGTTCTTCGGCGAGTCGATGTACGCCGATGCCACCGATGCGTCGAAGATTGCGCTGGCGACGCTCGTCGCCCACCTTCGCGAGCAGGGGCTGAAGATGATAGACTGCCAGCAGAATACGTCGCATCTAGCGTCGCTCGGTGGCCGCGAGATCGCACGCAAGGCCTTTGTCGCTCACGTGCGCCGCGCGGTAGCCGAACCGCCGATTCCGTGGCAGTTCGACAAGCGCATGCTCGCCGCGCTGACGGGCCCCGCCGAAACGGCGGCGCCCTCCGGGACCGAGCGCTAGCGCGGCACTCCCTCCCTGCATCGAGAGCTGCCCATGACTCACCCGACTGAGCTGCCGCTTTCACCGCTTTCGGCGCTGCAATTCTATGCAACGGCGCCCTATCCGTGCAGCTATCTGGACGGCCGCATCGCGCGCTCGCAAGTCGCGACGCCAAGCCACCTGATCAACTCCGACATCTATACCGAGCTCGTGAAGGCCGGCTTCCGGCGCTCGGGCGTGTTCACCTATCGCCCGTACTGCGACGGCTGCCGTGCGTGCGTGCCGGTGCGCGTGCCGGTCGGCGCGTTTGCGCCGTCGCGCACGCAGCGCCGGATGTGGAAGCGGCACCGCGCGCTCGTCGCGACGGTCTCTCCGCTGCACTACGACGAGGAGCACTACGCGCTCTACATGCGCTATCAGTCCGCGCGCCACGCGGGCGGCGGCATGGACCGCGACAGCCGCGACCAGTACGAGCAGTTCCTGCTGCAGAGCCGGATCAATTCGCGCCTCGTCGAATTCCGCGACCTCGACGCGCCGGGCGGCGAGCCGGGCAAGCTGCGCATGGTCAGCATGATCGACATCCTCGGCGACGGACTTTCGTCGGTCTACACGTTCTTCGAACCCGACGACCAGCACTCGAGCTACGGCACCTACAACATCCTGTGGCAGATCGAGCAGGCGAGGAGCCTCGGCCTGCCGTACGTGTATCTCGGCTACTGGATCCGCGAGAGCCCGAAGATGGCCTACAAGGCGAACTTCCATCCGCTCGAAGGGTTGCTCGACGGCCGCTGGAAAGTACTCGATCCCGATCGGGTCGACTTGCCGCCGGTCGACGCGGCACTGGCCCGCGCGCCGCTGCCAGGCGGACATTCCGGGTCGGGTTGAGAGGTCGTCCCGCGGCGCGGCTTCGCGCCTGCAACGGGCGCCGTTTCTGCCCGTGCACGCGCCGCCGCACCGCACGAGCAACGCCACCGCCGGCGCGCGCGAAGCAAAGCCCGCCCTTGCCGCGCAACTCCCGGTAAAATAGCGGGTTGTCATTCATTCCGGCTGTCCGCCCAATTCCCGTGTTCAGTTCCCTCTATCCGCTGGCCCGCGCATCCCTGTTCAAGATGGATGCGGAAGACGCTCACCACCTCACGCTGCGCGCGCTCGGCGCGGCCGGCCGCACAGGCCTCGCCTGCGCGCTGTCGGCCCGTGTGCCCGATGCGCCGCGCACCGTGATGGGGCTCACGTTCCGCAACCCGGTCGGCCTCGCGGCCGGCCTCGACAAGGACGGCGCGGCCATCGACGGCCTCGCATCGCTCGGCTTCGGCTTCATCGAGGTCGGCACGGTCACGCCGCGCCCGCAGCCGGGCAATCCGCGCCCGCGGATGTTCCGCCTGCCGCAGGCCGAAGCGCTGATCAACCGGATGGGCTTCAACAACCACGGCGTCGACCAGTTCGTGAAGAACGTCCAGGCGGCCCGCTATCGCGGCATCCTCGGCCTGAACATCGGCAAGAACGCCGACACGCCGATCGAACGCGCCGCGGAAGACTACCTCTATTGCCTCGAGCGCGTGTACCCGTTCGCGAGCTACGTGACGATCAACATTTCGTCGCCGAACACGAAGAACCTGCGCCAGCTG
The DNA here is from genome assembly GCF_003857965.1 of Burkholderia sp. Bp9031. Taxonomy (NCBI): domain Bacteria; kingdom Pseudomonadati; phylum Pseudomonadota; class Betaproteobacteria; order Burkholderiales; family Burkholderiaceae; genus Burkholderia; species Burkholderia sp. Bp9031. The sequence goes on from NZ_QTPW01000005.1 coordinate 302,846, forward strand.
CAAGGCGCGGGCGAACTCGACGCGCTGCTCGCCGCGCTGAAGGACAAGCAGCAGCGCCTCGCCGACCTGCACGGCAAGCTCGTGCCGCTCGCGCTGAAGATCGCCCCCGATCTCGACGACGAACAGGTGAAGGAAATCGGCGACACGCTGCTGCGCCACAAGATCGAAGCGGTCATCGCCACCAACACGACGCTGTCGCGCGCGGCCGTGCAGGGCCTGCCGCACGCGGACGAAGCCGGTGGCCTGTCGGGCCGTCCGGTGTTCGACGCGTCGAACGAAGTGATCCGCAAGCTGCATGCCGAAGTCGGCAGCGCGGTGCCGATCATCGGCGTCGGCGGCATTTTCTCGGGCGACGACGCACGCGCGAAACTCGCGGCCGGTGCGTCGCTCGTCCAGCTGTACACGGGCTTCATCTATCGCGGCCCCGCGCTCGTGGCCGAATGCGTGAAGGCCATCGCGCGCGAACGCGCCGCGTAATATAGCCATAAACAAACAATATTTAGTGGTCGATTGCATTTTTGCTATGATCGACGCCACTGTCAGAATCAAGCGCCCCGCCGGGGCAAGGAAGCTCACACGATGAAAATTTCGCTGCTGAAGAAGCTGCTGATCGCCGGCCTGATCGGCACGTCGTTCGCCGCCGCCACCGCGCATGCGGCCGACCTCCTCGACCAGGTGAAGCAACGCGGCACGCTGCGCGTCGGCCTCGAAGGCACGTTCCCGCCGTTCAACTCGAAGAACCCGCAAGGCGAACTCGTCGGCTTCGATGTCGACATCGCGAAGGCCGTCGCCGCGAAGCTCGGCGTGAAGGCCGAGTTCGTCACAACCGAATGGAGCGGCATCATCGCGGGCCTGCAGGCCGGCAAGTTCGACGTGATCGCCAACCAGGTCGGCATCACCGACAAGCGCAAGGAAACGCTCGACTTCTCGCCCGCTTACACGTACTCGTCCGCGCAGCTGATCCAGCGCAAGGACGACACGCGCCAGTTCAAGTCGCTCGAAGACCTGAAGGGCAAGAAGCTCGGCGTCGCGCTCGGCACGAACTACATGGACATGGCGAAGTCGGTACCCGGCATCGACGTGAAGACGTACCCGGGCGCGCCCGAGTACCTGCGCGACCTCGCGGCCGGGCGTCTCGACGCGGCACTGAACGACCGCCTGATGCTCGCGTACCTGACGAAGAACTCGCAATTGCCGCTGCGTCCGGGCGCGAACGTCGGCTCGGCGAATCCGTCGGGCATCCCGTTCAAGAAGGGCAATCCGAAGTTCCAGAAGGCGATCGACGACGCCATGGCGCAACTCGAAGCCGACGGCACGTTCACGAAGATCTCGGACAAGTGGTTCGGCATCGACGTGACGAAGCCGATCAAGTAAGCACGCCTGTGTTTCCCGCCTGACGGCGGGCCGTAAAGGGCGGCATCCGCAACGATGCCGCCCTTTGTTTTACTGGTCCGGTTTATGATTGCGCTTTCGCGCACGCATTCGATTCGTATTCCATGTCGACAACGTCCCTGCTCGTCCAATCGCTGCCGGTGCTCGCCCAGGGTGCCGTACTGACCGTCAAGTTCGCCGTGCTGTCGATGGTGTTCGGCCTGCTCGGCGCCGTCGTGCTCGCGATGATGGGCATCCGGCAAAGCGAATCGCTCGAGGGCTTCGAACGCATCTGGGTCAACGCGCTCGCCTGGCTCGCGCGCGCATATGTGAGCCTGATGCGCGGCACGCCGCTGCTCGTGCAGATCTTCGTGATCTATTACGGGCTGCCGAGCCTCGGTATCTCGCTCGATCCGACGCCGGCCGGCGTCATCGCGCTGTCCGCGAACGTCGCCGCTTACATGTCCGAAAGCATGCGCGGCGCGATCAACGGAATCGCGCGCGGCCAATGGCTGGCCGCATACAGCCTCGGGCTGTCCTGGGGGCAGACGCTGCGCTACGTGATCGGCCCGCAGGCACTGCGTATCGCGGTGCCGAGCCTGTCGAACAGCCTGATCAGCCTGATCAAGGACACGTCGCTCGTGTCCGTGATCACCGTGACCGAGCTGCTGCGCAGCGCGCAGGAAGTGATCGCGGCGACCTACCAGCCGTTGCCGCTGTACCTTGCCGCAGCAGCTGTCTACTGGGTGTTGTGCCAGATCCTCGAATGGGTCCAGCGCTGGTACGAAAAGCGCCTGTCACTGCCCGCGCGGCACTAAGCACGTTGCATCGGCGCCGGGCCGCGGATGCGCGCCCGGCCCCGTCCTTCCCGCCTACTCGCCCGTATAGCGCACGCCGAGCGCCGCGCGTGCCGCGTCGGTCATCGCGATCATCTGTCGTGAATGGTCGTGCGTCATGATCGGGCTCTCGAGTTTGCCCGCGCGCAGCAGGTCGCAGAAATGCGCGGTCTCGTAGTTCAGGCCACCGCCGTCGAACGGTGCGTCGAGTTCGACGGTACGCCCGTCGGCATAGCGAATCGTCGCCCGCGCGGGGTTCCACCACTTCTCGTGAATCGTCACGTGGCCGCCGGCCGCGGCGATCAGCGCGTCACCACGACCCATCGCGTCGAGCCCGCAGAAAAGCTGCGCGATGCCGCCGTTCGCGTGGCAGCTGTTCAGGCTTGCGAATACATCGACGCCCGTCGCGCCGACGCGCCCGAGCGTCTGCACGTCGCATGCGGCACCGAGCCAGTCGACTGCGAGAAACGCTTCGTAGATCCCGATGTCGAGCAGCGCACCGCCGGCACGATCGAGACGATAGACGGAATGATCGCCAGGCACCGACGACGACGCGCAGCCCGCGCGCACGAGCCGGATCTCGCCGATCGGATCGTCATCCAGGTGGGCGCGCAGTTGACGGTACAACGGAAAGAACGGCGGCTTCATCGCTTCCATGAAGAGCCGTCCGGCGGCGCGGGCGGCATCCAGCACGCCGTCGAGTTGCGTCGCGTTCAGCGTCGCCGGCTTTTCGCACAGCACGGCCTTGCCGGCGGCGAGTGCCGCCTGCGCATAGTGCGCATGACTGTCGTGAAGGGTCGCGATGTAGATCGCGTCGATGTCGCTCGCGAGCAGTGCATCGAGGCTGGCGGCAGGCGTGCCGCCGCAGTTGTCGCAGAAGGCGGTTGCCGCGTCGGCGCGGCGGGCCCACACGCCGGCGAGCATGGCACCGGGCACGTGAGCGAGGCTTTGCGCGAAACGGCGTGCAATGCTGCCAGCGCCGACGATGCCGAAGCGCACCGGGCGGTTGTCGAAGTCGTTCATCCGGATCTTCCGTGTCGGTCGTATGACGGTGGCGGCCGGCATGCTGCCGGCCGGCCGTCATGATAAACGGCTTGCCGGCTCACGGATAAGCGACGCGTTCGGATTCAGGCGCGCACGGGCACGTCGACGGAGAAATCGCGCGAGATCTCGTCGGCGCTGAAATCGATCAGCGCGAGCGATGCCGCTTCGGCTTCACGGGGGTCGCGGCGTTCGATCGCATCGACGACGCGCGCATGCGCCTTGACCGCGATGTCGTGCGCGCCATCCTTCTGCACGACGCGCGGATTCACGAGCCGCACCGCACCGCGCACGATCGCCGCCATCTGCTGGAAGAACTGGTTGCCGCTCGCCTGGACGATCCGCGTGTGCAGCAGTTCGTCCGCCGTGTCGTAGCCGGGGTCGCCCGGTTGCAACACCTTGAACGCCTCGAACGCTTCGCGGATGCCAGCGATGTCGACGGCCGTCGCACGGACCGCCGCCTGCGCGGTCGCGCGCGGTTCGATCAGCATTCGGAATTCGATGACGTCGCGCATGAACTGCGGATCCGGCTTCGCACGAAACCGCCAGCTCACGACGTCTTCATCGATCATGCGCCAGTCGCGCATCGGCCGAACGCGCGTACCGACTTTCGGACGCACGTCGAGCATGTCGCGTGCAAGCAACATCGATAATGCTTCGCGCATCACCGTACGACTGACATCGAACTCTTTCGACAGCACATCCTGCGGCGGCAAAATGCCGCCGTACTTGTCCTCGACGATACCCTCGACAAGCCCATCCATCACTTTGGCGACCAGTGACCGGTCTTTGCCCTGCTCCATGACACCTCCCCGTGCGTCGATTTGCGAACACCTGCTCCGCAGTTCCGCCGGCCCTGGTTACGACTGTTCTTATGATCTATAAGTTGATGAGTTCGAGGATATTTCGCTATCTGGTAAACACCTGACAGGGTTATCCCTCTTTTAGACGGGGTGATTTATAAGGCTTCAAAAAAAGCCCGGGAAGCGCTCTGCGCTTGCCGGGCCGCGGTTCTCTCAAAATTTAAACATGCAATCCATTACGGCATCCTGATGCCATTACGGACTGCTTCTCATTCAGTTTTAATTAACCGGGATAAACGATCGTCTCGACGCCGTTCGCCGTGCCGAGCAGGCACAGATTCGCGCCGCGCTCGGCGAACAGGCCGACCGTCACGACGCCCGGCCATGCGTTGACCTGCGCTTCGAAACCGCGCGGATCGGCAATCTGCAGCCCCTTCACGTCGATGATCTCGTTGCCGTTGTCGGTAATGTACGGCGCGCCGTCCTTCGTCACGCGCAACACCGGCACGCCGCCGAGCGCGGTCACGCGCCGGCCGATCGCCGTGCGCGCCATCGGCACGACCTCGATCGGCAGCGGGAAGGCACCGAGCACCGGCACGCGCTTGCTGCCGTCCGCGATGCAGACAAACGTATCGGCCACCGACGCGACGATCTTCTCGCGCGTCAACGCGCCGCCGCCGCCCTTGATCATTGCGCCGCTTGCGTCGATCTCGTCGGCACCGTCGACGTACACCTGCAGCGATTCGACCTCGTTCAGATCGAACACCTTGATGCCGTGCGATTTCAGGCGTTCGGTCGTCGCGATCGAGCTCGATACGGCGCCGCGATAGCGCGATTTGACAGTCGCGAGCGCGTCGATGAAGCAGTTGGCGGTCGAGCCGGTGCCGACCCCGATCACGGCGCCTTCCGGCACGTTCTGGATCACATAATCGGCGGCCGCCTGGCCAACCAGGCGTTTGAGTTCGTCTTGAGTCATGAGGTGGGAATACAGCAGGATTGCGGAAAACCGCCAGTTTACCGGACTCGGAAGACGGCTCGGGCTTTTTCCGTGCGGGTGTCGGCGCCGGGCACGCCGCCGGTCAGGGCGCGCCGGTGGCCGACGCGCTGCCGGTGGCCGGCGTGGCAGGAAAATACTTGTCGAGCAGTGCCTGCGCGATCGCGTCGGTTCCGGCGTCCGGATCGCCCGCATAGTCGGACGGCCGAAAATGCATCTGGAACGCGGCGAATACGCGCCGCGTGCGCTCATCGAGCACGCCGTCGGTCGGCACGTCGTAGCCGTAGCGCGCGAGTTTCAGCTGCAATTCGCGCACGTCGACGAGCGCGTGCGGATCGCGCCCGCCGAGCCGTGCGGTCACGGTCGCATCGTCCGGCCATGCGCCAACGCCGGCTTGCGCGAGCGCATGCCATGGGAACAGCGGCCCCGGATCGATCTTGCGTTGCGGCGCGATATCGCTATGTCCGACCACGCGCGTCGGCGGAATCTGGTAGCGCGCGACGATATCCTTCGACAGACGAATCAGCGCATCGACCTGTTCGGGCGGATACGGCTGCCAGGTACGGTTTTGCGGATCGAGCGGCCCGCGGTTCACGTTCTCGATGCCGATCGATGCCGCATTGAGCTCGGTCGTGCCCTGCCATTCGCTGATGCCGGCGTGCCATGCGCGCTTCGATTCGGGAACGAGTTGGTAGACGACCGGCATCCCGTGTTCGATGCGCGGTTGCGGCGGCACCACGTAGTGCACGCTGACCGAATCGCCCGTCAGCGTACGCAGCGATTTCGCTTCGTCGCTTTCCGTGTAATGCATCACGAGAAAGCGGATTCGCGAATCGGCGCCGCGTGCGTGCAGGCTCGTGTCGGCGTAATAGGTGCCGCGCTCGACCAGCGACGGCGACGTGCAGGCGGCCAGCAGGCCAAGGACGGCGCACGATGCGCCGAGGCGAAACAGGGTCATGGTTCGCGAGTTCCGGGAGCCGCGTGCCGCGCGCAATCGCGGCACGCGTCGTGCGGGTCATGGTGGCCCGCGCATCACGCGAGACCGCGTGCGTCAGCCCGTGTATCAGCCCTTCACGCGCCGCTGCCGCACCGCTTCATACAGGCACACGCCGCTCGCAACCGACACGTTCAGGCTTTCCACGCTGCCGGCCATCGGGATGCTCATCACTTCGTCGCACGTATCGCGCGTGAGCCGGCGCATGCCTTCGCCTTCCGCACCCATCACGATGGCAACGGGGCCGTCGAGCTTCGTTTCGTACAGCGTCGCCGACGCTTCGTCCGACGTGCCGATGATCCACACACCCGCGTCCTTCAGCTCGCGCAGCGCGCGGGCGAGGTTCGTGACCGTGATGTACGGCACCGTGTCGGCTGCGCCGCTCGCGACCTTCGCTGCTGTCGCGTTCAGGCCGACCGCGCGGTCGCGCGGTGCGATCACCGCATGCGCGCCGGCCGAATCGGCGACACGCAGGCATGCGCCCAGGTTGTGCGGATCGGTGACGCCGTCGAGCACCAGCAGCAGCGCCGGGCCCTGGATGCCGTCGAGCAACTCGGACAGGTTCTGCGCGAGCGGAACGTCCTCGACGCGCGCGACGACGCCCTGATGGCGCTCGGTGTGCGCGAGCCCCCACAGGCGGGTTTCGTCGGCCGCGATCAGTCGCACGCCCGCTTCCTTCGCGGCGTGCAGGAAGTCCTGCATGCGGCGGTCGCGGCGCGTCTGGTCGTACAGCACCTCCGCAACCGTCGATGCATCGTGCCGCAAACGTGCGGTCACCGCATGAAAACCGTAAAGAACCTTCAGACGTGACATGACTGGAACAACCTTCGATCAAACGTGCGGCCGCGCAACGCGCGCAGCCGCGATCCATGGAAAAGGAAAGCGCCGCGTTGCCGGCCGGTGACCGGTAGAACGCGGCGTCTCTCGATACTGCAAGGGCGTGCGCTTCGCGCCGCCCCGAGCGCTCAATACTTCTTGCGCGCGTGTGGCTTCTTCGCGGCCGTCTTCGCCGCCGTGCCGCCCTTCTTCTTCGCTGCACGCGCTGCACGCGCTTCCTTCACCGCGACGGTCGGCGCGCTTGCCGCCTTCTTGCGTCGCGGCACGGCATCCTCCGCCGGCGGCAACGAGCGCACGCGCGGGCCGCCGCGATCGTTGCCGTTACCGGCAGCAACCGGCGCCGGCGCGGGGCGCGGCGCCTTCACGGGTGTATCGCGCACGAGACGGAAATCGATCTTGCGCGCGTCGAGATCGACGCGGCTCACCTGCACGCGCACGCGATCCGACAGGCGATAGCGGATGCCGGTGCGCTCGCCGCGCAGCTCGTTCTTGATCTCGTCGTACTGGAAATAGTCCGAGCCGAGCTCCGTGACGTGCACGAGCCCTTCGATGAACAGCGTATCGAGCTGCACGAAGATGCCGAACGACGTGACGCCGTTCACCATCCCGCCGTACTCCTCGCCGAGCTTGTCGCGCATGAAGTAGCACTTGAGCCAGGCCTCGACGTCGCGCGACGCTTCGTCGGCACGCCGCTCGTTCGCCGAGCAGTGCAGGCCGAGTTCTTCCCAGATCGCCGTGTTCGAGCGCGAACGGCCGCGCGCTTCGTCGTCGGCCTGCTGCATCGCGCGGGCGCGCGGCGACAGCGCGGTGTTCAGCTCGAAGCCGTCCGGCGCCTTCGGTGCGTACTTCTTGCCGGACAGGATCGCGTAGATCGCGCGGTGCGTGAGCAAGTCGGGATAGCGGCGGATCGGGCTCGTGAAGTGCGCGTACGCCTCATACGCGAGACCGAAGTGGCCGATGTTGTCCGGGCTGTAGACGGCCTGCTGCATCGAGCGCAGCAGCATCGGCTGCAGCATCTGCGCATCGGGCCGGTCGCGAATCTGCGCCATCAGCGCCGCGTAGTCGCTCGCGTGCGGCTTGTCGCCGCCACCGAGCGACAGGCCCATGCCGCGCAGGAACGCGCGCAGGTTCTCCAGCTTCTCCGGCGTCGGCCCCGCGTGCACGCGGTACAGGCCCGGGTGCTTGTTGCGCTTCAGGAAGTCGGCCGCGCAGACGTTCGCGGCCAGCATGCATTCCTCGATCAGCTTGTGCGCATCGTTGCGCTGACGCGGCACGATCTGCTCGATCTTGCCCTGCGAGTTGCAGACGATGTACGTCTCGGTCGTGTCGAAGTCGATCGCGCCGCGCTTCTGGCGGGCAGCGAACAGTGCCTTGTAGACGCCGTACAAGTCCTGCAGGTGCGGCAGCAGGTCCGCGCGGCGCGCCGCCTCCGGCCCCTTCGTATTCGACAGCACGGCGGCGACTTCGGTGTACGTCAGGCGCGCGGCCGAATGGATGACCGCCGGATAGAACTGGTACGCCTTGATCTCGCCGCGCGCGGTAATCACCATGTCGCACGCGAGCACGCAGCGGTCGACCTGCGGATTCAGCGAGCACAGCCCGTTCGACAGCTTCTCGGGCAGCATCGGGATCACGCGACGCGGGAAATAGACCGACGTGCTGCGCTCCAGCGCGTCGGCGTCGAGACCGTTGCCCGGCTGTACGTAGTGCGACACGTCGGCGATCGCGACGATCAGGCGGAAGCCGTCGCCGCGACCGACCTTGGTCGGCTCGCAGTAGACGGCATCGTCGAAGTCGCGGGCGTCCTCGCCGTCGATCGTCACGAGCGGCACGTCGCGCAAATCGACGCGGAAACGCAGGTCGGCCGGCCGCACCTTGTCCGGCAGCGCGGCGGCTTCGTCGAGTGCCGGCTGGCTGAATTCGTGCGGCACGCCGTACTTGCGCACGGCGATCTCGATTTCCATGCCCGGATCGTCGATGTCGCCGAGCACTTCGACGACGCGGCCGAGCGGTTGCGAATGACGGCTCGGGAAGTCGGTCAGCTCGACGACGACGACCTGCCCCACCTTCGCCTTCTTCACGTTCTGCGTGATCAGGATGTCGTGGCCGATACGCTTGTCTTCCGGAGCGACGATCAGCGCGCCATTTTCATTGAGCAGGCGGCCGATCACACGCTTGTTCGCACGCTCGGTGACCTCGACGACATGGCCTTCCGGCCGGCCGCGGCGATCGTAGCCGACGATCCGCGCGAGCACGCGGTCGTTGTGCATCACCTTCTGCATTTCGCCGTTCGGCAAAAACAGGTCGTCCTGGCCGTCGTCGCGGATCACGAATCCGTAGCCGTCGCGATGCCCCTGCACGCGACCGGCCACGAAGTTCGACGGATGAGTGAGCTGGTAGTGGCCGCGCTTGTCGAGGCGGATCTGGCCGTCGCGTTCCATCGCGGCGACTCGCCGGAAGAACCCCTCGCGCTCCTGACGCTTGATCGACAGCGCTTCGGCGATGTCGTTGGCGGCCAGCGGCGCGTCGCTCGTACGCAGCACGCCGAGAATTTCTTCACGGCTCGGAATGGGGTACGGATATTTGCTCAAGGGTTTGTCGATGATTGTTCTCGTTGCGTTGACTGACGGTGCACGGCATCAACATAGAAGTGTCCGTCAGACAGTTCTATAGTGACGGCGGCGGATCATTCTATCACCCGCCTGTGTTGCGAAATGACGCGAATGCCGCGCCCAGGCGCCACAGCGGCCGGTTTGCGGCGCATCGCAAAAAAGTGTTGACACCAATAATTGGGGCGCTATAATTTCATTTCTTTGCAGCAAGCAGCTACTGCAAAACGTGCCCAGGTGGCGGAATTGGTAGACGCACTAGGTTCAGGTCCTAGCGGTGGCAACACCGTGGAGGTTCGAGTCCTCTCCTGGGCACCATCTGTTTTTAAAAAGGTCGGCTTTTAGCCGACCTTTTTCATTTCCGGCGCGCACATTGCACGCACTGGCCGCGCCATATACCCGCCGCTCCGATCGATAGCAGAATTAATCAGTTATTGATTGCCCTCCCCGTTGGTACGTTAGCCGCCTTGCTCTCAACGAGCCCAACGAGGAATTCTCCACATGACGTCGATGAACCGCCGCGTATTCACGCATGCGATGCTGGCCGTCGGCCTGAGCGCCGCCGGCATCCGGACTCACGCAGAGAACACGCCATCCGCACTGCGCATCGGATACCAGAAATCGTCGACGCTCATTACGCTACTCAAGACGCGCGGCACGCTGGAGCAGTCGCTCGCTCCGCTCGGCCTGCGCGTGTCGTGGCACGAGTTCGCGAGCGGCTTGCCGCTCACCGAAGCGCTCAATGTCGGCGCCGTCGATTTCAGCGCCGACGTGGCCGACACGGTTCCCGTCTTCGCACAAGCCGCACATGCGCGCTTCGTGTACGTCGCGCAGGAAGCGCCGTCGCCGAAAGCGCAGGCCATTATCGTCAAGCGCGACAGTGCACTGCGCACGCTCGCCGATCTGAAGGCCAGGCGCATCGCCGTCACGAAGGCTGCCGGCAGCCACTACCTGCTGCTTGCCGCACTCACGCGCGCCAAGCTCGCCCCTGCCGATACGGCGATCCACTACCTGACACCGGCGGATGGCCGCGCGGCGTTCGAGCGCGGCAGCGTCGATGCGTGGATCACGTGGGATCCGTACGTCGCGTCCGTCGACTCGAATCCCGACGTGCGGATTCTGGCCGATGGCAACGGGCTTGCTTCATACCAGCGCTACTACCTCGCATCGAGCAGCTTTGCTGCCGCGCGCCCAGACGTCATCCAGATCGTGTTCGATCGTCTGTCGCAGGCTGGCACATGGCTGCGCGAACACCAGCAAGAGGCTGCCAATACCCTGGCGCCGATCTGGGGACTCGACGCGAAGACGATCGAGCGCGCGAACGCGCGACGCAGCTATCTCGTGCGCGACGTGGTCACGCAGAACTTTGGTGAGCAGCAGAAGATCGCCGATACGTTCCTCGCAGCCGGTTTGCTACCCGCTCGCGTCGACACGAGCGAAGCGTTGCGCTGGAATTTCACGGCGAAGCGTGCGGATCCGATCGGCGTCTGAAAACCCGAACATGCAACGCGCGATATTTTTATCGCCAATGATCAAATGGTGTTGACAGCCTCTACAGACACGCTATAATTTCACTTCTTTGCAGCAAGCAGCTACTGCAAAACGTGCCCAGGTGGCGGAATTGGTAGACGCACTAGGTTCAGGTCCTAGCGGTGGCAACACCGTGGAGGTTCGAGTCCTCTCCTGGGCACCATCTGTTTTTAAAAAGGTCGGCTTTTAGCCGACCTTTTTCATTTCCGGCGCCGAATAGATAACGCGCAGTCATGGCAGCATCCATATGCCCGGCATCTTGTCGCATCGCCCCCTCGCTACGACGCGCATCTCTAGCCCCGCAGGCAAGCCGCCAAATTATTTTCGTTCGCGACCTCAAATTCTATTGACAGGTTCTTCAGACACGCTAGAATAGCGGTCTTCGCATCGCAGCAAGCGAAACGTGCCCAGGTGGCGGAATTGGTAGACGCACTAGGTTCAGGTCCTAGCGGTGGCAACACCGTGGAGGTTCGAGTCCTCTCCTGGGCACCATCTGTTTTTAAAAGGTCGGCTTTTAGCCGACCTTTTTTCATTTCCGCTGCCGGAAGCGCGATATCCCCCTCACATCGCGCTCACACCGTCCCGGTGATGCGTACGGTGTGCCCAATCCCCTCCCTCGCCATCTTCGCGTAAGGACAAATCGCCTCGGTCGCGGCGACGAGCTTACGCGCATCATCGGCACCCACACCCGGCATGCTGACCTCGACATCCAGCGTGAGCGCAAACCAGCCATCCGCCGGGTCGCGCTGAAACGTTGCGCTGGCCGAAATCGCGAGATCGACGGGCAGTCGAATCCGGCGTTTCGTCGCGACCAGCACCAACGCGCCATGAAAACATGCGGCGAAGCCGGCCGCGAATAGCTGCTCCGGATTCGTGCCGCCACCCGTGCCACCCAGTTCAACCGGCAAGCGCAACGACACATCCAGTTCGCCGGTTGCCGAACGCACATGTCCGGACGACCGTCCATGCGCCGACTCGCCACCAGTAACGGTCACCGTCGTCGAGTAAAGCGGCAGCGGTTCGCTACCGGTGTATGGGTCAAGTAGCGATATCGAAGGACGCGTCGTGCGGTGCATGGACTTTCTCTCAAATAGAAGCAGACGCAGGGCGGCTTCCGCCGCCGCGTCGATGAACAAGCGACCTGCAGCCCGCGCCACATGCCCCCGCCTGCACCGACATCGCCATCTCCGTGCTGCCGTATTGCAAACAGCCCGATAGGCAATCGTGGCGTGTGCCTGAAAGCAAATCCATCAGACGAATTCGAAACTTCCGACCTCCCCGCGCACCACGCTTGCCCGGAAACCAGACTCCGCCGTCATCTCCGGACGAAACCGGGATTTCCCTAAGCTGACATGCCGCCGCTCACGCGGTTAAATAAATCAGCATGATTTATTTAATGCGCCCACAGCCGGCGCGCCATGGAAGGAGACGCCATGAGAAGCCCGCACATCGGCCAGGGCAGCAACTCGGTCAACGTGCGCCGTTACAACGAGCGCCTGCTGTTGAAGACGCTGCGCCGTGCGGGCAGCGCGTCGAAGGCCGACCTCGCCCGTCTCGCGAACATGACGGGCACGGCGGTCGGCAGCATCATCGCGTCGCTCGCCGACGCAAAGCTGATCGAATTCGCCGGTCGTACCGAAGGCCAGCGCGGCCAGCCGGCTTCGTTGATCCGTCTCGATCCGCGCGGTGCGTTCGGCATCGGCGTCCATCTCGATCGGATGCGCATCGAGACGGCGCTCGTCAATTTCGCGGGCGACGTGCTCGGCCGCCGCTCGCACGACATGCAGCTCCCCCCGCCCGCCGACGTGCTAGACATCGTGCGGCGCGACATCGACGCGATGCAGGACTTGCTTCCCGCGCATGAGCGCGCGCGCCTCACGGGCGTCGGCGTCGCCCAACCATACAACCTCGGCGCGTGGATGCGCGAGCTCGGTCTCGCACCCGACACGTTCCGCGCATGGGAAGACGTCGACTTCGCAAGCGACCTCGGACGCACGCTGTCGCTACCCGTGTACGGCGAAAACGACGGCAATGCGGCCGCAATCGCGGAACTGTTCTACGGGTACGGCCGTCAGTGCGACGACTTCGTCTACCTGTTCATCGGTCCCGCGATCGGCGGCGGCGTTGCCATCGACGGCGACTGCCTGCGCGGCGTGACCGGCAATGCCGGCGACATCGCCGTGATGCCCGTGCCGCCGAGCCGGCTGGCATCCGCGCCGCCGCCGCGCGGGCAGTGGGACATCCTGCTCGCCCGCGCGTCGCTGCATGCGCTTGTGCGCCACCTGCGCCATCACGGCGAGACGGTCGAGAACCGCGCCGACCTCGAGGCCTGCATCGCGCGCGGCCTGCCCGCCGTCGACGAATGGATCGACGACTGCGTCGACGCACTCGCACCTGCATTGCGCGCGGTGCTGTGCGTCGTCGATGCGCCGGTGGTGGTGCTCGACGCCGATACCGACGCAGGCCTGCTCGATGCGGTGACGACCCGCCTGCGCGCAGCGCTCGCCGCCACCGCGCCGGAAGCGCGCGGTACCCCGACGCTCGTGCGCGGCACGTTCGGCGCCGACGCCGGTGCGATCGGCGCCGCGACGCTGCCGATGTTCTTCAACTTTTCACCGCGCTCCGGGATTCTGAGAGGTGCAGGTCTGGATACGCAAGAGGTCGCCTATGTCTCGTTCTAACTCGCCCCGACCGCTGCTCGAGATGCGCGGAATCAGCAAGACGTTCCCGGCCGTGCGCGCACTCGACAACGTCAGCCTGACCGTCTATCCCGGCGAGATTCATTCGCTGATGGGCGAGAACGGCGCGGGCAAATCGACGCTGATGAAGATCCTCTCGGGTGCCTACCGCGCCGACGCCGGCGGCGAGATCCTGATCGACGGCGAGCGCATCGACGTCGACGGCCCGCTCGCCGCGCGCGATGCCGGCGTCGCGGTGATCTACCAGGAGCTGTGCCTGTCACCCAACCTCACCGTCGCGGAAAACATCTACGTCGGCCGCGAACTGCGGCGCGGCAACCGGCGCTGGGGCACCATCGACCGCGCGGCGATGGCGCGCGGCTGCCAGGACGTGCTCGCGCGCCTCGGTGCGCCGTTCGGGCCCGACACGCTCGTCGGCACGCTGTCGATCGCCGAACAGCAGCTCGTCGAGATCGCCCGCGCCGTGCACACCCGCGCGCGCATCCTCGTGATGGACGAACCGACGACGCCGCTGTCCTCGCGCGAGACCGAGCATCTGTTCGGCCTGATCCGCCAGCTGCGCGAGGAAGGGCTCGCGATCATCTACATCAGCCACCGGATGGCGGAAATCTACGAACTGTCCGACCGCGTGTCGGTGCTGCGCGACGGCTCGTACGTCGGCACGCTCGAGCGCGAATCGCTGTCGGCCGAGCGGCTCGTCGCGATGATGGTGGGCCGCGACATCTCCGGCTTCTACAAGAAGGAACATGCCCCGTACGACCCCGGCCACCTGCTGCTGTCGGTGCGCGACATCGCCGACGGCGAACGCGTGCGCGGCTGCAGCCTCGACCTGCATGCCGGCGAGGTGCTCGGCATCGCCGGGCTCGTCGGCGCCGGCCGCACCGAGCTCGCACGGCTGATCTTCGGCGCGGAGACGCGCACCCGCGGCGACGTGAAGCTCGGCGAGCGCACGTTGGGCACCCATTCGCCGCGCGAATCGATCGACGCCGGCCTCATCTACCTGACCGAAGACCGCAAGCGCCAGGGCCTGTTCCTCGACATGAGCGTGCGCGACAACATCAACATCTCCGTATGCAACCGCGATGCGCGGCTCGGTGCGCTCGATCTCGCGCGCGGCGCCGAACGCGCACGCGACGCGATCGCCTCGCTGTCGATCCGCGTGCCGCACGCGAACGTCAACGTCGGCGCGCTGTCGGGCGGCAACCAGCAGAAAGTGCTGCTGTCGCGCCTGCTCGAGACGAAGCCGCGCGTGCTGATCCTCGACGAACCGACCCGCGGCGTCGACATCGGCGCGAAATCCGAGATCTACCGGATCATCAACGAACTGGCCCGCGCGGGCGTCGGCGTGATCGTGATCTCGAGCGAACTGCCGGAAATCATCGGTGTCGCCGACCGCGTGCTCGTGATGCGCGAAGGCGAGATCGCCGGCGAACTCGGCGGCCACACGCACACCCCGATCACGCAGGAAGCCATCATCGCGCTCGCGACCGGCTCGCAGGCCGAACTCGCCGACGCGCACTGACCACGGCCCCTTCATTTCCTTCTTCATTCAAGGTACCGAAATGATCAACCCGACCAAGCAGCGGAACCTCGCTTCCGCGACGGCCCCGGTGGCCAACCGTACGCCGCTCTTGCGCGGCGCCGATCATCGCGCGCGCATGCAGTCGCTGATGCGCACCGCCGGCATGCTGCCGGTTCTGCTGGTCCTCTGCATCGGCTTCGGATTCCTGACCGACGGCTTCTTCACGCT